>CAZQQD010000089.1:0-12338 GCA_964595355.1 uncultured Ignavibacteriaceae bacterium | reverse complement strand
ATTACCTTTTGATACTGGCTTCCATGTTTTTGAGCTATCTCTTTAAAAAAAGTAACGCTCGATTTGCTCAGATTTAGCGTAACTTTTACAGTATCTTCCTTAAATACTAGATCTTCCGGCTTCGGTAAAAAGTCATCTACTATTTCTACCTTCCCTATTTTCTCATTACTATATTTTATTTTCTTTTTCATATAATTGTTTCCCTTTTCTCCAATATCCGGCTCCGATGATTCTTATTTTATTATTTCTGTACGTAAAACGAACAGTGATTATATTTTCATCTATTTTACCGAAACAATAATATCTCTCTTCATATTTGCTGTGTTCCAGGTCTTTAGCTATAATTCTCTTTCGGTCAGAGAAAGCATATTGGGCTTCTTCAAAAGAAATATTATGCTTCCTTTTGTTATACTCGTTTTTATTTTCATCCCATTCAAATGTAACAGTCCCCTGCAAAACACCTTTCCTTTTTTAATGCTTAAATATACATACTTTGATATGGCTTTTCAACCATATAATTTTAGCACCAAATTGACCATTTATCAAAAGGACATAATAAAATTTACCTCCCCTTCCTCGTCCTTCTCTTTTTAACTCCTCCTGGTTCGGGTAAATCAGAAATGTTCTCAATCCCTTCGGTTTCGGGAAGGTAGAAGCTTACATTGCTCCCGTTCTTAATTTTCTTTCTTATCAGTACGCTGTGCTCTATGTTTACATTGTCGCCAATCCGCGAACCGAAAAGGTAGCTCGTGCCTTTTATCAATACTTTTTTTCCAATAGTTAACGGGTATTCATCGCTGCCAGTCATATTAACGCTGGACTCAATTCGTGAGTTATCTCCGATCTTTATGTTTCCTTTAATTATATCTCCCCAGAAAATCTCGACGTTGTCGCCAATCTTAAAAGTCTGGTGAGTAAAAGTCGATAGCTGCGCGTTTTCCCAAACAACAACCTTCTTCCCGAAATGAACATTGCCCCAGACTTTCACATTTCTTTTCAGCTCAAGGCCATAATTCAGCTTTACCCCGGAGCCGACATAGACCCCGCTCCCGATGGAAATATCGAGAGGAATGTTTTTCTTATCCATTTTTAAAATGCTTTCAACAACTTCATCATCGATGAAGAAATCATCCGGGTCTTCAATTTCAATTACGTCTTTCAGCTTCTCATAAACAATCTTCCGCGCAATCGCTTCCATTTCTTTCAAAACGGATTTGTTATTGAAGCCCATCACAACATATTGCTTTTCCGGGCTCACCGCCTGCACAGCATAACCGTGCTCATTGAACAGCCCGATAAGATCGGTTATGTAAATTTCTTTCTGCACGTTATCGCTCGAAAGCAATTTGATCAACTCTTTCAGCCGGGAGTATTTAAATGCATAAACACCAGAGTTGTATTCATTATTCTCGATCAATTCTTCTTTTGTAAATGAATAAGTGCGGTCGTCGTATTTTATCCTGAAAGGCCTGTCATCAGGCAAAGCGTGAATATCCTTGTTCTCCATTATGCGGATAACCTTTCCCCTGTCGAGAGAAGGAATTCCAAACTCGTCTTTATCTTTAACACGGATTATTCTTCCGTAAGAATTTTCCACTGGGTCGCCTTCGTAAATTCCCGTGAGCACCATCATATCGGAATTTGAATTAATAAATTCCTGCCTGAAAGATTTTATCGTTTTTTCATCAAGCAATCCCATATCGCCGGGAAGCACGTACACAGTTCCGTCAAATGATTTATTACGTATTTTTTTTAATGCAACCTGCACTGCGTGTCCTGTTCCGTTCTGGCTTTCCTGGAAAGCAAAACAGGTATTGTTTCTGTTTCCAACCGCTTGCATCACATCTTCGGCTTTAATTCCTACGACTATTATCGTGTTTACTTTTCTAATTCCGCTTATGCATGCATTGAATACTCTCTGAACTGTCGGCACGCCCCATATCTTGTGAAGCATTTTTGATCTTTGCGATTTAATTCTTTTCCCGTGACCGGCGGCAAGTATAACAGCTACTTCTTTTGTCGTGGCTGCAAGTTTTGACGAAAATTGATTAGCAAGTTTGTGAATCTTCTTGTCGTGGAGGCTGCTCATCCCTGGTAACTCCCTTTTTGTAATGCGTCAATCTTTATTCAAAAAATTACAGAAAGGTGTAACTATTTACAAGCAAAGGGTTTATTATATTGTGCAAAAGTTGTAATTTTATCCGGATTATTTGATCAAAATAAGGAGACAACGATGAAAAGGATAATTTTGGTTATTGCGGCTGCTTTTATGTTTTTAACCCCCTCCTCTCTCGCACAGGATAGAGGCGTGGGTGTCGGGGTGATAATCGGACAGCCTACCGGCTTCAGCGTAAAACCATGGCTGAATGAAAAAAATGCATTAGACTTCGGGCTTGGGTTTTCCTTCGCAAAAGATGATAACAGAGTTCACATTAACGCGGATTATTTATGGCATTCATTTAACGCAATACAATCGACTCAAAAATTTGTTCTTTATTACGGGCCGGGATTAAAAATAAAAACAGGCAAAAGCAATGAAGATGCTGTGCTCGGGATTAGAGGCGTGATCGGTGTGGCATGGATGGCACGCACTGTTCCGATCGATGTCTTTCTTGAAGTAGCGCCTGTATTTAATTTTGTGCCGGGAACTGGTTTTAATATGGATGCAGGATTCGGAGCCAGGTATTACTTTGAGTGATTCAGAGTTATAGTCTCCGAAGTTTCAGAAGATAAAAGCGAAACGAGAAAAGCAAAGACGATTGATAAAACTACGTGAATGATAAAACCGATAGTAAAGAGAGTTAGGTACAAACCTGAAAATCCCAACAAAAGAGCAAAGGGTAATTCATTCGGACGGTTTCCTTTTCTGACTTCTGCAAATGATTTCCATAACACAAAAACAAGCAATGCAATAAAGCTTATTAGTCCGGGAATACCGGTTTCAAAATAGACCTGGAAAAAATCATCATGCCAGTTGCCTACCCCCTTGTCCTTCAACTGGGCTGTGTAAGGAAATATTTTATGAAAAGTTAAAGGCCCAAACCCAAATACCGGCGTTTTGAAAGCAAGGTCTTCTGCTCCTTTAATAATTACATCCCTGTCAGATA
The DNA here is from genome assembly GCA_964595355.1 of uncultured Ignavibacteriaceae bacterium. Taxonomy (GTDB): domain Bacteria; phylum Bacteroidota; class Ignavibacteria; order Ignavibacteriales; family Ignavibacteriaceae; genus JAKAGZ01. The sequence goes on along the minus strand of CAZQQD010000089.1, from coordinate 9,231 downwards.
AATTAGTAGGGTTTTGAATCCTGTCGGATACTTCTGTCTTATTAAGATTAAAGGAAACAAAACAGATTATAACTGTTATTGCCAGTGTAATTACAGAAGTTTTAATGCTGATTCTTCCTAATATTATGCCAGCAAGAAAAACCAGTACAGCAATTACGGAAACAGTGCGCCCAAGCGATGTTATCATTGCGCTAAACACTAATACAAGTACAATTGTTCCTGTCTGTTTTTTAAATCTGTTTTGAATTTCGGTATGATATGATAGCGCGAAAGCAAATGCTACGAGTAAATAAGAGGCAAATGTCGTGTATGTTGTAAATGCTTCTGCCCTTTGGACAAGATTAAGATCAAATTTTATTATGCCGAACAAAGCAACAACCGCAGCAGTTCCTATAAAGAAATAAATTATCGTTTGTTTTTTATTCTGATCAAAAACCTTTAAATAAAAATTAAGTGATAGGAATACAAAATAGAACAGGATTTCTTTGTAAAAGATTTGAACGCTCATAGATTTGTCTATGGAAAAAATTACAGAAAAAGCCCTGATTAGACCAAATGCAAGAATAAGCCAGGTAAATATATCAAAGGCTTTTTTCTTATTCTCTTTTTTTTCAATCAGCCATAGAACTCCCAATAGTCCGCCCAAAAATTGCATAAGGAACAATGATGTAACGAAACTAATAACAAGTCCAATAGTTAAATAAAACGGAATTTTTATATCAAATCTTGTTTGTGGCACAAATACTTTGAAGGTATAAATTTATAAAAGTAAGAAACTAATCACGAAATTGCATTTCATACAACTTCTTATATAACCCACTGTCATCTTTTATCAACTCGTCATGCTTACCAGCTTGAATAATTTTTCCCTTATCAAGAACAATTATCTTTGTGGCATTACGAATCGTGCTTAACCTGTGTGCTATCACAATCGTAGTTCTGTTGACCATTAATCTTTCAATTGCTTCCTGAACGAGCAACTCTGATTCATTATCAAGAGCTGAAGTTGCTTCATCAAAAATCATTATTTCCGGATTCTTTAAAAGTGCGCGGGCTATCGAGAGTCTTTGTCTTTGCCCACCTGAAAGTTTTACTCCTCTTTCACCAATCTCAGTATCATAACCATCCGTCATTTCCTCTATAAAATTATGCGCATTTGCCATTTTAGCCGCCTGAACTATTTTTTTAAAAGGAAAATCTCCTAAACCGTAGGCGATATTATTTTTAATAGATTCGTTAAACAGGAAAGTCTCCTGTGTTACAATTCCCATTAAATTTCGTAAACTATTAATTTTTATATTCCTTATATCGATACCATCTATTAATATTCTCCCGCTTGCCGGGTCATAAAATCTTGGAATCAGATCAACTAGTGTAGATTTTCCACCCCCGCTTGGTCCCACCAAAGCTACAATCTCCCCACGCCTTACAGTGAAATTTACATTCTCCAGCACAAGATCTGTTGAGTCTTCATAATGAAAAGAAACGTTATCGAGTATTATGGAATTCCCAAAATTTTTCAGTTCAACTGAACCTTCTACATCTTTGATATTCGGTTTTGTATCAATAATTTCAAATATCCTGTCTCCCGCTGCGCTTGATTCCTGAATTTTGTTATTAACGCTGCTGAGCTCTTTTATAGGCGGCATCATCTGAAAGATCGCAAAAAGGAATCCCATAAATTCACTTGCTGTTAAAGATTGATCCCTTAATACATATAATCCGCCAAAGTAAATTATTACGACACCTACAGCAGTACTTAAAATCTCAGTCACAGGCGATGTTGTATTTCTCACCCGTACAATTCTTAACATCATATTGAAAAACTTTTTTGTCTCAGCTATGAATTTTCGGGTTTCATATTTTTCCATACTAAAGGCTTTAACGATCTTTACACCGGAAATTGTTTCTTGTAAAATACTGGTAATGTCGGCCATTTTTGCCTGTATAATTGAACTCTGTTTCCGGAGTCTTTTACCGATATATATAATGATGCCTATAGAAAACGGAAGTACAATTAATGCTAACATTGTCAACTGCCAGCTAATACTCAGAGCAATTCCCAGAAAGACAATTAGTGAAAGTGGTTCACGAATTAAGTTCAGAAAAGTAGTAGAAATGCTGGCTTGCATAACATTAACATCATTTGTAAACCTTGAAATCAGATTACCTACTCTTTCCTGTTTGAAATAACTCATTGGCAGTAAATGAAGATGCTGGTAAACTGTGTCCCGCAAATCTTTCATTGAACCATATTCTGCATACGCAAGAAAATAAGCCTGCGCATAGCCAAAAATATTTTTTAATAAAAATGAAAGAAAAACGAGAATACAAATTCGTAACAATGATTCAAGTTTATCACCTGTAAAAACAAAGTTTCTGAATGCAGCCGATGCATCGTCCTTAATTTTTTCTACCCAATCAGGTAAAATATTGGAAGTGTGGTCCTGGGATGTAACCTGTTCTACAGCCGTTTGTGATGGTTGCTGGAAAAGGGTATCGAGCAAAGGAATAGTCAAATAAATAGAAAGACCGCTGAAAAGTGCAAAAATTATTGTGCAGAAAACGGAGAGAAATAAATGCTTCCAGTAAGGTTTTACAAAATTTAAAATTCTAAAGTATGTATTCATTAAAAGCCGGATTTACTTAAATAATATTATAAACGAACAAAAAGTTAATCATTTTTGTTCTGTAATTCCCAGATCTTCATATAAGTTAAAAATGTAGTCATAGAATGAATTATTGAAATCATTAATCCGTAAATACCATCTTTATATCCTCTTAAAGATAAGAATGAACGAAAGAAAGCTGAAACTCCGTGCAATACTATTGTAAATGATTTTATATTCTTTTTGTCTCTCCACTTTTCAAGTGCCTGCAAAGTTGAGTAGTTGTTTATCTTTAAAATTGTTTTTCCTATCGAATTAAATGTGTAATGGATAATCGTATTCTTTAACTGACCGACTTTACCGTTCACCTCAAAGCCCTCATGAACGAGACGTTCAGTGAGCTTTGTTTTTGATTTCCTGAAAAGCCTGACCTGGCTATCTTTTTCCCACCCGCACGACGTAATTTTCTTTTTTAAAAAATAATTTTCCCGTGGTATTGAAAAGCCATCTTCATCTGCCGGTGTCAGCTTTTCAATTTCACGTTTTAATTCTTCTGATACCCTCTCATCCGCATCGAGGCTAAAGACCCATTCATTATTCGCAAGATCCATCGCAAAACTTTTTTGATCTGAAAAACCTTTCCATTTATTTAAGAATATTTTGTCGGTATACTTTTGTGCAATCTCAATAGTTTTGTCACTGCTTTCCGCATCTACTAAAATTATTTCGTCAGCCCAGGAAGTGCTCTTGAGGCATTCTTCTATTAAGTCTTCTTCATTTTTAGTTATGATTACTACAGAAATATTTTTCATCTCTTAGGGATTATAGCCGGGCAATTCAGGAATATTTCTCAATCCGCAGCCGCTTCTTAATTTTATCATTGAATACACTTTCAGGGTGCGATAATTAATTATAGTGATTGAAGATTTTTCATCAAAGCCGTTGTCAAATATCAGGAAATCATTTTTAATAAAGAAATTCTTTACGCCGGCCCCTTTCCATTCCTTTACAATTTTATTCTGTTTAACATCATAAATATAAAGATTTGAAGTTGCGGGTTCTTTGGTTTTCAAAGTTTTATTTCCGGCAGTTATATCAATAGTTGAAAATATCAAATAATTTCCATCGTTTGACCCGGCAAAATTATTAAGTTTCTGGCTTGTCCTTGCTATAAAATTATAGGTCTCTTCACTTAAATTTTCAAGATATAAATTAGTTGAATCCTTTGAACTGTTAACAATTCTATAATCGCCGTTAGGAAATTCATATTTTAAGAGATTATGTTTCGGTCTCGGATATCCGTTTCTTGTCAGATCGTATGTTTGCACTTCATTAAGCAATTCTTTACCAAACACATTATAAATATATGTTTGCTGGTTTATGTAAGTAGGAACGATTTTGTCCAATCTGTTAACTACAATTTTAAAATTAGTATCGTTTTCCCATTGAGTAAAAACCTGCACTCCATTACCTAAATTTTTTATGAATTCAACTTTGGACGAATCCAGATCAACCAGGTAAAGTTTTATCCTCTTGATGTAGGGCAGAAAACTTTTTTTACCAAGATGAGCAGCAGTAAGGAAAAACGCTGATTTTCTGTCAGGTGAATATGAAAGTTCGACAACCTGTTCATTATAATTTGACCAGAATTCAGTCCGTCTTTTTTCAGCAACATTAAATTTATATAAACCGGGTTTATGCAAAATTACCCCAACAAAAAGAAAGCTGTCGAACTTCTCCTGCTTTACTTCCGGTTTTTCTTTTTTTACCGGGATAGTCTTAACGGGCTTTAGAGGTTTCTCACTACAGCCTGCAACCAAAAAAAGAATAATCAATAAAGATAAACTTATTTTAAGCATGCGGTACATTGCCAACGGTTAGGAACAAATTCAATATAAAAGTAACTAATTTCATAAAAAGTCCCCACAAAGGACTGTAGATAAATATTAGTAATATTATTGTTCCATAAAATCCAAGATTCAGCAATTTTGCTGTTAAATTATTCGGGTAAAGATCATACAGAATATGAGACCCGTCAAGAGGAGGTATCGGTAAAAGATTAAACAAAAAAAGAAAAACGTTAAAGAATACTCCATACCACATAATGTTCAGCCAAAAAGCCGATGATCCTACTGAGTCTTTCTCTATAAATAAAAAAATAATAAAAAAGAGAATGGCCAGCAGGAAATTCGAAAAAGGCCCGGCAAACGATACAACAGCATCATCCCTGAATTCATTCCTGAGATTACGCCTGTCTACAGGAACGGGCTTTGCCCACCCAATAAGAGCAAAACCGGAGGCGAAAGAGGCAATAGGCATCAATATTGTTCCCACAAGATCCGCATGCTTAAAAGGATTAATCGTAAGTCTTCCCTCTTTTTTTGCCGTGTTATCGCCAAATTTTGATGCCGTAAAAGCATGAGCAAATTCGTGAATTGCCAGCGAAATAAAAAAAATCGGTAGGAACGTTAAAAATGAAATCAACTTTTGACTAACCTGTATGTCCGGCATTATTACCCTCTCGGATGAAATTCTTTGTGAACCTGTTTAATATAATCTCTATCAATGTGAGTATAAATCTGAGTCGTTGAAATATCCGCATGCCCCAACATTTCCTGAACTGCTCTCAGATCAGCTCCTCCCTCAAGCAAATGAGTTGCGAAGGAATGTCTGAAAGTGTGGGGATGAATTTCTTTTTCAATTCCTACTTCTTTCACATATCTATCCACAATTTTCCAGACACTCATCCGCGAGAGTTTTGTTCCACGATTATTAAGAAATAAATAATTTTCACTTTTTGTTTTTTTCATCAAAAGCACACGGCTTTCTTTCAGGTATTTATTTATCCACTTAACAGCGCTGCTTCCTACAGGAATTATTCTTTCTTTTGATCCTTTACCAAAAACTCTTATTACATCATCATCAAAAAAAAGATCTGGAATTTTAATATTTATCAATTCCGAAACTCTTATACCACAGGCATAGAGCAATTCCAAAATTGCTTTGTCTCTCAAACCTAATTTATTACTCGTATCAGGCTTTGAAAGAATCAAATCTATTTCATCGACGGAAAGAACTGTAGGAAGATTCTTTTCAAGCTTAGGCGAAGAAATTTTTTCTATAGGGTTTTCTTTTATATACTTGCTTAAAAAAAGATAACTGAAAAATCCTTTTAAAGAAGAATAATAACGCGCCGCTGAACTGCTTGATAGTCCAATCTCTTTTAATGATTTGAAAAATTCTGCAATATGATTTTGTTTTATGGCAGAAGGGTCATCTATTTTTTTAGATTCAATAAATTGCAAAAATGAATTAATATCGTTTTTGTACGAGGCTACTGTGTTATCGGAGAGGTTTTTTTCCAGCTTCAATACGGACAAATATTCTTTTAGAAATATGTTCATTTATCTTTCTGTATATCTTCACCCTTTTCCATTTCATCCTGCTTCGGATATCTTATTCTTCTGTGGTGCTGCCCTAGTAATATACCTGTAAAGGCTTCTTTTATCTTACTTATATCGCTGAACGTTATAGGTGAATCGTCCAATTGCCCGTCATCCACGCGTGACTTAATTATCTTACTTATCAGGTTTTCAACCTTGGCAGGGTCCGGTTCATTAATTGATCTGACAGCAGACTCACACCCATCAGCAAGCATTATTATCGCAGTTTCTTTCGTATTGGGCTTCGGACCGGGATATTTATAATCATCTACATTAACTTTCTCTTCACCATAAAGTTTTTTTGCCTTTTCATAGAAGAAGGACATTACCATTGTTCCATGATGCATAGGAATAAAATCTGTTATCTCCTGCGGAATATCATTCTCTTTTGCAAGATTAACTCCTTCCAGAACGTGCTTCGATATTATGCTGACACTTTCCTCGGGTGACAGATTTTCGTGTACATTCTGACTGTCCAGTTGATTTTCTACGAAATTTTGTGGGGAAATGGTCTTACCTATATCGTGATAATAAGCACCGACACGCGCAAGCAAAGGATTTGCAGCAACTCTTTCTGCAGCTGCTTCAGCAAGAGTTCCCATCGTCATTGAATGATTAAAAGTTCCGGGAGCCTTTCGGGCAAGGTCTTTCAACAATGGCCTGTCAAAATTGGAAAGCTCAAGCAGTGTAAGATCTGTGGTAATCTTGAAAATCTTTTCAAAAAAGATAAGCAGGCCATAGGTAAGCACAGGACTGATCAAAGCATTTGTCCCGGCAAAAGCGAACTCAATCAAAATATTTTCAGCAGGGGCGAAACGTTCAAGTCCGAATGCAGTAATTGAGATCACGTATCCCAGCAAAATGAAAAGGAAGGATCTGAATATCTGTGAGCGGTTTTTAATATCCCTGACAGTATAAACAGAAAGAGCGGACGCAAACAAATTCATAGCCATAAACGAATAATCATTCCCCCTTATGGCACCTGTAATTAAAGTCAGTATTACAGTAGAATAAAAGCCTACCCTTGAATCAAATATTATTGTAAGCAGCATTGCAGAAGCAGGAATAAAAATAAAGAACTGTACAGGCGCATTTACCGAAATTTGATTTATAAGGAAAGTGACAAATGAAAGAAAAACAAAATTTATTGCGAAAAGAAAAAGTTTCCGGTTATCGTAAAATATTTTTTTCCTGAACAGAAAGAGGTAAATAACGAGTAGGGAAAGCAAGAAGGCAATATGCAGTCCCTTTCCCAACATTTGTAAAAGTTCGCTACCGTTGCCGAGTTCTTCTCCTTTTGCTGCTTTATAAGAATCAATTTTTAACTTGGTTTCCTTTGTAATTCTTTCGTGCTTGGCTATTATTCTTTCATTTTCATTTACTATGCCACTGTATTTTGAAACGTTATTCTTCGCTTGAGCTATTTCCTCCTGTGTAAAAACGGGGTTATAAACCAGAACGGGAAAAACAAAATGTGAGGCATATTCTTTTGCTGCTTTCAAGATATTAGTGGGAAAATTATTTTTCGCAATTAGTCTATCAAGTTCCTCCTCTGCCTGCTGAACAGTAATATATTTACTGACTGCTTCAATACGATCGAAATTCCCCACTCTAATTGCAATACTATCCTTTCTCGTGATATCGCCCGGAATCAATATTATATCTTTCCTGTATAGGTTGCCGAGCGCCTGTTCGATAGCATCAAAAAACTTTTTGGGGGAAACTCGTTGCTCTCCGGGAAATGAACGTTTTTTTCTGAACAAATCCTTAATAATATTAAATGAATCACTGCTTAAAAAAGTAGGGTTTTGGTCGCCGCTTGTATCGTTTGAATTAATATCACCCGTTATTTTTCCCAGATAAGCGTCGTAAGCTTTTAAAGAGTCAAGTGAATTGACAATTGTACCCTGGTTTCTTGCAAAAACCGGAAATACACCTGAAACCGCTGCATTAACCTCATCCTGATAAACTTTCGGATCTTTTTTAATTGGGAAACTAAAGGGCGCAATGAGGTCCTCGTGCGTCCATATAGCTCCTACGGTTAATTCCGATTCAATTGACTCGCCACGGGGAAACATAAAAGTGATCAGTACTACAGTCGCCAGACCGATTAATACCTTAACTCTCATTCCCCATCTTTTATTATCCTCTTTCTGCTTTGACATACCAATATTATAATATAATCAGTGCCTAAGTTAAGAAAAAATAGGGGTTTGTTACAGTCGGAAATGTTTCGAAAATAGATTGATTTTTCTATTTTATCACTGTTTTCCATCCTGCATCAGAAAGATTTCTATAAATAACAAAAATGGAAATAATTGCGATCACAAAACAGACCAAAGTGGTTTTCATATCCCCGAAAATAAAACTGCCGCTTCCGAAGAGCATTGAATAAACTAATAGTACACCCATTATCCAATTTATAAACATTGCAAAAAAGCCACTGTCACTTTTAGAGTCCGGAAGTTGCGAAGATATTTTTTCCCAGAGTATTCCTCCAGGATGAATTTTCCTGTAAAAACTGAAAAGAATTTCATTGTCTGTAGGGCGTGTAAGATATGTAACAGTAACCCAAACAATTGTTGTTGCCGTAACAAGATAAAAAAGTGTGTTTGGAAATTCTATCCCGTAATATCTGATAATTGGAAAAACTATAAACGGAGTTATCATTGCAGAAATCTCGGACCAGGCATTTATTCTCCACCAGAACCATCGCAGAATTAATACAAGTCCTACTCCGGCGCCGCACTCAACTATAAATTCCCAAGCACCGGAAATCCTGCTGATGAACATTGTAACAAAAACAGAAATTACCATTAATAATATAGTAGCAATTCTTGAAGATTTAACGTAATGTTTTTCGTTTTTATCTTTTTTTACAAATCTTTTATAAAAATCATTTATTATATAAGATGTTCCCCAGTTAAGCTGAGTAGCAATTGTGCTCATATAAGCTGCAAAAAAAGCTGCAACCAGCAATCCTTTTAATCCCACAGGTAGAAAATCCCGCATCGCATAAATATAGCCAAGACCTTTTTCGCTGGCGCCTAAATGCGGGTAGAGTAATAAAGTTGAAAGACCAACCAAGATCCACGGCCAGGGACGAATTGCATAATGGGCAATCTGGAAAAACAATGTTGCAAACAAAGAATGCTTTTCATCTTTTGCCGACATCATTC
>CAZQQD010000088.1:0-12530 GCA_964595355.1 uncultured Ignavibacteriaceae bacterium | reverse complement strand
TAGCAACAACAAAACCAAACACAATAAATGATGAATTCACTATTCCTGTAAGCAAGAATGCTTTTAATGCAAATTTGGCTAAAACAGATGTACAAGCAATAAATGTATTTCCAAATCCGTATTACGGCGTTAACTACTTAGAGACGAATAAGTATCAAAAATTTGTTACTTTTAATCACTTACCCAACAAAGCAACTATTAGAATTTTCAACCTTGCAGGCTATATGGTAAAAAGTATATCCCATACAAGCGGTACAATGGAACAATGGAATTTGACGAATAGATCGGGATTAAACGTAGCCAGCGGCTTGTATATTGCATACATTGATATGCCTGATATAGGAACAACAAAGATACTCAAGTTCTCAATAATTCAAGAACAACAAATTCCCGATCATTTTTAATGAAGTTTAAAAATCAAGGAGTAAAAATGAAAATTTTAAATAGAATTTTGGTAATAATAGCTATCTTCCTTCTCGGAATGAATAGCGCTTTTGCCGGCGGCGGTTCCAGAAATGGAACCGGCGGCGCCCAGGAATTGATCATTCCGGTAGGAACTCAAGGAATAGCATTAGCTGGTTCAAATGTTGCAACTGCCAGTGGACTTGATGCTTTGTTTTGGAATCCTGCAGGTGTTGCTCACATGGACAACTCAGCAACAGCAACATTTTCTCATATGAGTTATATTGCAGATATTGGGGTAGAATATGGAGCAGTTGCTGCCAATTGGGAGGGCTTTGGAATAGTTAGTTTAAACATTAAGGCTCTAAGTATAGGCAGTATTCCTGTTACTACGAATGAACAACCGGACGGAACCGGACAAACCTATTCCCCTCAGTTTTTAACAGTCGGGTTTACATATTCACGTTTATTAACTGATCGTATTGCCATAGGAGTTACTTTTAATTACTTATCAGAAACTATTGCTCAGGTTAATGCTGACGGTATATCTTTTAATGCTGGCGTTCAATATCAAGACTTAGGAGATATTAAAGGTTTAAGTTTTGGGTTGGTAATTAAAAATATTGGACCGCAGATGCAGTATAGTGGTCCCGGATTATTGGTACAAGCTTCTCCAACCGGTTCCACATCTAATCCAACTCAGGAATTTGGCCGGGCCCCGAGCTTTTATTATATAGGCGCTGCGCCATTTGATTTACCTTCATCATTTGATATCGGCTTTGGATATACTCCTTCTCTCGATGAAATGAATATGCTTCAACTTTCCGCAACATTTGAAAACAATAACTATACTGGAGATCTTTATAATTTTGGTGCGGAATATGCCTACAATAAAACACTTTATATAAGAGGAGGATATTCTTATTCACCTAACAACCAGGATGATGAATACATATACGGATTTACTTTTGGTGGAGGGATTCATTATGATCTTGGTGGTATTACTGTTATGGTTGACTATGCCTATAGAGCAGTAAAATATTTCAGCGGGAATAATGTATTTTCAGTTTCCTTAGGATTCTAACTTAAGATCTGGAATTATTTCCGGTGCGATAATTAAACCGTACGACTGAAAAAGTCGTGCGGTTTTTTTATTATGAAAATTATCCTGTATTTCTGGTTCCTACAGCCATTGAATAAGAAAACATTGATATTGGCAAATTTATTTTTTAAAATGAATTATTTTGATGAATTACGACATCAGGATACGTTATGTCACTTAAAGATAAATATCAACCGGTTTTCGACTTAATGGATGAACTTGATTCCTCAGCTATAAAAGTGTGGGTAGATAGAGGAACGCTGGTCATTAGAGCTAATGTTGCCGACGTCCACAGTAAGGGCTTAATACTGAAAAAAGTCGATCAGGTAAATTTAGAGAAAGGTCACGATATAGATATTAAGCTTTCTATAACTCAAAATTAACAGTCTTGGTTCTAGACGTGAACTAAATATATTACTACATGGAGTATCTTACTCTATATGTTAATTTTGCCTCGCTATCTTTATTTACCGGAACATGGAAAATTATATTCCGGGCATCCTTCTTAATATATTTTATTGAGGAATTCAAAATCTCCCAATTTAATCCCAGATTTCTTTCAACCTCTATGATTATATCTTCTTTTTTTCTGTTCTTAAATGTTATTTCGTAAGAGTTCTCAAACACTTTATCGCTTATTTTTTTATGATCAGTTTGCAATTCTTCTGCCACAATATCAAAAGCGTTTCCGATCTTTAACCTAATCTTTTCCTTATTTGGTGTATGGTCTATCATATCTTCGCCTATAAATTCGTTAGACTTACCATCCGTTTTATAAATACGGATTTTTCCTTTAGGAAGTGGAATACCCAGTCCGTTTTCTTTGGTGTTATCAAATTCAACTATAACGGCTACCTTTCCTGCGTCGTTGCCGTAATAATAGTTATTACCATAATAGTATTTCTTATTTACATTTATTCCTGGTGTTTCGAATAAAGAAATTTGTTTCGTTTCATTTTGTAAAAGTGTCGTTGGGCGTTGAAGATCGTAAATGTGATATTCAAAGAATCCTCTCTCCTTGAATTGTTCGGCTGATGTATTACCCTTTTGAAAACTTTGCATATCATAGGTTCGCGGTACTACATTATTTACCAGATTTACATCTCCGGCAACCAGCTTGAGGTTAGCATTTTTATAGGTTGCTCCGGAATTATTCTCAATGCTTACCCAACAGTTTAAATCAATTTTTGAATCGTCATCATTTAATAAAGCAACATACTCAGCATGCCAGTTCATTCCGGCCGTTTGATATGAAATTTCTACATCCTGATTTCCGGCTTTAGCAGTATTTACTGTCCAGAGTAGGGTCGGTTTAGTAATTAGTCCCTCTGGTAAAGAGCCTACTGAAAACCGATAATTTCCTGTATTGGGCAACATTAATAATCCGCTGTCAGGTTTCCTTAAAACTATTTGTCCTCCGTTACTGGAGAGGAGCGTGCCTTCAATTATTTCATTATTATTGGCTACAAGCTCGATATTACTATCAATGTATTTTTGCAAAATCTTATTCAGGCTTACCAAGTCGTATTGATAATTTTGTTCAATGACATTGCCATTTAATTTTATATGTACGCTTGTAGGGTCTATCGATTGTGCTACGTCTGTAATGGCTATTTTAGAAATACCCGACTTTAAATCAATAGATCTTACATCTTTAATAACTCCGAGGTTTTGATTATAAACAGTGACAGAAACAGATTTTTGATTTTCCTGCTGTGCATACAGAATCAGAGGTAAAAGCAAAATAAAGGCTAAATTGAATTTAATTTTTCTAAACATGATATTTATACTCCCATTAATTTTAGTTTTTATAGTATAATAGATAAGAAAAAGCGCTTTTAATTTCTATCCCTTAACTTAACAATATCTATTTTAAGCGCGAAATAAATGTTTGAGAATATATGTTTATATTTTGTTACTATAAATTTGGTTTGGATGTTTATTTTGATTATTAACTGTGATGATGAATATAGGAAAACATAAATTTCTTACAAGTATAATAGTTCCAGTTGGCTTTATATTATTGTTATGGCTGATAAAAATAACAGAGGTTATTACTGGTTTAAGTTTTGCCAATTTAGGATTATATCCACATAGGGTTAGTGGATTGATTGGAATAGTTGTAGCCCCATTGCTTCATGCAAATTTTAATCATTTAATATCTAATTCCATTCCTTTGTTGCTGCTAAGTGGTGGTATTATTTACTTTTACCCCCAGTCGGCTTTTAAGATATTTGCTTTAGTGTATTTGATTCCGGGAGTTTTGGTTTGGCTTTTTGGTCGTCCGGCATATCACATAGGTGCCAGTGGATTAATATATGGTTTTGTTTCATTTCTGTTCTTTAGTGGAATAATTCGCAGAGATAACCGATCAATTGCACTTGCGCTCATTGTTACTTTTCTTTATGGGGGAATAATTTGGGGGATTTTGCCAATAGATGCAGAGATAAGTTGGGAATACCATCTGTTTGGTGCACTAATAGGAATATGTTGTGCAATTTTATTCAGAAAACTTGATCCTGCCAGAAAGTATGACTGGGAAGATGAGGATGAACTGATAGAAAACAATTTTGATGAAAACGATTATCACTATAATTGATTTCTTTATTCTTTTTGTTAAAGCTTGATGTGTAAAACAACGGGTTCTTTTAATTTATCCAAAGAGAAGATCAAACCATCTTTGTTGAAACTGTTCCACTGTCCATTTGCTATAAAATAAAAATCATTATTGTTTATTACACCAAGTGTTACCTCATCAAATAAAGGATTATTTGCTTCAAGGGTTTTCCAATTAATCACTCTGTTTTTCTTGTCGTTTAAGTAAATTTTTATAACTCTCTGAGGATTAATTCCGTTCTGTATTGCAATTAATGAGTTCTTGTAATAGTACAATCCATCAATTCCCTGAGGAACAAAATTTTCTGACGGTTCAATATGGATCAATTCGCTTGACTTAAAATTATATCTATAAAGGCCGAGTGCATAATCGGCAAGATATAAATTGTTGTTGTCTTCATCCAGGTCAAGTCCTTGTAGAGAAACAAACTTCCCCGGTTTTATAATTTGTTCTATTTTATTTGTGTTATAATTTAATTTGTAAACAGCATTCTCTTTTGAATCACTTATGTAAACATTCCCTTCTTTATCTATAGTGAGATCACCCAATATGTGTGAGGCATTTTTATTATCTAAATAATATTCTTTTAATAGTTTTCCTGAATCAATATCAAACTTAAGTAGGGCGCCGTCGCCGTCTTCCTTTTCATTAAAATTTACCATTTGTTTCATTGGAGATGTGCAGGCATATAGCAGTCTGTGTCTTGCATCAACTTTAATTCCAAAAACGGACCAGATGTTTTTATTTTGATGACTAAAATCGTTTGTGGTTCCGTCTTTGCTTATCTTTACAATTTTACGTTTGTGAATCGAACTTAAGAAAAATGCACCCGACACAGAATCATACGCAACACTTTCGGCTATCAGATCTTTTTCGGGATATTTGAATTGAATTACTGAATTATTAATCGGCTCTGAATTCTTCTTAAATTCATTTACAATTTTTTTGAATTCGTCATCTTGCATTAAAGAACCAAAATCACTGTCTTTTTCAATGTGGTAAAAAAGTCCCATTTTAATCATATTTCGAAGGATCTTATATGCTTCTGGAGGCTTATTATCCAAAACATAAGAAACAGCGAGATTGTATAAAATTCTTGGATGATTAGGTCTGAGTTCCAGTGCCTTTTGCATATTTATTAGTAGTGAATCATAATCCTTCTGTTCGTAATATTTCATTGCAACTTTGTAGTATTTATTGGATTTAGCATATTGCGGTTCCTGCGCAAGTATGTTTATGGAAATACCGATAATCAGAATAATTGTTGTTCTAATATTTTTTATAAATACCATTTCTTAACCCTATTTTATTTCTAAATATAATTTCTGAATTAAATCCCAGGCATTTTTGACGTGAACTTCCTTAGTTCTGATTCCTGAAACAACGAGTCTCATAACAAATTTGTTATTCAATTTTGTATGTGTAATAAATAATTTTCCGGTTTCATTTATCTTATTTATTAGTTTTTCATTAAGTTCATCCAATTTTTTTTCATCCAGATTACCTGGGTTTGCTCTGAAGCAAACGGTGCTGAAAGGTGTCGGTGCCATTTTATCGAACTCAGTGTGTTCTTCAATCCATCTTGCAAAAAGTTTTCCTAATCTTAAATGTTCTCTTAAAATGTTCTGAATTCCTTCTACCCCAAAGTATCGAATAACAAACCATAATTTTAATGATCGAAATCTTCTTCCAAGTTGAATTCCATAATCCATATAATTTTCAACTGTAGAATCTTCATTGGTTTTTAAATATTCAGTAACCAGGCTGAATGCTCTTTTAAGGATATCAGGATGCTTTGTAAAAAGAACGCTAAGGTCTATAGGTATAAACATCCATTTGTGGGGATTCACCACATATGAATCGGCGTGCTTAATTCCATCAAAATAATTTTTCATTTCAGGCAACATTGCTGTTATTCCGGCGTGAGCAGAATCCACATGTAACCAAATTTTCTCTTTCTCACATATTTCCGCTATCTCGCGTACAGGATCAATACTTGTAGTTGAGGTTGTTCCTATCGTTGCTACAACGCAAAAGGGCAGCCATCCGTTTTGTTTATCTTCAGCAATTGCTTCCGCTAGTTTTCCAGGGATCATTTTGAAATCTTTATCAACCGGTATCTTTCTGATTCCTTCTAGTCCAATTCCAAGAGTTAATGCAGACTTATCTATAGAAGAATGAGCTTGCTCTGAACAATAAAGTTTAAGTCTTGGAGTATCTTTTCGCCCAGCTAATCCTTTTTCTCTAGTTTTTATATTTACATTCTCCCTTGCAGCAGCTATGGCATGCATTGAACTTACTGATGCCGTATCGTAAATAATTCCCCAGAAAATTTCAGGAAGGTTAAGAATTTGCCTGAGCCAATTTATCATGGCTTGTTCAAGCTCGGTAGAAGCTGGAGAGGATTTCCAGAGCATACCATTTATGTTAAGTGCACCTGAAAGCAACTCAGCAAGAATGCCCGGTGCAGAAGCTGTTGAATTGAAATATGCCATAAAATTCGGATGATTCCAGTGAGTCATTCCCGGCATAATTATTTTATCAATATCACTTAATACTTCAGAGAACAGCTCTGGTTTAAGCGGTGGATTGGATTGAATTTTGCTTTTTATGTCTCCGGGCTTAATATTACTTAACACCGGATGTTTTTCAGAATTTCTTAAATATTCGGTAATCCAATCTATTAGTTGATACCCATATTTTCTGAATTCTTCCGGCGGCATATCTCCCAAAGATAAAACATTATATAAATCCTCTGATTTTTCCATTTTCGACTATTTTTATTTGCAAGAAAATTCTTCTAAACCCTTCATTTTTTGTCAATTTTGAATAATTAACAACCTAATATAGCTAAAAACAGAGCATTTTTTACATATTAATATGGCATATGCTTTGATTGAAAAAACACGTTTTGATAACAGGATTTGGATATGAATAAAAATCTTAGAAACTTTTTTTATCCCAGGACATTTTGCATTGTCGGTGCTTCATCCAAAGAGAAAAGCATTGGCTATGAGCTTTTAAGATCTGTCAAAGATTATGGTTATAATGGGAAAGTCCTTCCAGTAAATCCGAAAGTAATTGATGTTTTAGGTTACAGGTGTTTCCGCTCTATTGATGAAATTACAGAACAAATTGATCTTGCTATGGTTGTTGTGCCTAAAGCATTTGCTGAAGAATCGATAGTTAAATTACTTGAAAAAAAAGTAGGCTCTATAATTTTGGTAACAGCGGGTTTCAAAGAAGTAGGTAAAGAAGGGGAGGAAGCAGAAAAAAGGATTCTGAAAAAAATAAAAGAAAGCGGTGCGCGAATGGTAGGTCCTAACTGCATGGGAATAATTACCACTTTTGACGACATTAGTTTGAACGCGACTTTTGTAGCGGAAAAGCCCGAGACGGGTCAGACAGCTTTTCTTTCACAAAGCGGTGCTATCGGTGCTGCTATTTTAAATTCATTGAGAGAAACGGATATTAGGTTCGGACACTTTATCAGCGTTGGAAATAAAGCGGATATTTCTGAAAATGATCTTCTTCCATTTTGGGAAGAAGACGAACGAATAAAAACAATTACTTTTTATCTTGAGAGCTTTGTTGATGGCGAAAAATTTATTAGATATTTTGTTGATAAGAAAATTACAAAGCCCGTGATTGTTTTAAAAGCAGGAAAAACAGCAAGTGGTATGAAAGCCGCTCAGTCACATACCGGGGCATTAGGAAGCAGCGACAGAGTTGTAGAGTCAGTGCTGGAACAGTTTGGAATTGTAAGAGCCGAAACTCTCGATGAACTTTTTAATTCTGCAAAAGGGTTTGAAAATTTCCATTTGCCAGGTGGAAATAAAGTAGCTGTAATAACTAATGCAGGTGGTCCGGCAATTTTAGCTGTTGATGCTCTTGACAAATATGGTCTTGAACTTGCTCAGCTTTCTGATTCAACAAAGAATAAACTTAGAAAAATTGTTCACCCTGAAGGAAGTGTAAATAATCCAGTAGATCTTCTTCCTGGCGGAACAGCAGATCAATTCAAAAAAGTAAATGAACTGGTAATTTCGGATGAAAATGTAGATGCTGTAGTATCAATTTTTGTAGAGCCTGTTATGGTTCCTGTTTTTCCTGTGATTGAAGGAATTAATGGTATCAAATCTGATAAACCATTGCTTCAGGTTGTGATGCCTTTACCTGAATTCTGGGAAAATTACAGAAAGGATTCTGAGACAAAGAAACCTCTTTTCAGAAAGCCGGAAGAACCAGCAAAGATTCTGGCTGATACGCTTTTTTATTCAAGAAATAAAAACACAAAGCAATTTTTATCACAATCCTTCAAAAACATAAAAATATTTGGTAAAGAATTCCTGCAACCTATCGAAATAGAAGGACTTACAAAGATATACAAGCTTCCTGTAATTAAAGGTATCTATATAAGACACGATAAGGTTAACCGCCCGTTTGGTGAAATTAAATTTCCTGTAGTTGTGAAGGGAATAGCAAAAGATGTTATACATAAATCCGAATTAAATGCAGTTAAAATAAACATCAAAAACAAAAAGGAATTTAAAGAAGCTGTTGAAGAAATAGAGAAGAGTTTTGCTAAAAAGAAAATTCGTATTGAAGAATTTCTGATTCAACCTTTTATAAAAGCAAAACATGAAGTTTTGATTGGCGGATTTAGGGATCCGTCGTTCGGTCCAATGATAATGTTCGGCAGTGGTGGAAAATATGTTGAAGTATTTAATGATACCTGTCTCAAATCCGCTTACCTATCTGATGAAGATATAGATCAAATGATTGAAAGAACTAAAATGGGAAAAATCCTAAAGGGAGTGCGAGGGGAAAAATCGTTCCCTCTTTATAAAATTAAAAGAATTATTAAATCATCCGCGCAAATGATTATTGATAATCCCACAATAAAAGAGTTTGATTTTAATCCATTAATAATTACGGAAGATAACTCAATCTATGCTGTGGATGTTAGAATAAAGGTGTAATCTATTTTATAAAAAGCGTGTTCAGCACAACAGCAACACCTGCAAGTATCAAACCGGCGCCTATTAATTTGGTCAATGTCTTTTCTGAAATTTTTAGATTGAACTGATTGCCGGTGAATGCACCAACTATAAATCCTGTAACTATTGGTAAACTATGTGTAGTATTAATATGTCCCAGCATATAGTGACTTATTGAACCGGTAAGACTTGTGAACACTATCATAAATAGAGCAGTAGCAGCAGCAACTGACGGAGGGATTCCAAAGACATTTACCATAATTGGAGTTTTTAGGAAACCACCCCCTATTCCGAAAAGTCCCGCCATCATTCCAGCCATTATTCCAAATGCTAAAGCTAAAAGAAAACTTATTCTGTAAGCGCCTATTTCTGATCTCCTGACAACTCTTGGTCCGATCTTGTTCAATTTAAAGAAGATGTTATCTTTACTCATTTTGATTTTGTTCTTTTGTCCTTTCGTGTATGTATATACACCTACGCTTGTGACAAAAACAGCGAAAATAATTTCGAGAATAAACAGAGGAATGATCGCGGTTAGCAGGGCTCCCAAAACAGTTCCCACAATAGTAGGAACTTCCAGGTAAATTCCTGCAAGGTAGTCAATCTTTTCAGCTTTAAAGTTGAAGTAGGTTGAAATTAAAGAACCGGGCAAAAGTGCAAGAATAACTGAACCAACAGCAATGTTTATAGGCACATTGAAGAAAATTATTAGCACTGGTATCATAAAAATACCACCGCCAAAACCAACTACGGTTCCAAAAGCGCTGAAAAGAACACTACAAAAAAATATTAGAATGATTTGCATGTAGCTGGAAATTGAAAATTTTACAGGTTAAAATAAGTAATATATAGTTAGCGAAATACTTTAATTAAAGTGAAAATGAGGTTATAAGACAAGATCCAATATTCCATTTTTTCAACAAATTGACAACTTCTCATAATTAAGAAAACAATAATCTAAAGGCGTTTGATTTGTCAATAACGATAATAAACTCCCATAAATCATCCAAAAACAAGGATTTTTATTGGTATAGTTTTAGCGAAAGTTACAGAGCTCAACAACAAATTTTATTACTTGAACGGAAATAAGATGGAAAGAAAAAAGGTAACAATTGACGGTAATGAGGCTGCTGCTTATGTGGCTTTTAATACAAACGAAGTGATTGCAATTTATCCTATCACACCTTCATCGAATATGGGGGAATGGTGTGATGCCTGGTCTGCTAAGGGGATGAAAAATATCTGGAATGTTGTACCATCTGTAAGCGAACTTCAGAGCGAAGGAGGGGCTTCCGGTAGTGTACATGGTGCATTGCAAGCGGGTGCTCTGACTACAACATTTACAGCTTCACAGGGATTACTGTTAATGATTCCGAACATGTATAAGATAGCCGGTGAATTAACTCCGACCGTTTTTCATGTTTCAGCACGGTCAGTTGCAGCCCAAGCACTTTCAATCTTCGGCGATCACAGTGATGTAATGGCAACAAGAGCAACAGGGTTTGGCCTGATTGCTTCGGGTTCTGTTCAGGAAGTAATGGATACTGCCTTGATTGCACAAGCCGCAACACTAGAAGCAAGAATTCCTTTCGTTCATTTCTTTGATGGGTTCAGAACTTCGCACGAAGTGATGAAAATTGAACAGCTAACGAAAGAAGATATGGCTGCGATGCTTGACAGGGAATTAATTATTGAACATAGAAAAAGAGCCTTGAGTCCCGATCATCCGGTAGTTAGAGGAACAGCTCAGAATCCTGATGTATTCTTCCAGGGAAGGGAGACAGTTAATAAATATTATGAAGCCTGCCCGGTTATTGTTCAAAAAGCTATGGACAAGTTTGCAAAGATTGTTGGAAGGCAATATCGTTTGTTTGAGTATGTTGGTGCTCCCGATGCTGAAAGAGTAATTATAATGATGACTTCAGGCTGTGGTGCAGCAGAAGAAACGGTTGAGTATTTAACCCAGAGAGAAGAAAAAGTTGGTTTGCTGAAAGTTAGATTATACAGACCTTTCTCAATCGATCATTTTATAAATGCATTACCCAAAACAACAAAAGTAATTTCTGTATTAGACAGAACAAAAGAACCGGGTGCGTCAGGTGAACCTCTCTATCTTGATATTGTTAATGCAATTTCAGAAAAACATCTTAACAGCGAGCTTCCGTTCGCTTATCCTAAAATCGTTGGCGGACGTTACGGTCTTTCTTCGAAAGAGTTTACGCCGGCAATGGTTAAAGGTGTTTTTGATGAAGCTAAAAAAGAAAAACCGAAGAATCATTTTACAATTGGTATAAAAGACGATGTAACGAATACAAGTCTGGAATTTGATCCCTCTTTCTCAATCGAATCAGATGAAACATTCCGCGGCAAATTCTATGGGCTCGGTGCTGACGGAACAGTTGGTGCAAACAAAAACTCAATTAAGATTATCGGTGAAGGCACTGATTATTTTGCTCAAGGTTATTTTGTTTATGACTCTAAAAAATCAGGTTCAACGACTACTTCACACTTAAGATTCGGTCCGAAGGAAATTAAAGCAACATATCTTGTTAATACCGCAAACTTTATTGCCTGCCACCAGACAGTATTTCTGGAAAAAATGGATATGCTTTCAGATGCCGTTGAAGGCGCTACATTCCTGTTAAACACAAAAGCGTCAAAAGATGAAGTTTGGGATACTCTTCCTGAAAAAGTGCAGAAAGACCTGATTGAAAAGAAAATGAAATTCTATATTGTTGATGCCTATAAAGTTGCAAACGAAACCGGGATGGGTGCCAGAATAAACACGATAATGCAGACCTGCTTCTTTGCTATTTCGAACATTTTTGCTAAAGAGCAGGCAATTACAATGATTAAGGAATCTATCAAGAAAACATATGGAGCAAAAGGCGATAAAATAGTTCAAATGAACTTTGATGCTGTAGATAAAACTCTGGCAAATCTTTTTGAAGTTAAAGTTCCTGAAAAAGTTACCAGCAAACTGCAGCTTCAACCAGCAGTAGCAGGTTCAGCCCCTGAATTTGTTCAAGAAGTAACTGCTTGTATGATTGCCGGTAAAGGTGATGACCTTCCTGTTAGCAAAATGCCTGCGGACGGAACTTATCCTGTCGGTACATCCCAATGGGAAAAAAGAAACATCGCACTCGAAGTTCCTGTATGGGATGAAAATATTTGTATTCAATGTAACAAATGTGTAATTGTTTGTCCTCACGCTACAATCCGCGCAAAAGTTTACGATGAGAAATTATTAGAAAACGCTCCGGCAACATTTAAGCATATGCCTTTCAAAGGTAAGGGATACGGAGAAGGACTTGCTTACACAATCCAGGTTGCAGTTGAAGACTGTACCGGTTGTTCGCTTTGCGTTGACGTTTGTCCTGCTAAGAACAAAACAAACACCAGCTTAAAA
>CAZQQD010000087.1:0-12969 GCA_964595355.1 uncultured Ignavibacteriaceae bacterium | reverse complement strand
GCATCGTGTGGTGAGTGAGTTACCATCACAATCGTGGTGCCGTTATCATTCAGTGTAGTAAGAATACCCATAACTTCTTCACTGTTTTTTGAATCAAGATTTCCTGTAGGCTCATCAGCAAGTATAAGTTTGGGTTTTGCAACAACTGCACGGGAAACCGCAACTCTCTGCTGTTGACCTCCAGATAACTGTTGGGGGAAGTGATCTTTCCTGTGCATTATCTGCATTTTTTCCAGAACTTCGGTTACCATCTTTTCTCTTTCAGAAGAAGATACACCGAGGTATAAAAGAGGCAGTTCTACATTTTCATAAACCGTAAGTTCGTCTATCAGGTTAAAACTCTGAAAGACAAAACCAATGTTAGCTTTTCGCAGGTTTGCTCTTTCCCTTTCAGTATATCTTGATACTTCATGATCAAGAAAATGATACTCTCCATCAGAAGGGTTATCGAGCAGGCCAAGAATATTTAGTAAAGTAGATTTACCACACCCGGACGGTCCCATTATTGCGACAAACTCGCCTTCTTTGATTTCTACATTAACATTATTCAGAGCGGTAGTTTCTACCTCATCTGTTGTATACAATTTTTTCAATTCATTTGTTTTTATCATGTTGTTTCCCATTAGATCACCCTTCTGTTAGTTTTAGTTAATAGTTATTATTTCTCAATTTTAATTCAAAACCAATTTATCTATATCACCGTAAGTATCATAAGAAGATGTAATAACTTTTTCACCCGGCTTTAGGCCATCCAAAACTTCAAAATAATCCGGATTTTGTCTACCTAATTTTATTTGTCTTTTAACTGCATAATCTCCCGAAGGATCGACTACAAACACCCATTGGCCACCGGTTTTTTGATAAAATCCTCCTCTGGGCAACAAAAGAGTTTTAGTAAGATCGCCAAGTTCAAGTCTTATTTGCAAAGTTTGTCCTCTCCTTAAATTATCAGGGGCTTTATCATTTTTAAAAACCATATCTACCTGAAATCTGCCATTCGTTACTTCGGGAAAAACTTTTTTTACTACTAGCCTGTATTCCTTTCCATTTATTTCTACTGAACCCTCCTGGCCTGTATTTACTCGTGCAATGTAAAATTCATCAATATCTGCCCGGACTTTATAATCTCCGAGCACATCTATCTGACCAAGTCTTTCACCCACAGATTTAGACTGTCCGATTTCTGCATTCAGGGCTGTCAATTGACCTGAAATTGGCGCTTTAATTGTAAGGTTATCAATACTTTCCCTTATTAGACCCAGGTTAAGTTGTAAACGTTGTATTGACTGATCAATTTGTTCGAGCTGTGATGCACTCCTGAGCGAATCTTTCCTGAAATTTTCTTCTGCAAGCTGTAATTGTGAAACAGCATTATTATAACTATCCCTTGCAAGATCATATCCTTCTTCCGAAGTAAGTTTTTTTTCCCATAAAACCTTTTCCCTCTTATAATTTCTTTTTGCTGTTTCAAATGATAATTTCACATCAAGCAAATTCCTCTTTAGATTTATAGTATTTTGCTCAATTGAAAGACGGCTGTTCCTTGCATCATTAATCTGCTGATATGCAAATGTTTCCTGTTGAAGCGCATTAAGTTGAACATTTGTGTTGGAAAGCTTTAAAATGTTTTCTCCTTTTTTTAACATCGCTCCTTCTTCAACATATTTTTTTTCAACTGCTCCACCCTGAACAGCATCAAGAAAAACAGTTGTTTTGGGAAGAATATTTCCTGTAACAGGAATAAATTCCTGGAAATCTCCCATTGTTACTTCGGAGATTGTAATTTTATCTTTTTCAACATTCAGTTTGGAGCCAGTATCGCTGATAATTAATATTATTAATATCAAAAAGATAATCCCCCCGCCCATGCCAAGTTGAAAATTTCTTCTTTTATAGAGTGGTTTTTTTTCTATTTTTCTATCCAATTAAATACCTGTTGTTTTTGAGAGAAAAGTGGAAAATTTATCAGTTAAACCTGGTTACTATTGCAACAACTCTTGTGCCCGAATAAATGCCCTTTTTTCGTTCCCATCTCATCTTCCATTCAATTACTATTTATTCCGTTGATCATTAAAAAGCACAAATAATCATAAAAAACAGCCTTTATTGACTTTTTACTTTCTATTAAATAAAGCATTACTTATGTTCACATACGGACGATTTTGTCCGCTTACGCACACTTCAATTTTACTTTTTGTTCGGTTTCACAATAATTAAAAAAAACATACACGGAACAAAATTTGAGCTATGAAATCTAAAAAAAATAAAATGACAAAAAAAAGCGGAAGTATTTTAATAGTTGATGATGATGAGGATATTTTATATTCAGCAAGGCTGTTGCTAAAACAATATTACTCCATTGTTCATATAGAAAAGAAACCTGAATTAATTCCCACTCTCATTTCAAATTCCAAATATGACGTTATTCTACTTGACATGAATTTTTCCGGTGATACAACAACCGGTAAACAGGGATTTCACTGGCTCAGTGAAATTTTAAGGATCGATCCTTCATTGATTATAATCTTAATCACAGCTTATGGCAATATTGAAATGGCGATAAAGGCAATCAAGGAAGGAGCTACAGATTTTGTAATTAAACCCTGGCAGAATGAAAAGTTGCTTGCAACAATTTCTTCTGCAATGAAGCTAAGCACCTCCAACAAAGAAATTTCAGAACTGCGCTCGAGGCAGGAAGTTTTGAGTGAAGATCTGGACAAAAATTTTCATGATATTATCGGTATCTCACCTCCGATGAAAAATATCTTTAACATTATACAAAAAGTTTCTAAAACTGATGCGAATGTTCTGATACTCGGAGAAAACGGTACCGGAAAAGAACTCGTCGCCCGGGCAATTCACAGGAATTCACTTAGAGCAAAAAATATTTTTCTTAACGTAGATATGGGAGCCATTACAGAATCACTATTTGAAAGTGAGCTTTTCGGATATGTTAAAGGTGCTTTTACCGACGCTAAAGAAGATCGTGCAGGACGTTTTGAAATAGCTTCAGGTGGAACACTTTTTTTAGATGAGATCGCTAATATATCTCCTAATCTTCAATCAAAGCTTTTGAATGTATTACAAAACAGACAGGTTACAAGGATAGGATCAAGTATCGCTAAACCGGTAGACTTCCGATTGATTTGTGCTACAAATGCATCAATGAGTGAACTATCACACAAAAAGCAGTTCAGACAGGATCTGCTTTACAGAATTAACACTGTAGAGATTAAACTCCCCGCTCTAAAAGAGCGTACAGAAGATATTCCTCTTCTTTGTGAATATTTTTTGGATGTATACCTGAAAAAATATAACAAGGAACGTAAAGAGATATCAAAAAATGCATACAATAAATTAATCGAATACTCTTGGCCCGGTAATGTCAGAGAACTCCAGCATGCAATAGAAAGAGCTGTAATAATGACAGAAGCAAAAACTCTCCAACCAAATGATTTTCTGCTTTCATCCACAGAAACAAAACAGGAAGAGAATATTTCATTTCCAAATTACCAAATCGATGAAGCGGAAAAGATGCTTATTATTAAAGCCATCAGTAAACATAACGGCAATATTACTCGTGCTGCAAGAGACCTGGGACTTACAAGAGCCTCACTCTACAGAAGACTCGAAAAATACGGCTTGTAAAAACTATCAATTAAAGCAGTCCTATACGTATAGCGGTATTTTAAAATATCCCGAATTATTTTTTATATGTATATTGGCCTTTGCATTTAATTCCTTATTGCTATGGCATATAAACAATTTAGTTTGAATATAATAATCCGTGTAGTTTTCCTGTGCCTATCGATCTTCCTCTTTTTCTATCTGATCTCTAATACCAGTCTATATGCTACTTCAATAATACTTTTTTTGTTATTGATTCTCCAAATCTATTTGCTTATAAAATTTGTTAGTAAAACAAATAAAGAAATAATAAGATTTTTTGATTCGATCAAGTATTCTGACTTTTCACAAAATTTTTCACCTCACATTAAAGGAGCTTCATTTGAAGAGTTGAGTAATTCTTTCACTGACGTAATGCAAAAGTTTCAGAATACAAGAACCGAAAAAGAAGAAAATCACAGGTATCTGCAAACCGTTATTCAACACATAGGCGTAGGATTAATGACTTATACACCGGATGGAAATATTGATCTGATCAACAACTCAGCAAAAAAACTTCTCAAGCTGAACGTTATAAAAAATTTGAAGGAACTTTCTGTACTCGACAAAAATCTGCCGGAAACTTTACTGAATCTTCACGCGGGAGAGAAAATATTGCAGAAAATAGTTGATAACAATGAGCTGATACAGCTTGCAATTTATGCAACAGAATTCAGAATGCGGGGGAAACAATACACACTCGTTTCACTGCAAAACATTCAGAATGAACTTGAAGACGTTGAAATAGAAGCCTGGCAAAAGCTGATTAAAGTACTCACACATGAAATTATGAATTCAGTTACTCCTATTACTTCCCTGGCATCGACAGCAGATGCGATTTTGAAAGAATTTGAAAATAATTCACAGAATATAAGTGAGACTTTAAAAGAACATATGATCGACGTGCGAGGTGCAGTAAACACTATTCAAAAAAGAAGTAATGGCCTTCTTCATTTCGTTGATGCTTACAGGAATTTAACTAAGGTACCTATCCCTAACTTTGGTATCATCAAAATTGAAAATATGTTTGAAAGAATTCAAACTCTTTTAACTGAAGAAATATCAAAACGACACATAAATTTCATCATTTCTGTAGAACCTAAAAACCTTGAAATAACTGCCGATTCGGACCAGATAGAACAGGTTCTAATCAATCTTGTTTTAAATTCTATGTATGCTCTTGATGGTCATGAGAATCCTCAAATAAAACTAATTGGTTTTATAGACAGATGGGGTCGTGGAATTATACAGGTAATAGACAATGGTCCGGGTATAACTGAGGAAATTATGGAGAAAATATTTGTACCTTTCTACACTACAAGAAAAGGCGGGTCGGGTATCGGATTAAGTTTGTCCCAACAGATAATGCGTGCTCACAGAGGCAACATCAGAGTAAATTCTATTCCTGAGAAGGAAACAATTTTCACTTTAAGGTTTTAGATTACACTTAACTTGCGTAATATACCTAATAATCCTAATTTGTGAATAAAAATATGAGTATTTATGCGCATTATACTTTTTGGCTCTCCAGGTGTCGGTAAAGGAACCCAAGCCAAAATTCTCAGCACCCACTTAAACATTCCTCATATTTCTACAGGGGACATACTAAGAATAGCTGTAAAAGAACAGACACCCCTTGGAATAAAAGCTCAGGAAGCAATGAACAACGGTGAGCTGGTTTCCGACGATATTATGATTGGAATCATTAAAGATACTCTTGAATCTGATAAATGTAGAAACGGTTTTATATTAGATGGTTTCCCAAGAACACAAGTACAAGCACAGGCCATTGATGATTTGTTTGCTGAAATGAATATTCATAACTTTTATGTTATCACCTTACAAGCAAATGAAAAAGAAATAATTAACAGGTTATCAAACAGAAGAGCATGCAAAGTATGTAAAAATATTTTTTCTCTGGATGATATTAAAAAATTAGATAAGTGCCCAGCTTGTAATGCTGAAAATAGTTTTTATCTGAGGAGTGATGATAAGGAAGAAGTCATAAAACACAGACTTGAGGTATTTAAAAAAGAAACTCAACCTGTTTTAAAACATTATGAGGCAAAGAAAAAAGTTATTTATATAGATGCAGTCGGTTCGGTTGAAGAAGTGACTAAGAGAATTTTAATTGCACTAAAAGAAATAGCACCGGATAAAATTACTATTTCTGTTTAAGAACAGCTTTAACAGCCTTTCCATCTTCAAGTTTTACAATTCTAAAATCGTTATATCTTTTGACAATCTCATAATTGTGAGTTGCAAAAAGTACAGCAGTCCCCCTGCTGTTAATCTTGATCAATATTTCCAGTATTTCATTTGAGGTTTCCGGATCAAGATTTCCTGTCGGTTCATCTGCTAACACTAATATCGGATCATTAATTATTGCCCTTGCAATCGCAATCCTTTGCTTTTCACCACCAGATAGTTCATCCGGCATTCCAAAACGTCTGTGAAATAGATCAACATCTGTTAAAACATTATTGACTCTTTTCTTAATCTCTCGGGTGGGAGTATTCGTTACCTCAAGCACAAAGGAAAGATTATCGTAAATATTTCTGTCTCTTAAAAGTTTAAAATCTTGGAATACTGTGCCAACTTTTCTTCTTAATAAAGGCAAGTGCTTTGGTTTAATTGTGTTAGAATTATATCCAGATACCTGTACTACACCGTTATCGGGAAAAATATTCATATAAACCATTTGAAGAAGAGTACTTTTCCCAGCTCCGCTTTTGCCAATCAGAAAATTAAACTCCCCCTGTCCCAGATCATAGTTTAACTCACTGAATATCTGATGAGTTTGATATGAAAAATCAACACTATTAAATGATAACATTATAATTCCTTATGCTTTTTAACTATAAACTGTACTCTTTTAGAATTTGCTCTGCCATTATTGAATGTGAAGGCATCAAAACATTCAACTACAAAAAGACCTGCCCTTTCAATTAAATCAAAATAATCATAAAAATCCAAGATTTTCTGTTTATGTACTTCTTTATGAATTTTACCGTCTGGTAATGTTATATCAAAGATATTTTTATGTATCCGTGTTTTTTTATCGTAAATACTTTTATGTACATAACTATAACCGTTAAATTCAGCTCTTCGCACTGGTTGCGACTCGTGAGTTCTGCTATTCTTTTCAAGTGAAGCATCAAATGTAAAAATACCATCATTACACAATAATGTCTTAATTTCCTTAAAAAAAGATAATACTTTTTTCTTTGTAAGCAGATAGTTAACACCATCAAAGGTTATGTAAATAAAATCAAAACGTTTTTTTAACGGAACACAAAGCATATCACAACAAATTTTCCGAATAGATTTATTATTAGCACTTAGAAGCATTTCGGGAGAAAGATCAGAAACAATCAGGTTAGGATATTTTTTGATGAGAAATTCTGCTAACATACAATTACCTGCTCCGAGCTCGAGAACAGTAGCACGTTTTGAAATATATTTTGAGGAAATACTGAAAAGATAATCTGCCCAATAATCATATCTTATTCTCCTCATTAAATGATCGTAAATGAGAGGCAGACTTTGGTAAATATTTTTTCTTTTAACTACGGACATTTTTCTTTCTGTTCTTTACAATCTTCTCAGCATATTTGTAAGCCTGGGTCATGCTTGAAGGATTTGCAAGATTTTTCCCGGCAATATCATACGCTACTCCGTGGTCCGGTGATGTTCTGACAATTGGTAATCCAGCCGTAAAGTTTACCCCTCCACCAAAATTTAAAAGCTTAAACGGAATCAGCACCTGGTCGTGGTACATTCCAATCACAACGTCGAATTTATCATACATTCTTTTAGCAAAAAAGGCATCAGGAGAAAAAGGACCAAACAAGAAGTCCTTATAATTATAATTTCTCATAGCTGGAACTATGATTTTTTCTTCTTCCATACCTATTGAGCCATTTTCACCTGCGTGAGGATTTAATCCAAGCACTGCAATTTTAGGTTCTTCCAGATTGAAATCATTTTTAAGTGATTCGACCACAACGTTAAACGTAGAGTGAAGTTTTTTTTCTGTTATATGACGAGGAATTTTTTTAACTGGCTCATGGATTGAAACTAATGCAGCTTTCATCTTTTTCGATAAAAACATCATCGAAAAGTTTTTTGTTTTTGTAAATTCCGCAAGCATTTCAGTATGACCAGGAAACTTTATCCCGGCCATATTAAATGCAGTTTTCGATATTGGTGCTGTAATTATAGCATCAACTTTTTTTGAATTTGCAAGTTCTGTTGCAAGCTCAATTGCTTTGAATGCTGTATTTCCCGACGCTTTGTTAGGCCCGTCGAATTTTTGTGATACATCTTTAAGAGCAATTATTGAAACTGTTCCCTGTTCAGTTTCTTCAAATTTATCAGAAAAAGTAAAATTAAATTCAGGTTTTATAAGATTGGCTGTATCAAGAAAAATATTACGGGGACTTATTACATAGAACTTGTTTCGGGAAACCCGCGTGATTGAATTTAAAGATTTAATAATTATTTCGGGGCCAATACCGTTTACTTCCCCGCATGTAAATAAAATTTTATTAATCATCCTTTTGCTAAAGGAAATTCGCCGGTTCCATTTTTGTCTACAAATTTAAAGCTTAAATTTTCTTTGCTGTATATCCACAATTCTACTACTTTGCCGTTTTCATTCGAGCTTCTTTCTATTTTTGCAGGTTTTCCATACTTAATAAATATTCTGCCTCTGTCCGTATCGGCGCCGTTCCTGTTTGAAAGTGAGGCGAAATTTCTGATTGCATAATCTACTCTGTTATAATATTCATTCATTATTTCATTGAATTTTGTTTCAGGAGTCGGGTCATATTTCTCCCAATATTTTTGTAATTCTGACATATAATCCAGCTTATCTGCATCAAGAAGTCTGGAAATAACTGTATCGCTCTCGATATCTTTCAGAGAAGATATTGCAAACTCAGGGTTTCGCAACGAAAAAGGTTTATTAAACCATTTAACTCTTTTAGTAAAGATAAAGGGATTTACTCCGTACTTATCCCTTGATATAATAATTTGCATTCTTCCTTCTGATAAAAGGTTACTGAAATTATTTAATATAAAATTTTTAAAAATATTAGCGTTTCCCCCTCCATCAATTATAATCTTATCTTCATTTTCTTCTAATGACAAATCCGATAAAAAGAATTCAGAAGTGTAACCTGAAAAAACTGTATCCCTGTTATTAATTATCCTTACATAAAGTTTTTGAACTGATGTATCTCTGCAAGGAATTGCAAGTTCATATTTCTTCAAATTGAACGGAACTGAATTCTCATAATTTGAAAGAACTGAATATTTTTGACCGTTGATATCGATTTTATTTTCATTTAAAACAATCGGATCCAATATTTCCATTGAATTTGGTCTTAACTTACTAACACTTGTTGAATCTAATTTTACTTCCTGACCGGATTGAATATCAGTTATTATAGGAATAAAATTATAATCATCATTATGTAAATGGAATGTTAGTAAATCTTCACAAAAGTAATCAGGAGAATTTGTTACCGAGAAATCATCCACCTCAATATTACGCTGCTTCATTTGTCGTGAAATAAACTGCCCGGAAGTATCAAAAACTTCAATTGATACATTCAGTGAAGCCTTGTACTTATCACCATCTTTAACAAAAGTGAGCTGATTGTATGGAATTCTATAACTATAATAAAGAGTATTTAGGCTATCACCGGGAATTACATGAACTTCAACGAAAAAAGGGAGCCTAAATTGCTGCGGTATATCCGGTCTGTGCTCGGGACGTTGTGCAAAGATTGGTAAAATAAATAAAAGTGATATTAAAATATTTTTCTTCATACTGCTTTTTACAAACATAATCAGAATTTATTTCTTTTCAAGTGCATTTCGAATATTAAAATTCTTTATAAACAGTTTTAATAAATTAATATTAGTCCAAATAGGACTCAAAGATATGCCGATCAATTGAATATATTTGCCGGAATTATCTGGATCAACTGTTCATGCTATTGAGAAATTCTTTGTTATTCTTTGTCCCCCTGATTTTGTCAAGTAGAAAATCCATTGCTTCAACAGGACTAAAATCACTGAGGATTTTCCTTAGTATCCATATTTTCTGCAGGTCATCTTCCTTCATCAACAATTCTTCTCTCCTTGTTCCTGACCTGTTAACATCAATGGCAGGGAAAATTCTTCTGTCACTGAGGTCCCTGTTGAGCACAATTTCCATATTGCCGGTACCTTTGAACTCTTCAAAGATCACATCGTCCATTCTGCTGCCGGTATCAATAAGAGCAGTTGCAATAATTGTAAGGCTTCCGCCGTCTTCAGTACTTCTTGCAGCGCCAAAAAATCTTTTAGGCTTATGGAGTGCATTTGAATCAACACCACCTGAAAGAATCCTTCCGCTGTGTGGAACAACAATATTGTGCGCGCGGGCAAGACGTGTAATACTATCCAACAGAATTACAACATCATCTCCGGCTTCCACAAGTCGTTTTGCCTTTTCGATCACCATCTCTGCAACCTGTACGTGTCTTTCCGCAGGTTCATCAAAAGTAGAACTAATCACTTCAGCTTTAACAGATCTTTCCATATCAGTTACTTCCTCAGGACGTTCGTCAATCAGGAGTATGATCATTTTAACATCCGGATGATTCCTTGTTATGGAGTTGGCAATTTTTTGTAGAAGCACAGTCTTTCCACTTTTAGGAGGAGAAACAACCAATCCCCTTTGACCTTTACCAATAGGAGAAAGGAGATCCATAATTCTCATTGAATATTCGCCCGGAGCTGATTCCAAATTAATTTTCTTCGTTGGATAAACAGGAACAAGGTTATCAAATAATGTTCTTCCCCTGATATGCTCAGGTTCCAGGCCGTTGACTGCTTCAACTCTTAACAAAGCAAAGAAGCGTTCGCCTTCTTTTGGTGGTCTGACCTGACCACTTACGAAGTCACCAGTACGCAGGCTGAACTTCTTGATCTGTGAAGGAGAAACGTAAATATCGTCCGGTGAAGGTAGATAATTATAATCTGCCGATCTGAGAAAACCATATCCATCGGGCAGTACTTCCAACACACCTTTTGAGAACGTAAGACCGTCCTTAGAAGTTTGTGCTTCAAGAATTTTAAAAATGAGTTCCTGTTTTCTAAGATCGCTGAAGCCCTGAATGTCCAGATCTTTTGCAATCTGATTCAATTCAACAATTTTTTTCGACTTCAATTCAGAAATATCCATTGGCATGACTTTACCCTAATAAATTTTGATTGTTAAATATTAAATTTTCTTTAAACACTTGTATGAACTAAAAATTTTCAAAGGTTTACTTTCTGATATGCTGTTTAAAGAGGTATCTTCTTATTTCTTTTTTCACTCTTTTGAATTAAAATTGAAAGGTTCCAGAGGTTTAAGTGAAACATAAAGCGAAAAATAAATAATGTCAAGCGATTTCTTGACGAATTTTTGATTTTATTTCACCCAGTAAATAAATACTCCCCAGAACAACCAGGCAGTTATCCTCATCCTCATTTTTAAAGGATTCAATATATTTGACCGGTTCTGGTTCCTCTACTACTTTAATATTGATTTCCTGAGCCAAATTCAACAAATCCTTTGCCTTTGCGGCCCTTTCATAATCGATATTTGTTACCCTTATTTCATTAAAATATTTATTCAGTTCAGAGAGCATATCTTTAATGGATTTATCCTTCATAACTCCAAAAAGAAGCACCCTCTTCTTATAAGATTTTGAATCTTTCTTAAATTCATCCAAAAAATTCTTTACACCGTCCGGATTGTGTGCAGAATCAAAAATTATGTCAGGCAGAGTGTTGAAAAATTCATACCTGCCTTGCAAACCGGTATTTCTTATAACATTCTTTATTCCCCTTTCAATGTGGAGAAAATCATCAGTATTAAAAATCTTTGATACTACCAGGCCCGCAAGCGCTGCATTATATTTTTGATAGATCCCCCGAAGGGGCATACTGAAATCATCCAGTTCTATTTCTTCAGTATATAATTCAATTGAATCTTTTCTTTTAATAATATAATCGGACAATTTATAATGCTTACAATCAAAATCTTTACATTTATCCTCAATAATTTTTACAGCTTCCAACGGCAGTGTGCCGGTGAATACATTTACCTTCGGTTTTATGATTCCCGCTTTTTCAATTGCTATCTTTTCCGTTGTATCACCAAGAATATGCGTATGTTCCAGGCTAATCGATGTAATAACCACCGCAATTGGATTCAAAACGTTCGTAGCGTCCAGTCTTCCACCGAGTCCTGTTTCGACCACAGCAATATCCACCTTTTCATCAACAAAATATTGAAAGGCGATTGCGGTTGTAACTTCAAAAAATGTCAGCTTGTGTTCAGATATAAAGTTATCATATTTTGTAACAAAGTTCGCAACATATTCGTCGGAAATTTCGTTGCCATTAATCTTAATCCTTTCATTATATCTGACAAAGTGAGGTGAAGTATATAATCCTACTTTATTTCCGAGTTCCTGCAAAATACTGGAAAGAAAAGCAGCCGTACTTCCCTTTCCATTAGAACCTGCTATATGAATAACCCTTAATTTGTTCTGCGGGTTCCCGATGTGATCCAGGAAGTTTTTAATATTATCCAGGCCTAATTTCATCCCAAAAGTGTGCAATGCAAAAAGTCTGGTAAGAGCCTGTTCAATTGTCATAATTTATAAGAAGAGGTTAGATCTGAAATTTTGTTAATTTTTTGTTTTATACAAAACTCTTCCAATTCATTCAGAATTTTTCCGGCGGCTGAAGGATCTATAAAATTAATTGTCCCTAGCTGAATTGCCGAAGCACCTACAATCATAAATTCAATAACATCCTTCCAGTTCATAATTCCGCCGATGCCTATAATCGGAATATCAACCTTCCTGCTTATCTCTAAAACTTTAGCCAGTGCTATTGGCTTGATTGCCGGACCGGAAAGACCACCGTTTACATTATGAATCTTTGGTTTCCTGGTATTTATATTGAACGACGTTCCGACAAGTGTATTGATTGCTGATACCGCATCACCACCGCCTTCTTTTACGGCTTTGGCAAATTCAGAAATGTAGGAAACATTTGGCGACAGTTTTATAATTACCGGTCTGTCTGTAACCTCTTTTACTTTTTCAGTGATCTCTCGTACTTTTAAAACATCATTCCCGAATTGCAAACCGCCTTCTTTTACATTCGGACAGGAAACATTTATCTCAAATGCTTTGATCGTTTCTTCCTGCGTCAGAATTTTTGTGCACTCTACATATTCTTCAACTG
>CAZQQD010000086.1:0-12992 GCA_964595355.1 uncultured Ignavibacteriaceae bacterium | reverse complement strand
GTTAAAAGTATCATTAAAATCGGAAATTTCCATTGAGCCGAGCACTGAAAAAGATCCATCAGGTAATTCTGAAAATTCTTTAGTCTCGGCTTTATTAACGCTTTTTATATCACCAACAATTTCCTCCAGTATGTCCTCCATTGTAATCAGGCCTTCTGTACCTCCATATTCATCAGTCACTATAGCCATCCTTTCCCCACCTGTTTGCATTTCGCGTAATATTTCAGATATCGGTTTGGTTTCCGGGACAAAATATGTTCGTCTGATCAGGCTCTTTATTTCTACAGCTCGATGATCAATCAACGACTTAATTAAATTTTTAGTATGCAAAACTCCTACAATACGATCAAGTGAGTCCTGGTAAACCGGCACAATGGAATAACC
Organism: uncultured Ignavibacteriaceae bacterium; assembly: GCA_964595355.1. Taxonomy (GTDB): domain Bacteria; phylum Bacteroidota; class Ignavibacteria; order Ignavibacteriales; family Ignavibacteriaceae; genus JAKAGZ01. The sequence continues at coordinate 12,608 of CAZQQD010000086.1, read as the reverse complement.
GGAATCAAGCGCTTCGTTAACCATTCTTTTTTCATCATCAACTATTTCAATCGCAACTATTTCTGTACGTGGAATCATAACTTCTTTCGCTTTCAAATCGTTAAATTTAAAAATATTCTCAAAGATCTCTTTCTCTGTCTCATCCAGTGCACCAGACATTACGCCATCTGAAATTATGACTCGTATTTCATCTTCTGAAAGTCTTGTCTGTGAAAAATCAGTTTTTTCATTAAATACTTTTAAAAACAGATTACCAAGCCACGTTATAGCTATGACCGGATATTTAAAGACTTTAATTAAAAGTAGAAATAATTTTACAGAATTTTTTCCGATGCTATCTGAATACTTAAAGCCAATTGATTTGGGAATAAGAATACAAAACACCAGAACTAAAACAGTTATAAGTATTAAGGACAGGATTGTCGCAATAATGGAGTAATTGTCGCTCAGAAATGCAATATTTTGTTCGAGCAACCATTTTGAAAACCTATTAAAAAACAAATGAAATGTTACCAACACTGCTGAAGCTATAAATACTGTGGTGAGAATTTGAATTGTTCCAAAGAAAGCGTTCAGGTTTTTTTGTATCTTTTCAAATGCAGGAACCAAATCGTTGTCGTTCTCTCTCAATTCATCTATTTTATTTTTACCAAACGATGCAATTGATATTTCTATGATTGAAAATAATCCTGCCGCAAGTACGAACAATATTATCAATAATATTTGAATGAAAGGATCCATAAAGTAATCTTTGTACCGATTATTGTTCCTAGATATTTGTCTAATATAATAAAAATGAAGAACTGATTTTTTATATTCAACTCATTTAAGGCTTATTTAATTTGCTTTATAGAACATATCAGTCCTTAAAATTGACCAGCATTTATATTTTAAGTAATATGAGCTTCATTTTTTACCGAAATAATGGAAGTATATGGGGCCTAAACAGCTAAAAGTATTTGAAAAGAACAGTCTTTTAATCACCTGGCAGGATAATTCAGAAAGCAAGATTAATCTTGAATATCTCCGAAAAGAGTGTCCCTGCGCATCATGTAAAGGCGAAACTGTGCTGCTAAAAACTTACAGACCGCCTAAACAGGCATTTACTAATCCGGACATGTTCAAAATCAAAGACATTAAAACAATTGGTGGTTACGCCATACAAATTACCTGGAAGGACGGGCACAATACAGGCATTTATACCTGGGAGTATTTAGCACAACTTGATAAAGACCAGGCAAACGGCAAAAAACAAGATTATAATGATTTAATCTGATGCTTTCAAAAAACGAGCTGAAATATTATTCGTCTCTGCTAATAAAAAAATTCCGTGATAAAGAAAATAAATTCATCGTGGAAGGTAAAAAAGTTTTTGATGAAGCCATCCGAAGCAGGCATAAATGTGAAATTATAGTTATTACAAAAGAATTTGCCGAAAATGAAAAATCATATCTCGATATAATTCCTCAAAAAACAAGAATTGAAGTAGTAACCAATCTCGAATTTAAGAAGTTAAAAGACACAGTATCACCACAAGGAATTATTGCTGTATTTAACAAAACTGAAAACCTCAAAAAAAATTTTAAGAAAATAAAAGGTGATTTTTTAATCTGTCTTGATAATGTCTCTGATCCCGGTAATCTCGGTACAATATTAAGAAATTGTGACTGGTTTGGTTTTCATAACATTTTATTAACAGAAAATTGCGCAGAATATCTTAATCCAAAAACTATTCGTGCAAGTATGGGATCTGTTTTTCATTTAGATATTGTAGAAGAAGTAAAGAAATCGGATATCTCGAATCTAAAAAACAATGGTTATAATGTTTTTTGCTCAGACATTGATGGAGAGAATTTATATTCAACTAAATTTCTTAAAAACTCAATTTTAGTTTTTTCAAATGAAGCGAACGGCCCTTCTCAGGAAATAATAAATTTAACAGATAAAAAAATAACAATACCTTCTTATGGAAAAGCAGAATCTTTAAATGTTGCCAGTGCCTCCGCAGTAATACTTTCACATATAAGAAAAAATATTACTTAAATTCAGAAAGATCAGGTTTACCGGCATCAACCCAAGCGGTATAAATTAATGCAGCAAGATCTTGCGCTGCCCTGTTAAACTGTATTTCAGTAATATATTTTGTTCTGAACCACATTATTCTATAATATTCATCGCTCGTATAATTCCCTGCTTCCTTGGTTGCTAATAAATCAGCATCGAAAAGAACATCACAAACTGAATTAGAGCCGGAAATATATCTGAAGATAAAATTCAGTGGAGCTTTAATTTGTGAGATATGACAATCCTCAAACGAGTTTTCAATTTCATTTTGATACCTATTGATCATTTCAGATTCATATCTCTCATGCACACCCCTTTGATTTGTCAACTGTCCGTTATAATTTACTACGGTATGCATTGGTTGATGCCCATCAGCAACGTAATGACCAAGATCTGAAGTAAGCAACATTGCTTTGTTTTTGTCTCTTTCTTTAAAAGCCTCTATAAGATTATTGAACGTATCAAGTGTAGCCCAGGGTAAAAGCCCAATCTTGGTCACTGTTTCAGTTCCATAAACAGAAATTAAAGAATCCTTGTTTTCAATCATTTTACCTAACAGGAACTCTTTATAATAATCAATATCTATAAAATGTCTTGGTGCTTCTGATTTATCTGTTCTTCTTCTAATATCAGGATCGGAAGCGTGTTCACCAAGAAAATCTCTCCACGCTCTGAAAGCTTCCATTTCTTCCGGAAAATAGTCTACTGCTTTCCTGTTTATTATTCTGTGACCTGTTTTTCCCCATGCAAATAATGAAGTTGAAGGAATTGAAACTATTAAGAATAGAATAATTACCTGAATTTGATATTTCATTTTCATTTTACAGTAGATAAAATATTTAGTTTTTTAAAAAGCTAAACCAGGTAATTTTAAGATACGACATTCTTAAGTATTTCTTTTGTCTCATCAATAGCTTTCTTTAATTTTGGTAACCGTTCGAGAGCGCTTTTCAGATCATTAAGTTTACCGGAAAGTTCTATACCATAGGCTTCATCACCGACTTTCTTTGCACCTACTGAATAGCTTGCACCTTTAATTGTGTGCGCTTCAGTAACAACCCCGCCACTTTCGCTCTCTTCTATAGCGGTAATCAATTTTTCGTATCTGATATCAACATCTTCCAAATAAGTATCTATCAGATCGGCTTCAAATTCTTTGTCACCTGCGCTCATTTTTTCGAGATGTTCAAAATCAAATACAACATCTTTTTTCAAAGTCTGACTTTTATTTTCACCTTGTTGAGGCTCTACTTTAACATCCAGCCATTTATCAACTTTTTCAACCAAAACATCTGATTTAATAGGTTTAGATAAATAATCATCCATTCCGGCTTCAAAACATTTTTCTTTATCCCCCATTAATGCATGTGCTGTTATTGCAATGATCGGTACATTTTTCTTTTCGGTTTTAAGTGCACGAATTTTTTTTGTTGCAGTAAGTCCATCCATTTCAGGCATCTGTACATCCATTAAGACCACGTCGAAATCTTTTTCTTCAACGGCTTTAATAGCTTCTATACCATTTAAAACGGCTTCTGAATTATAACCTGCTTCACTTAATATTCTTAAAGCAACTTTCTGATTGATAAAATTGTCTTCAGCTAAAAGGATTTTATATTCACTCCTTGCTTCTTTTGTCATTTTAGATTTATTAGTCTCTGATTCTTTTCTTGCAAGATCTGAAGAAGATAGCCCACCAATATTAAAGGAATCGGGCCTAACTACTTTTTCTTTATCCCCTTGTTCAAGCTTCATGGTAAAATAAAATTTACTCCCAACATTTTTGGAGCTTTCAACCCCTATATCTCCACCCATCAGGTTTACGAATTCTTTACAAATAGCAAGACCCAGACCAGTTCCACCATATTTTCGTGTATGGGAACCATCAACCTGTGAGAACGGCTTGAACAAAGCATCCAAACGATCTGTTGGAATCCCAATACCACTGTCCTGAACAGATGCAAATATTTCAAATGTATCGCTGTCAATTTCTTTTGACGTAATATGAATTTTTATCGACCCCCTTTCAGTGAACTTTACGGCATTGCTTAACAAATTAATAAACACCTGTCTTATTCTTTTCGGATCACCTTTTAAATACACAGGAGTATACCTGTCAAGTTCCTTTTCAATTTTTAATCCCTTTTCCATTGTTTTGGTTGACAAAATAGAAATTGACTCTTCTATTATTTCATCGAGATTAAAGTCAATTTTTTCAAGGGACATTTTTCCCGACTCGATTTTTGACAAATCCAGAATGTCATTTATAATATCCAATAAAGATTCCGCAGAAGTCCTTGCATTATTTGCAAATTGTTTCATTTCCTCAATATTACTATATGAGCCTCGTTCTATCAGAGATAAAAATCCTATAATCCCATTCATAGGTGTACGGATTTCATGGCTCATATTTGCTAAAAACTGACTCTTGACCATGTTCGACTGCAATGCCTGTTTTGCAAGTCCATCCGATCTTATTTTTTCCTTCCTAAGCTCTTCTTCAGCTTTTTTCCTTCTGTTTTCAGCTAACACCTGCTCTGTAACATCCTTGATTGTTCCTTCGAAATAAGTTTTATTTCCATTATCATCTACAAAAATCTTATCGTTAAGCAACACAATTACATCCGACCCATCTTTTCTTTTAAGTGTTATTTGTTTGTTTCTCACCTCCCCTTTTTCATACAACTCTTTTATAAGTTTCTTTCTTTCCCCTACATACTTATAAATATCAAACTCAATGTTTAACTTTTTCAGTTCTTCTTTTCTCTTGTAACCAAGAATATTTACGAGGGCATTATTTACAGTCAAAAACTTTCCATCAAGACTAGTTTGAAACATACCTTCAGCAGAATTATTAAAAATGGAACGGTATTTATTCTCTGATAGTTTAACCCTGTAAGATTTTTCAGCAAGCTGCATTCTCAACTTGTAATTTACAGCGCTTCCGATCACAGAGATTACACTGAGGAAAAGAATAAATATGACAGACTCGTACATATTTGGAAGGAAATAAATGGAGACGTCATTCAACAGAATTGCGGATGCAAAAACAACATTGTAATATATCGCCACTATAATCTGATTCTTTACATCCCAGCTTAAGAACAATGCAGATGTAAAAATCATTAATCCCACAATCTGAGCATTAACAATTAGAGTTTTGGGCATAAGGTAGATCATATACCCTGAGGAAATTATGATGACTATTAATAGTAAATGAACAAAAACAATCGGTCTCTCTCTTCCGATTTTTTTATTCATTAAAACTAATACAGTGAACGCAACTAACGTTGCAAGTAATCTGGTAACATATACATTGATTGAATATTGTGAAAAATAGCGGACTTCAAAAACCATCGCAAAAAGTCCTGAAATGGCAATTAATAATGCCATAACTTTAAGCGGGGTTACAAGTAATTCTTTGGATTGAGTTAGCAAATTACGATATTCAAAATCCTGGAGAGGTAACTGTTCGTTATATATAAAATCAACAACTGTCTTGTTGTTTTTATTTAACATTTATACACCCTATATTTATAATAAGTTAATCTAATAAAATTTATCCAGAATAAGAATCTTGAATCACTTTTCAAGAAATATTAAATAATCTGAAGAATTTATTAACAAATGGCTAATTTCCTCTATCAAATAGATCTTTCAATTTTTTATTTTTTTAATCATACGATTGCCTGTGGATTTTTAGATAAATTTTTCTCAATAATTACCGACGTCCACAGTTGGTATATAACTTATCTACTTCTGATTGGAATTTTGTTAATTAAAGGCGGTAAAAAAGGAAGGTTAGCTGTTTTAGTAATAATTCTGGCAATACTTTTTTCTGATCAGTTTGGAGACCTAATAAAAAACTTGCTCCAAAGAATTCGGCCCTGCAATGCCCTAGACGATGTAAGAAAAATTATAGGTTGTGCGGGCGGATTTTCTTTTCCATCAAATCACGCTGTTAACAATTTTACCGCAGCTTTCTTTTTCTACAAGTTGTATCCAAACTTAAAAATTCCATTATTTATTACCGCGGCACTGATTGCTCTTTCCAGGGTTTACCTTGGCGTTCATTACCCATCTGATATTTTAGGAGGAGCAATTATTGGATCGGCAATCGGCTATCTTTTTGGCATAGGAGCGCTTAAAATACTTGAATATCTGGAAAAGAAAAATTTACCTATTAAACAAAACTAAATTTGTAATATGGAAAACAACAATAAATTAAGAATTCGTGAAGCCAATATTAATGACGTATCTCTGATTCTTTCGCTTATAGAGGAAATCGCTGATTATGAAAAACTACGTCACGAAGTAATCGCCACTGAAAACGATATTAGGGAGAATCTTTTCGGTGAAAAAAAATATGCAGAAGTTCTGATAGCAGAATATGAAAATGAGCCCGCCGGGCAAGCATTATTCTTTAATAACTTTTCAACATTTATAGGACGTCCTGGAATTTACCTGGAAGATCTGTTTGTCAGACCAAAATTCAGAGGCAAAGGTATTGGTAAAGCATTACTTCTGAAATTAGTAGAACTTGCTAAAAACAGAAATTGTGGACGTGTTGAGTGGTGCGTTTTAGATTGGAACGAACCTGCAATCAATTTTTATAAGAAGCTTGGTGCCATCCCTATGGATGGATGGTCAATATTTCGCGTAACTGAGGATAAATTTGAAAAAATCCTTGATAAGGGCTATAAATAAAGGTTTTTCACCTTTTTAATGCTGATCAATTCTATATTTATTCCATAAAAATTTTTATCTTTCAAATGTAATTTTTCTGTAATTTACCTAATCAAAATCTTTTAATATTTAAATTTCAACTTAGATAAAAATAATTTTTTAAAGGATAAATATGCTTAACGGAAGAAGAGTAGTTGTAACGGGAATGGGAGCGCTGACACCGCTCGGGCTTTCAGTTGAAGAATTCTGGAAAAGCATGATGGAAAGCAAAAGCGGTGCAGATGAGATTAAGAGTTTTGATTCATCCAAACTTAATACTCACTTTGCATGCGAACTAAAAGGCTTTAATGCTGAAAACTACATAGATAAGAAAACTGCAAGAAGATTAGATATTTATTCACAGTATGCTCTTGCCTCGACATCGTTAGCAATAAAAGACTGTGGATTGAACACTGACTCTCTCACTGAAGACCAGAGAGCAAGAATTGGCGTTATTTACGGAAGTGGAATTGGTGGAATACAAACATTTTACACACAGTCTTTAGTAAACGCTAATGATGGACCTTCCAGGATATCCCCTTTCTTCATTCCAATGATGATTCCTGATATGGCTTCAGGGTATATATCAATTCAATATGGATTTCGTGGACCCAACTATTGTATTGTCTCTGCCTGTGCAACATCAAATAATAATATGATAGACAGCTATATGATGATAAAAAACAATATAAGCGATTTGGTTGTAACAGGTGGAAGTGAAGCCCCGATTAATGAAATTGGAGTAGGAGGATTTAACGCATCCAGGGCTCTTTCAACAAGGAACGATTCACCTGCAACAGCCAGCAGGCCGTTTGATGCTACGCGTGATGGCTTTGTTATGGGTGAAGGAAGTGGTACACTTATCTTAGAGGAACTGGAACATGCTAAAAATCGTGGCGCTAAAATTTACTGTGAAATTATAGGTTTTGGTTTATCAGCTGATGCACACCACATTACTGCTCCACATCCTGAAGGAACAGGCGCAATATTGGCTATGGATATGGCAATAAAAAATGCTAATATAAAACCTGAAGATATAGATTACATAAATATGCACGGAACTTCAACACCACTGGGAGATATTGGCGAAACCAAAGCTATCAAAAAACTATTCGGCGAGCATGCTAAAAAAATGAACGTATCTTCAACTAAAAGCATGACAGGACATCTTTTAGGAGCTGCTGGGGCCGTGGAAGCAATTGCAACTATTTTGGCAACGGTTAATGATATTGTGCCACCGACAATTAATTTTGAACACCCTGACCCTGAATGTGATTTAAATTATACATTCAATAAACCTCAAAAAAGGAAGGTTAATATATCAATGAGCAATGCTTTTGGGTTTGGAGGACATAATACAACCGTATTATTTAAAAAGTATTCAGAGTAGTTTATTTATTAGACATTTTATATTCATATTTTGATACTAAGAATATTGTAATTTTGATCTATTTTTAACATAATTTTTCATTTGGGGAAACTACTTATTCCCAAATAAAAAGTAAAAGTGCACTAAACCGCTTGTAAGAATTAATTTGGAAATAATAAAATCCAAATTTAATTTTGGCAATCAAAAAATCACTAAATAAGGAGAAGGTTATGAAAAAATTGTTGGCAGTTTTTACCGTTGCTTTATTACTAATGGGTTCTTCTTTTGCCCAGGTAAAGATTAGCGGAGGTTTTCTGGGTGGTTTAAATCTTGGTAATGTTTCCGTAGATCCTACACCTACAGGAGTAGACTTTAACAATCTTACTGGCTTTGGAGCCGGCGGCGTACTTAATTTTGAATTTTCTGGCGGTTTCGAAATCCAGGTTGAACCAATGTATATCCAAAATGGCTCAAAAATTTCATCAGGTGGTATGGAAGAAAAGATCAAAATCAATTACATTGATGTACCCGTTTTACTAATGTATACATTTGCTACCGGAGAAGGCCAAATTGAACCTTATGTAATGGCCGGACCTGTTTGGGGACTAAGATTAAGCGCAAAAGAAACTAATGGCACTGAAGTAGATATAAAAGATGAAATTAAGGGCAACAATTTGGGGGGAACTTTTGGTGCTGGTATAAAAATTCCGGCGGGAATGAACAGAATATTTATTGAAGGCCGTTACACAATTGGTTTTTCTGATATCAATGACGGCTTTGCCACAGGTTATACTATCAAAACCAAAGGTATTCAAGTATTTGCAGGAATACTTTTCCCATTTGGTTCTTAATTTTGAACAATAACCTAAATTAACAATTATAAAGCCGTCTGTTGAAAACACTGGCGGCTTTTTTTATTAAAAATAGCTTCTTTTGCTAATTTGTTTGAAATTTCTCTTTTTTTGACTTACATTTAATAGTCAAATAATAATCAAAAAAATTTCGGGGGGCGAAATGAAAAAGACAATTTTACTTTTGGGGGTTTCACTTCTTTTTTCTGTTTCATCCATTGCTCAGGTAAAAGTAAGCGGAGGTTTTCTGGGTGGTTTAAATCTTGGGAACGTTTCTGTAGATCCTACACCGTCTGGAGTAGATTTTAGCAATCTTACCGGCTTTGGAGCGGGGGGTGTACTAAATTTTGGTTTTGCCGGCGGTTTCGCAATTCAAGTTGAACCTATGTATATCCAACATGGTGCAAAGGTTAATGACAATGGTTCTGAATTTAAAGACAAGGTTAATTACATCGACGTACCCGTTATGTTTATTTATACCTTTGCTACGGGACAAGGTCAGGTTGAACCTTATGTAATGGCCGGTCCTGTTTTGGGAATCAGATTAAGTGCAAAAGAAACTAATGGAACTGAAGTAGATATAAAAGATTATATTAAAAGTACTAATTTTGCAGGAACATTTGGAGCAGGCGTAAGGATCCCGGCCGGAATGAACATTATATTTATTGAAGGCCGCTATACAATTGGTTTTTCTGATATCAGTAACGGTTTTGCACCTGCTGGTTATACACTTAAAACCAAAGATATTCAGGCATTTGTAGGAATCCTTTTCCCATTCGGTTCTTAATTTTGAACAATAACCTCAATTAAGAATTATAAAAGCCGTCGGTTGAAACACTGGCGGCTTTTTTTATTAAAAATAGCTTCTTCTGCTAATTTATTTGAAATTTTTCTTTTTTTAACTTAACTTTAAAAATCAAAAAAAATCGGGGGGCGAAATGAAAAAGACACTTCTACTTTTGGGGATTTCACTTCTTTTTTCGGTTTCATCTTTTGCTCAAGTTAAAATCAGCGGGGGTATATTAGGGGGAGTAAATTTAGCAACAATTTCTATGGATCCAACGCCAGCCAACATGGATTTAAGTAATCTAACTGGATTTGGTGCAGGCGGCGTCTTAAACTTCGCGTTTTCTGAAGGCTTTGGTATCAAAGCAGAGCCAATGTATCTGCAAACAGGCACAAAAGTAACTTCTGGTGGTCTCGAGGCAAAACTAAAAGTGAATTATATTAACGTGCCTGTGATGTTTACTTACACTTTCGGAACAGGATCCAACCAGCTTCAACCGTATATAATGGCCGGCCCTTCTCTTGGGATTAAGCTAAATGCAACTTCGGTTGATCCTAATGGAAATGAAACGGACTATAAGGACAACATCAAGAGCACTAATTTTGTAGCAACTTTTGGTGCTGGGATCAATATTGCCGCTGGCAAGAACGTAATCTTTTTGGAAGGCCGCTACTCACTGGGGCTATCTAACGTAAACAATATTTCATCGGACCCAACAACAGTAAAGACCAAAGAAATCCAAGTTTTTGGTGGCATTATGTTTCCATTTGGTTCGTAATTTTGAACAATAACATAAATTAAGAATTATAAAAGCCGTCAATTTTCTAACTGACGGCTTTTTTTTATTTTAAAAAACGATATTAGAAATCATCCCTGTTTGATAAAAATTCCTTCAAAAAATCATCACTTTTTCCAATGATTATACTTATTTTTTACTATTACTATTATAAAACTACAAATTAAAAATTATGAACTATTTTACACATCTTGAATGTGGTTATTGTGGCAAACAATACCCTGCCGACAAATTATGGAATCTTTGTACAAAGTGTAACAAACCTTTACTTGCAAGGTACGATCTTAATTCAGCAAAAAAATCCTTTAAAAAAGAATTATTAAAAAGCCGGCCTGAAAATCTCTGGCGTTATAATGAGATGTTGCCTGTAAAAAACGAGAATTTCAGAATTTCTTTAAATGAAGGTTTCACGCCTATATATCTTGCAAAAAACTTAGGTAAAGAAATTGGATTTGAAAATCTTTACATAAAAGATGAAGGAGCAAATCCTACCACCTCCTTCAAAGCACGTGGATTGTGTATGGCTATCTCAAAAGCTAAAGAGCTTGGAGTAAAGGAAGTTTCAATTCCATCAGCAGGAAATGCTGCAGGTGCTATGAGTGCATATGCAGCATTAGCCGGAATGAAATCATTCGTTTTTATGCCAAAAGATGTTCCGGTCCCTTTTATTGCTGAGTGTAAAGCATTAGGAGCTGAAGTAACTCTGATTGACGGACTTATTACAGACTGTGGTAAGGCTGCTGCGGAGCGAGTTAAAAAATACGGCAGGTTTGATGTTTCGACTTTGAAGGAACCATACCGGATTGAAGGTAAAAAAACAATGGGCTATGAAATAGCTGAACAAATGAATTGGGAACTCCCGGATGTCATAATCTACCCAACTGGCGGAGGAACAGGAATGGTCGGGATGTGGAAAGCATTTGATGAAATGGAACAATTAGGGTGGATCAATTCAAAAAGACCGAGGATGGTTACAGTGCAATCATCGGGGTGTGCACCAATTGTAAAAGCCTTCGAAACAAATGCTGAATTTGCTGAACCATGGAAAGATGCAAAAACTATTGCCGATGGACTAAGGGTACCGGCAGCAGTCGGTGATTTCCTTATTTTAAGAGCTATAAAAGAAAGTAAAGGAACTGCAGTTGCTGTGCCAGACGAAAAAATAATGGAAAGCACAAATCAAATTGGAAGGACTCAAGGAATTTTTACAGCACCCGAGGGAGGTGCAACACTTGCGGCATTCAAAAAGCTTAAAGAATCAGGATGGATAAAAGATTCTGAAAAAGTTGTTTTATTTAATACCGGGAGTGGGCACAAGTATGCAAACTTGTGGGCTAAATAAATTTCAATCCCTGGTTTCTTCTTTCTTTTCCTCAAACAATGAATCAGGAATTCCCTGGTTAACCTTATAGTTAAAATAACCTATATATACCTTCCCTATTGCAGGTTTATTTGAAGTTGTATCGGTTTTATCATCTCCAATCCCTTCTGAAAATCTTTTGGGAATATTTAACTTCGAAATATTAAATGAAAAAACCAGAGAAGAAGGTAACTGTGCAAATTTTGCATTGGGATCATAATTTAAATTAATCGTAAAAGTGCCATTAACTTTCGTCGAGATTTCTACTTTCTTTATTATATATTTTGTAACATCAATCCAGAAAGTTGTAAGGATTACTTGGCTGGAATCTCCAATCGGGATAGTTTTTATAACTGCAGTCTTATTGCCTTCATAATTTTCAAATTTATCAAAGAGCGCTGTGTAATTTCCTTTAATCAGGCTTGCTGGTGAAATATGGAGAGCACCTTTTGGCAGTAATGCAAACTGCTTTGATTCTACCTTGGTCTTATCCGGCTTTTTAAAATATATTCTGGCTTTTGTATCCGGAACTTTTAAGAATGAAACATCTACTTTAATTGTAACATCAACAGAATAATCTTTAATCTTATCAAAATTCTCTTTTACTTCATTTAGAATTTTATCAGGATCCTTTGTCTGTGCAGGAACTGCAAAAG
>CAZQQD010000085.1:0-13415 GCA_964595355.1 uncultured Ignavibacteriaceae bacterium | reverse complement strand
TCGAGTGATTTCAGTCGTGCAAAAATCCATGCACCACCAATGAATGCAGCAAAAGCAATTATCAAGAAAAACATTTTTTTATCTGTAAAAGAATCCCAGAAACTTGCCATTATTCCTGCAGCCTTGCCTCCAAGTGATGTTGAAAGGAACCATCCACCCATCATAAGAGCTGTCGTTCTTGCAGGAGCAAGCTTGGAAACGAGGGAAAGCCCTATCGGGCTAAGGAATAATTCACTGATTGTGAAAATTCCATAGGTAAGGAAAAGCCAGTATGCGCCTGTTTTATGTGTGTAAACGGATGGTACAGACATGATAGCAATAACCATTACCATGGCAGATAAGCCTGATATAAATAATGCCTGACCAAATTTAGAAGCTGTCGAAACTTCCTTTCCACGCTTTTTGCGCCAACCGAACCACAGAACAACCAATGGAGTTAAAACAATTATAAAGAATGGGTTTATGGATTGGAATAGCTCAGCATTAGCCAGCCTGAGTACCTGGTTTCCACCCGGCCATTCATCCTTTGGCAAATTATTGAAATATGGATCAGTACCCATCACAGTTTCAACTTTGCCGTTGCTGTCTGTTACAGGCCTTAAATATTTATCAACTTTTGGAACAACTTTTGGCTCAGTATTCACCTCCTGAACCATATTGATTGCCTCTGCAGGTTTCTCAAGAATAGGTGCAATTTCTCTATTAGTATATGATTCGGCCCAGATTGTTAATCCCGTTGCATTCTGATTATAAATCGTCCAGAAAATTATTGAGATAGAAAATATAAATAATAAAGCACCTATTGCTTTTTTGTCAGACCCGGATGCACGCCACCATAGAGAAACATAAAAAGCAATTATAGGAACACAGGCAAAAATAAAAGCATCGTTTGAATTGGAACCAAAAATATTATTTGGAATAAACCAACCGATTAGAGCAAAAACTATTGCAGGCAAAAACACATACGAAAAAATTTGTTTCATTGAAGCATCTTCTTTTTCCATAGGCTTCTTTACATCGGCGTGTTTTACTTGTTTTAGTCCTGATGCCAGCCAAATAAGAGCGATAACCAAACCAACTCCTGCAGCTGAAAAAGCGTAGCCCCATCCATATGTGTTCCTTAAATATGCAGCAACAAAATTACAGACTAAAGCACCGATATTAATTCCCATATAGAAAATATTATATGCGTTATCTTTAAGAGGTTTCAGCTCTTCTTTATTATAAATTATTCCCAGAAGCGTGCTGATGTTCGGTTTAAAAAATCCATTACCAATTATTATAAGTCCAAGTGAAATGAATAAAGCAGTATTGCCGGGAAACGCAAGTCCAAAATATCCTGCAGCCATTAGCGCACCGCCGATAAAAATAGATTTTATGTAGCCCAGATAGCGATCTGCTATAAGCCCCCCGATAAATGGAGTTAAATAAACAAGAGCTATAAATGAACCAACAATATCCGCTGCGGTTTTTGTATCAAAGCCTTTTCCGCCCGTTTTCGTATTTATAAGATATAACAAGAGAATGCCTACCATAAGGTAGTAACCAAATCTTTCCCACATTTCTGTAAAAAATAGGACGTACAATCCTTTAGGATGCTTTTTAAACATTATAAAACCTCTCGGAATTGTTGTAAAAAGATATGCTTTTTATTTTCGGCGCTAAATAAATCTTCAAGTTCAGGCGAAACTTTGATCTGTAAATTTGTGTAAAAACTAACGTAATATAGGGCATTTTTATTTTGATTCATAATACTAAAATTGAGATTTTTTTTTCTACTTCATTTTTGCAATAGTTGCTAAGTTGTTTAAGAAAACAGCATTTAATATATTACGACGATGAAAAATTACCTAAAAGAACCTTTTCTCAGAAAAATTTTATACTACCTGGCAGGTTTTATTGTGTTTATTTTGCTTATGAATAACGTAGTGATGCCATGGTATGTTAGTTCTCCTGAGCGTGCTGTACCTAATGTCGTAGGTATAGATATTACTCAGGCTGAGAAAACATTAGATGATAGCGATCTCGTAACCATCGTTGCTGATACTACTTTTGATGAAAGTGTACCCAAAGGACACGTAATACTGCAAAAACCTAATGCTGGTGAAAAAGTAAAAATCGGGAGGCGGATTTATCTTTTTATCAGTGGTGGTGAACCTATCGTTTCAGTTCCTGATTTAAAAGGTAAATCTATACGTGATGCCAAATTTGCGCTAGAACGATTGGGACTTTCTCTTGGACAAGTAGAAGACGCCCCATCAAATAATCCTAAAGATATGATTTTTGATCAGCAGTATGCTCCTGGTACTGAGCTTCAAAGAGGTGCAAGCGTTGGAGTGACGATGAGTGTAGGAAACGGTGAAGGGCTTATAACCGTTCCTGATCTGATAGGTAAATCTCTTGTTGAAGCTGAAAAAATTCTTGCCGATAGTAGTATGAACATAGGGAAAATAAATTATCAGCGATCTTATTCATTGTTGCCTAATACAGTTGTCGATCAATACCCGAGTAAAGGAAGTAAAGTTAATCCGGGAACAAAAATAGATTTGTTCGTTACAAAAACTTCAGAATAATTAATAAATTTAGCTATGGCCCTGCTTGCTCCATCAATATTATCAGCCGATCTTTCGATTCTTTCTCAGCAAATAAGACTTGTAGAAATAAGCGGAGCCGATTGGATACATTGTGATATTATGGATGGACACTTTGTGCCTAATATTACATTTGGTCCTGTTGTAGTTAAAGCAGCAAATAAATCTACAAAATTACCACTCGACGTTCATTTAATGATAGAAAACCCTGACAAATACCTGGAAGATTTTGTGAATGCTGGTGCGGATTCTATAACTGTTCATCAGGAGGAAGTGATTCATCTTGACAGAACAATCAATAGAATAAAAGAACTCGGAGCAAAAGCTGGCGTTGCGATAAATCCTTCAACACCGGTAAGCACTATAACAGAAATTGCAGAAATTGTTGATCTTATACTAATAATGTCGGTCAATCCGGGTTTTGGTGGACAATCATTTATTAATAACTCACTTAAAAAAGTTAAACAAGCCGCTACTCTTCGAAAAGAAGTCCGGGGAAAATTTTTAGTTGAAATTGATGGTGGTATTTCGAATAAGAATATCAAAAGTGCACTTGATGCCGGATGCGATGTTTTTGTAGTTGGTTCATCTATTTTTAAAGAAAAGAATATTTCAGCTGCAACAGCAGAGCTTGCTAATATGATAAAGTAGAATTTTTGCATGTACGTAACGACCTTAATAAATATTAGTAATTTAATTTGTAAAGTGACTTAATGTCACTTTTTTTGTTGAATCTAAAATCAGATGATAATTATTGATTATGTAATTAGAAAATTTGGAAAATATGTTATATAATGCATATACGATTGGCAAACGCAAATTTACTTTTGACAATCCATACGTCATGGGTGTTCTTAATGTTACTGATGATTCTTTCTCCGACGGCGGAAAGTATAATAAAGTTGAAAATGCAGTAGCCCATGCTCTTGAAATGATAAACGATGGTGCGGATTTTATAGATGTTGGTGGTGAATCAACGCGCCCTGGCTCTGGAGGTATATCTGCTGATGAAGAAATTGACAGAGTAATTCCTGTTATAGAAAATATTCTCAAAGAAAAGACGGAAGTTATCATTTCAGTTGACACTACAAAAAGTTCTGTGGCCGAAGAAGCCTTAAAAAAAGGTGCTAAAATAATTAATGATATCAGCGCTTTCAGCTTTGATCCAAAGATAGTCGATGTTGTAAAAAAATATGATGCAGCTTACGTGCTTATGCATATGAAGGGAAGGCCGAAGGAAATGCAAAATGATCCGTATTACGATGATGTAATTACTGAGATATATGACTTTCTTTTTAGTAAATTAAAAGAACTTGAAGTAACCGGTTTTTCAAAAATATTTGTTGATCCTGGCATTGGATTTGGTAAAAGGATTGAAGATAATTTTGAGATATTAAAAAGGCTTGAAGACTTTAAAGGCCTGGGTTATCCGATTTTAGTAGGTGCTTCAAGAAAATCTTTTATCGGAAAAACATTAAATTTAGATGTAAATAATAGAGATACTGCGTCATCAATAATTGATTCGGTTGCTATCAAAAATGGAGCAAATGTTATCAGGACTCACAATGTTAAGAATGGCGTTCAGGTTTGTAAATTATTAAAAGAACTAACATAAAATAAATGTTTGAACTTTTCAGAGTCGGATTTTTGACTGTTTCCTTTACTGATCTCATTGACATCTGTATAGTTACATTTATCATTTATAAGCTATACACTCTGTTAAAGGGAACAATTGCTGCTCAGATATTCATCGGATTGATGATTATACTTGTGATTTCGTTTGTTTCACAGGCAGCAAATTTCAAAGCTCTTAGCTGGCTTCTAAAATTAATTACCGACATTTGGGTAATTGCATTTTTAATTCTTTTCCAACCTGAAATCAGAAGACTGCTCGTAATAGTTGCACGTAATCCATTCTTCAAAATGTTTGTTAAATCCGAATCATCGGAACCGGCTTCGATTATTGCAGATGCAGCATTTGAGCTTTCCCAGCATCAGCACGGGGCTCTAATGGTGTTGATTAAGTCAACAGGAATCAGGGGTTATACTGAAACCGGAGAATTACTAAATGCCAAGCTTGG
This sequence comes from uncultured Ignavibacteriaceae bacterium, assembly GCA_964595355.1. Classification (GTDB taxonomy): domain Bacteria; phylum Bacteroidota; class Ignavibacteria; order Ignavibacteriales; family Ignavibacteriaceae; genus JAKAGZ01. The sequence goes on along the minus strand of CAZQQD010000085.1, from coordinate 8,743 downwards.
TATTGGTCTGTTAAAGTCAATATTTTTCCCACGTTCGCCTTTGCATGATGGCGCAGTAATCATCAACAACGATATAGTGGAAGCAGCAAGGTGTACGCTTCCTTTGTCACTGACAACTACTTCAAATGGAGAAACGTTGGGAATGAGACATAGAGCGGGACTTGGAATTTCAGAACAGGCAGATGTTTTAAGCGTAATTGTTTCAGAGGAAACGGGAAGTATTTCACTTGCGGAAGATGGTGAACTTACAAGGGGACTCTCAAAAGATGCACTCAGAAAAAGGTTGGCAATGGCATTTAAATCTCCTACAGTAAAAGGATGGAAGGGCATAATTGAGCATTACATCAAATCAAAATAAAACCTGCGCCATAATTCCTTTTTATAATGATGAAAGAACTATTGCTGAAATAGTAAACAGAACACTAAATTTTGTTGAGGTCTTGATTGTAGTTAATGATGGTTCAACAGACAATTCGAAAAATAATGTTCCGAAGAATGATAAAATAATCTATCTTGAAAACAGAATTAATGAGGGTAAAGGGGTTGCACTAAACAAGGGTTTTAAAGAAAGCATCAAGAATAGTTTTGAGTTTACAATAACTCTCGATGCTGATTTACAACATATCCCGGAAAAAATTCCCGATATTATTTCGGCTTTGAGCAATTATGATATAGCAATTGGAAACAGGTTAGATGATCTTTCGGATATGCCTTTGCATAGAATATTGAGCAACAAAATTTCATCAGGGCTTTTAAGCCTTAAAACAGGACAAAAAATAATTGACAGTCAATGTGGATTCAGGGGATTCAGGACAAAAATATTAAATAATATTCTTCCTCAGTTTCCCGGTTACGAAGCTGAAAGTGAGATACTGATAAATGCAGCACGAAAAAATTATAAAATCGGATTTGTTCCAATCCCAACTATCTATTCCGATGAAAAAAGTAAAATCAGACCATTTCAAATTATTTTTAGCTTTTTTAAAACATTATTTATTTAGCAATGGCAAAGACTAAAAAATGGGAAATTAAAAAGCTTCAGAAAAAACTTAGCTTTAAAAAAAGTTCTCAAATAGTTTTGGGGAACCGTCTGAAGAACACGATTAAATCTATAAAAAAATATCTCTCAGAAAATTCAGTAGAAAGTCTTCATACAATGAGAATAGCGACCAGGAGGCTTAGGTATGGGATGGAAATATTTATTGAATGTTTTGAAAGGGAAAATTTTTTAACTCTCTATGGTGTAATTGTTAACCTGCAGGATCAGTCCGGTGAAGTACGGGATCTTGATGTTTTGCTTGAGAACGTAAATCGCTTTAAAAGTGAAAGTGGTATTACAGATCTAACCAGTATTGAAAAAGATATTCTGCTAAGAAAAGAAATCCTGGAAAGTACACTTGACCTAAAATTAAAAGAATTTCTAGGTAGCGATATTGTGAAAGATTTTAAAGGATTATTAGCTTAAATTAACAATAATAAATGATCAACATATGATTAAGTACGGAGGATGTTATGAAACTTAAATATTTTTCACATTCAGCTTTTCAGATTACCACCTCAAAAGGCCAAAAAATATTAATTGATCCATTTTTAGATGATAATCCAACTTCTCCTGTTAAATCGAAAGATGTAGATGCAGAATTTATAATTTTATCACACGCACATGGAGATCATATAGGCGATACTTTTAAAATTGCAAAAAGATGTAATTCTAAAATTATTGCTGTAAACGAACTTGCAAATTACTGTCAATCGAAGGGGGCCGATGCACATAACATGCATATCGGAGGTAGTCATAATTTCGATTTTGGACGGGTAAAATTTACGATAGCTCATCACGGGTCTCAAACTCCGGATGGTACTTACGCAGGAGAACCCGCCGGTATTTTACTTACGACGGACGGCAAAACGATCTATCATACTGGCGACACGAGTTTGTTCTATGATATGAAACTTATTGGAGAAATGAATCCTGTTGATTACATGCTGGTTCCGATAGGCGATAATTTTACTATGGGAATAAGGGATGCTGTTAAGGCTGTAGAATTGGTAAATCCGGGGACTGTGATTCCAATGCATTATAAAACGTTTCCTGTTATAGATTCTGATCCTGAAAAGTTCAGATCTGAACTCGAAAAAGCCGGAAACAAATGCAGGGTATTAAAATTTGGGGAAGAAATAGAGTTGTAACTCATTCTCTGTAAATACGATACAGCAAATAAGATTGTTGAATTGTGAATGTATATATTTTTGCTTAACAGAGTTATATACCTTAAATTTAATTTTATCAATTCAACTATATTTCATAAGACAATATAATTAAGGGTTTAATGGCGAAAGTTATCTCAGTTGCAAATCAAAAGGGTGGGGTTGGTAAAACAACTACTGCCATTAATCTTGCATCGTCTCTGGCGGCTGCCGAAAAGAAAACATTACTGATAGATATTGATCCTCAAGCAAATTCTTCTTCCGGTCTCAGTATTCATAATCATACACCTTCTGTTTATGAAGTACTCATCGGTTCACTTAAAATTGATGAAGTAATTGTTGAAACTTATATGCCTTACCTGGATTTGCTGCCTTCAAATATCAATCTTGTAGGAGCAGAGATAGAAATGGTTGATATGGACGATCGTGAGATGTTATTTAAAAATGCAATAGCAAATATTCGTGATAGCTATGAGTATATATTAATAGATTGCCCTCCTTCACTTGGATTACTTACTCTTAATTCATTATCTGGCTCAGATTCAGTTATTATTCCTGTTCAGTGTGAATATTTTGCTCTTGAGGGATTAGGACAATTACTTAATACTATAAATATTGTAAAACAACATTACAATAAAAATCTGACTATTGAAGGAGTTGTGCTAACAATGTTTGATGTAAGATTACGGTTATCCCAGCAGGTGGCTGAAGAAGTAAGGAAATATTTTGGTGACAAAGTGTTTGATACAATTATACACCGTAATGTTAGGATATCCGAAGCACCCAGTTTTGGTAAACCGGTTATTTTGTATGATGCAATTTCAACAGGAGCTAAAAATTATATTGAATTGGCTTCGGAATTATTGAAAAGAAATTCAAACGGCAGAAGTAAAAACAAAAATGAGTAAAATTAAAACAGGGTTAGGTAGGGGGCTCGATGCGTTGATAAATCCACGCGGAATTAAAAACGCTTCTGAAGTATCGGAAGATTACACTAGCCTTAAGAAAGATGATGGCGATAGTATTGACGTTCTCGCTAAGATTCCTGTCAATATGATATCTTCCAATCCTTTTCAGCCAAGGACAAACATTGAACCAGATGCACAGGATGAACTTAAAAAATCTATATTGTCAAATGGGCTGATTCAGCCTATTACTGTAAGAAGGACAGGAGATAATAAATATGAGTTAATATCCGGTGAACGTCGTTTAAGAGCTTGCAAAGATATTGGATACCGTGATATTCCGGCTTACATTATAAAAGTTGATAGTAACGAAGCAATGCTTGCGCTTGCATTAATCGAAAATATTCAACGTGAAAAACTGAATCCTATAGAAATAGGTCTGGCCTATAAACGACTTATGGAGGAATGCTACTTAACACAAGAAGAAATCGCGGATAAAGTAGGGAAGGATCGTTCAACCATTGCGAACTCAATCAGGTTGTTAAAACTACCAAAAGAGGTACAGATTAGTTTAATAAAAGATGAGATTACTTCAGGTCACGCCAGAGCAATAATTAATCTTCCTAGTTCTTCTCTTCAACTGGAAGTCCTTCGTAAAATAAAAGGAAACAATTTAACGGTTAGAAAGGTAGAGCAGTTGGTTAAAAAGTTACTTTCAAAACCAGTTGCTCAAAAAAGATCGGTTTCATTTACTCCAAAAACAAAAACTCATATTACGAGTATTAAGGATATTGAAGATAAGCTTCGCAAAATTTTCGGAACAAAGGTTAGCTGTAAACAAAGACAGGATGGATCAGGTGAAATAGTTATTGAATATTATTCTAATGATGAACTCGAAAGACTATTTGAACTTTTTGAAATTATTGATAAATCATATAACTAAAGTTTTTATAGTTGTCCTTCTTTTGCGGTCATTATGCATTGCACAAGAAGATACAACAAAAACTAATAATAGCGGACGAGCCGAGACAGTTTTTGTAATGCAGAAATCACCGTGGGGGGCTGTTTTGAGAAGCGCAATTATACCGGGATGGGGACAAATCTATAATGAGTCTTACATTAAAGCTCCAATAATATGGGGAATTTTCGGGGGACTTGCAGCAATATGGATATGGAACAATAAACAATATAATGACGCTAAAAATCTGTATCTTCAAAATATTAATGATCCTACATATGGCCCTGCCTATAGACAACTAAGAGATGCCTATAGAGATCAAAGAGACCTTGTAAGTATTTATATCGGTTTGGCCTATTTTCTGAATTTGGTAGATGCTTATGTGGATGCTCAATTATTTGATTTTAGCGTGGACGAGAATTCCCAAACCGGACAAAATATGTTGAATATTAAAATTAAATTTTAATATTGTAGTATGAAAAATATTCAAATATGTAAAAGTTGTGGAGCAGAAAATCCATTTTATGTAAGCATTTGCAAAAAATGCAATTTTATCCTTCGTGATAAAATAGTAAATATTGATCTCTGGAGTGAAATAGGGAGACTAGTTGAAAATCCTGCTAATGCCTTCAGGACAATTATTCAATCTGAGCATAAAAATTTTGTAATATCTATAATTCTTTTTGCTGTAATTAAATTAACGATGGATAGTGCTTTTCTATCAATGCTTGTTCTAAAAAGTAAATTCACTAATTTTAATTTTTTCCCGAATTTAATTCTTGTTCTTATCTTTCTCGTTGCAGCCCTGTTGATATACTCCTTATTTATTAAAGTAATTACAGATCCGACAAAAGCTAAGACCAGATTAAAGGATAATTTAGCTGTTTTAGTGTATTCTTTAATTCCACACTCACTAGCACTATGCATAATTTTTCCAATAGAAATTGCAGTTTTTGGTGGAAATGCTTTTTCTACAAATCCATCACCCTTTTTGCTAAAACCGACTTTAGCTTACATCCTTTCAGGATTTGAGTTACTAATCATTATTTGGAGTGTATTTCTTGGAGTGGTAGCATTATATAGCCAGACGCGGAGCAAGATTTTTGGTTTTATTACTGGATTAATATTTAATGCTTTAATTTTCGGTGGGCTTTATCTTATTGCAATGACATGATGTAAGAATATTTTCCTGGGAATTACTGGCAATATATTTATTACTATAAATTAAATTAAGTTATTCTCAGAATTTCTTTAATAATTGCTCCATATCTGATTCCTTTCGTAGAAACTCTAACATAGGATGAATTGGTTAATTCCATAATTTTTAATAAAATAATACTTCCTGCTAAAATTAAATCTTCACGTCCTTTAACCATTGCCATATAATTTCTTAAAATTTCGTGACTTGGGAGATCTTTGATTTTTTCTTTAATCCTAAATATTTCGTCGTATTTTAAAATGTGTCCTTCGATTAAACTTTCGTCATATTTTTCGATTTCAAGACTCATGCAGGAAAGTGTTGTTGGTGTTCCGGCCAGGGCAATAGTTAAACTGGGAGCATATTTTGATTCGACAAGTTCTTTAAAAAGTTCTGATAGATAATCGTCTAATTCCTGTAATTCGTTAGCTGTAGGGGGATCATTTTTTAAGAATTTTTCGGTACTACTGACGACTCCAGTATGAAAACTTTTCTTATATTTAACTGTATTTTTATTTCCCAAAATGAGTTCCGTGCTTCCGCCTCCAATATCTATAACTAAAATATCGTTTTTATTATTGATATCTGAAGTAGCCCCAAGGTAAGAAAAGAGAGCCTCTTCTTCTCCCGAAACCACATTTACATTCCATCCTAAATGCTCCCGGATATTTTCAGCAATTTCCTTATAGTTTGCAGCGATTCTAAATGCATTTGTAGCGTTTACTAAGACTTTTTCACAATTATTTTTTACTATTATACTTTTATATTCCTTTAGTATATTAAGTAACTCCTTGATTTTATCAGGCTTAATAGAATTTCCCGGTGAAAGTTCCTTACCTATTCGCGGAATTCTATATTCATTTAGAATGGTCTTTAAATTATTATCTCTGCTTATTTCAGCAATAAGCATAAGGACGCTATTTGTACCGATATCAATTGAGGCAACAATCATTATTTTTTTTTATTTTATTTAAGCAAATATAAATGTTTATGAAAAATCTAAAAACCCTTCCAAAAATTCTTTTGTTTTTTGTTGTCTTGTCCGGTGCATTGTGGCTTGGAAGTTACTTTACCCGGCTAATAATTTCTTATCAGGTTTTTGAAGGTACAGATTTTACTTTAAGAAACTACGTTAACGACCAGAATCTAGCAGGCATACTTAAATCATTTCAACCTGCAGTTATATCAACTCTTATTTTGTATTACATTTTTATCATATCATATATTCTTTTTATAATAACTTCAAAAATATCACTTAAAGAAAATGGTTGGCTTTTTATAATATCGATTATAATACTACTGACATTACCTTTTGAGATATATTTATCCACTATCGACTATAAAATGATTGTATTATTAAATACAATAAATTTTAATCCGAAAGATGTCCTTGATCTTGTAATACAAAGATTTAAAATATTCAGCAGTTTCCCAGTAATTGAAATTTTCTGTTTTGGAGCTATAGTCTTTTTCTTTTTGTTCCAGCCGTTAAAAATAAGCAAAAAAAAGTAATGAAAATTAAAGAAAAAGAATTTGAAGAGATAATACTTGATTTAAAGGCACTTGCTGCACAGCTGGGAGCTGAAGTAAGGTTTGAAAAGGGGGACTTTAAAGGCGGCTATTGTTTGCTTAAAGAGAATAAAGTTATTGTAATTAATAAAATGGCAAACCTGCAAAGAAAAGTTATGATTCTTAGTGTGGCACTAAAAGAATTAGGCATTGACGAGATATACTTAACGCCACGTATGAGAGAAATCATTGACGAAATGTCTACGGAAATGCAATGAGGATATTAATTCTGAACGGACCTAATTTGAATATGCTCGGGAAACGGGATACTAAAATATACGGTAACCTTTCACTTGAAAAGATTGAAAAGTTATTATCACAGGAATTTAATAGCGATTCGTTTTCTTTTTTTCAATCGAATACAGAAGGAGAGCTGATAAATAAAATTCAGGGAGCAAATAATGATTTTGATGGACTAATTATTAATCCTGGAGGGTTTGCACACACTTCTGTTGCAATTCGTGATGCATTAGAAGAATGTAGCATTCCTAAAATTGAAGTACATCTTTCTCATCTTGCAAGAAGAGAAGAGTTCAGACAAAAGTTGATAACTGCATCAGTCTGCAATGGTTACGTTTCGGGATTTAAAGAATATAGTTATTTCGCAGGAGTATTCCTTCTTCAGAAATTAATTAATAAATGAACCTTAGAAAAAGGAAATAAACTTGATCAAAGCAGTAGTATTTGACCTTGATAATACATTGATGGACTTTATGAAAATGAAGCGCCGTTCAATTGAGGAAGCTATTCCAGCAATGATTGATGCAGGGCTTTCTGTTACCAGGGAAGAGGCCAGTAAAGTGATCGATGAAATATACAAAGAGAAGGGGATTGAATATCAACAGGTATTTGATTTGTTTCTTCAACGAGTTAATAATAAAGTCGATTATAAGATTTTATCGGCTGGAATTGTTGCTTACAGAAGGGCAAGAGAGGCAGCGCTTATTCCATATCCGCACGTGTATTCTACGCTAAATAAATTACTTAAGCTCGGTATCTTGATGGGAATATTATCCGATGCACCTGCTAAAGAAGCATGGCTTCGGCTTGCATATCTAAATTTCCACCATATTGTTGATGCTGTAGTTACATTTGAGGATACTGGCGAGAGAAAGCCTAAACCTGCACCCTTTTTAGCTGTATTGAAAAAGCTCGAGGTAAAGCCTGAAGAAGCTTTAATGGTTGGCGATTGGGCTGAAAGGGACATAGTAGGGGCCAAAAATATTGGTATGAAGACCGCATTTGCGAAGTATGGGGATACTTTTAATACTGAAATACACAATGCTAACTACGAGTTAAATGATATTAGCGAGCTTATTGATATCATAATGCAGGAAAATAAGTTATAAGCCTCTACTAAAGTTTCTTTTTATTTAAGCTGCTGGATATTGCTATTAAAAAGCCAATTAGTTATTTTTCCCTAAAATAATTTTGAGCTTCAATGAAAGACCTATCTATTAAAAAGCTTTACTACTCAATCAGTGAGGTAAGCAAAATTACCAGTGTTGAGCAGTATGTGCTTCGATACTGGGAAACTGAATTCGACCAATTAAAGCCTCAGAAAAACAGAGCTGGAAACAGGATTTATACAAACAAAGATATTCAGCTTATAATGCACATAAAGGGGTTGCTTCGTGAAAGGAAATACACAATTGAAGGCGCCAGAAAAATTCTTGAAGATTACTCATCTGATAATGTATTGCAGCAGAATGAAGCTGAACCAACTGAAGAAGAAAGTAAGTCCTTTTACCCTGAAATAAAACGTGACAGACCATCCATAAAAAAGGACCTTGAAGAAATTAAAAGTATTTTAGAACTTTTAGTTTCGAAATTATAAGTTAAAAGTATAGTTTTCGGAACGTGGCGCAGCCCGGTAGCGTACCTGAATGGGGTTCAGGTGGTCGC
>CAZQQD010000084.1:9284-13513 GCA_964595355.1 uncultured Ignavibacteriaceae bacterium | reverse complement strand
AACAAACTGTTGATGGATTAGGCGAAGAATACACAAAAAGATTTATGCTTCATTATAACTTTCCTCCTTTTAGTGTCGGTGAGGTTGGAAGAATGACCGGTGTAGGAAGAAGAGAAATTGGTCATGGTAATCTTGCCGAAAGATCACTGAAATCAATGCTACCATCTGAAGAAACTTTCCCTTACACGGTGAGAATTATTTCGGATATTTTAGAATCAAACGGATCATCATCTATGGCGTCTGTTTGTGCAGGCTCGCTTGCTTTAATGGATGGTGGTGTTCCTGTTAAAAAAGCAGTTGCCGGAATTGCAATGGGACTCGTTAAAGAGGGGGACAAATATGCAATCCTTACTGATATTCTTGGCAATGAAGATCACCTCGGCGATATGGATTTTAAAGTAGCAGGTACATCAGATGGGATCACCGGCTTCCAGATGGATATAAAAATTCAGGGAATTTCTTTTGAAATTATGGAGAAAGCTCTCGCTCAAGCTAAAGCGGGGAGAATGCATATACTCGGAATTATGAATGAAGCAATTAGTCAGCCAAGAGAACAGTTGTCTTCTTATGCACCAAGACTTATAACTATGAAAATCGATACTGATCAGATCGGTCTTATAATTGGACCTGGTGGAAAAACAATTCAGGGAATGCAAAGGCTTTTCGGAGTAGATATAAACATTGCTGATGATGGAACGATAACAATTGCATCGCCAAACAAAGAAGGTGCTGCAAAATGTAAAGCACACATCAAAGCTATGACCGCTACACCTGAAGTTGGTGAAATTTATGATGGTGTGGTTACAAAAATAATGGACTTCGGTGCTTTCGTAGAAATTATTCCCGGCAAAGAAGGATTATTGCATATCTCGCAAATTGATAATAAGCGTGTTGAAAAAGTCAGTGATTATCTCAAACAGGGAGATAAGGTCCGCGTTAAACTTATCAAGATGGAAAATGGTAAATTTTCTTTGAGCAGAAAAGAGATTCTTAAAGAAGAAGCTTCAAATAACGAGAGCAAATAGTTATTAAGCAGAAATGTCAAATTTTATATTCGGCATTTATTTTTATTAAAATTTAGTTCAGTTTAGGTTCGTTCCATCAGGAATGATGGAAAACAAATTTTGTTTTTTAGTACCGGTACAAGTTCCGGGTATAATTAATTGTTTTTAATTCAGATAACACATGATACAAACAGAATTAAATATTCTTTTATTTCTTTCGCTGTTTTCCGGTCCTATCATTTTTGAAATGAGCAAAAATAAACGGGTCAGCGATGAAATTATCTTAGTACAATTGTGTAATTTGATTTTTATAAAAATTTTTGTGAAATGTAAAGTTTCACTAAGAGAGTTAGTCTTTTATGGTAAAAGAAATTATTATCAATTCAACCAACACACAAACGCGTGTTGCAATCACGGAAGATGGAAATTTAGTCGACTTCTTTGTTGACTATCCTGAAAATCGTCGAATGGTAGGGGATATATATCTGGGGAGAGTTGCCCGGGTATTACCCGGCATTAAAGCAGCATTCATCGATATTGGCATGAAACACGACGGCTTTCTCCACTTTTCTGATATAGGTGCAAGAACCCAGCAATTCCAGGATATGCTTGGAGAGGATGATTCTGATGTAGAAGAAGATGATGAATCATCATTGCATAATGGATCGAATGGCGGCAACAGTCATCACCAAAACAATCAATCACAGAATAAGCAATATGGTAGAGATAATTTCCCACCGGTAAAACTCAGAAAGGGTGACGAGATTGTTGTACAGATCACTAAAGAACCGGTAAACAATAAAGGTGTTAGAGTCACTTCCTCTGTCTCATTGCCGGGCAGATTTTGTGTGCTTCTCCCTTTCGATAATAAAGTCGGGGTTTCAAAAAAGATTTACGACTTTAAAGAGAGAAGAAGACTGAGAAGTATTGCGCGGAGCATACTTCCTAAAAATTACGGTTTGATAATCAGAACAGTTGCAAGAAATCAAACGGAAGACGCTTTAAAAGATGATCTTAACCAGCTTCTTAAAACCTGGCGGGTAATTGAACAAAATTTAAAATCCGAAACGCCTCCGTCACTTGTTCACCAGGATGTAAATACAACTTCCAGTGTTATTCGTGATCTCTTCAGTGCAGATGTCTCTAAAATTTTTATTGATTCCAAAAAACTCTATAAACAAATAAGGAACCACGTTGCAGTAATGCAGCCTGATCAGGCGGATAAAATTGATCTATTTAAAACAAGCGGGTCAATATTTGATGCTTTTAAAGTAGAGGAACAAATAAAAACACTTATGGGAAGGAAGGTTCCTTTACCGAGTGGTGGTTATCTGATTATTGAACATACAGAAGCAATGGTAGTTATAGATGTTAACAGTGGAAGGTATGCAAAAAATAAAGAACAAGAACTCAATTCTTTGAAAACCGATCTTGAAGCAGCAAGGGAAATAGTAAGACAAATGAGACTTAGAGATATAGGTGGAATTATAGTTGTTGATTTTATTGACCTTGAAGAAGAAAAAAACCGCAAGAAAATTTTTGATGAGTTGAAAAAAGAATTTCGAAAAGATCGCGCAAAGGTGTCGATCTTACCAATGTCTGATTTTGGGTTGGTTCAAATAACAAGGCAAAGAATCCGTCAGAATATAATGCAGGCAATGAAAGAAGTTTGCCCAACTTGTTTAGGTACCGGGCTTTTAACAAAACACTCTCACGTTGTTTATGATCTTGAGGAATGGCTACGTAAGTTTAAAAGACAATCAAAAGAAAAATATTTAGTTATCAATTGTCACCCTTCAGTTGCTGCAAAACTGAGACATGGTTTCATCAAGACAATTACAAAGCTAAGATTTAAATATGGTCTCAAGCTTGAAATAAAGGAGGACCAGACTACACCGGTAGGTCAATTCAGGTTTTTCTTGGGAAAAACACAAAAAGAAGTAACGGAAGAAATTTCTTGATTATAAAATAAAGTAGAGTATGAAAAAAACTAAATTTTATGACATTCATGTTAAACTAGGAGCAAAGATTGTAGAATTTGCCGGTTATCATATGCCAATCCAATATTCGTCAATAATAGGAGAACACAAAGCTGTCCGGAAAACTGTTGGGGTTTTTGATGTTTCGCATATGGGAGAAGTTTTTATTCGTGGGGAAAAAGCTCTCGATTTTGTTCAGGAGATTACAGTTAATGATGCATCAAGGCTTACAGATGGAAGAGTGCAGTATTCTGCAATGTGTTATAATGATGGTGGAATTGTTGATGATCTTTTGGTTTACAGGATTTCACAAAGTGAATATATGCTTGTCATAAATGCATCTAATATTGAAAAAGATTTTAACTGGATGAAAGAAAATAATAAGTTCGGTGTCGAGATAGATAACCAAAGTGATAATTATTCGTTGCTGGCTATCCAGGGACCCGATTCAAAAAAAACATTACAGAATGTATGTGACAGGGAACTTGATCTTGAATATTACCATTTCTTTAATGCAAAAATAGCGGGCGTAGAAATGATTGTATCAAGAACGGGTTACACCGGTGAATTAGGTTATGAAATTTATTTTAAAGGTGATGAAAAAACTGCTGAAGAAATCTGGAGCAAGGTTTTTGATGCTGGTAAAGAATTTAATATTCAGCCAATAGGACTTGCTGCCAGAGATTCTCTTAGACTTGAAATGGGATTTTGCCTTTACGGAAATGACATTGATAAAACTACCAACCCCCTTGAAGCAGGGCTGGGTTGGATTACTAAATTAAAAAAAGAAAGTTTTATCGGTAAGGAAGCTTTATTAAAAGTAAAACACGAGGGTTTAAAGAGAAAACTTGTACCGGTTTCAACTTCTGAAAAAGTGTTCCCACGACATGGTTATGAATTGTCAGTAAACGGAAAGAAGGTCGGAACAGTAACAAGTGGAACAGTTAGCCCGATTCTGGAAAAACCTATTTCACTTGGTTATGTGGATATTGAGTATGCAATTGAGGGTGCTGCAGTTAATTTTTTAATAAGAGGGAAGGAAGTTCCTGCAAATATTGTTAAACTTCCTTTCATTAATAAATCGTGACCAACAGCATTACATAGAGGGGTATTAAATATTTATGAAATGTAATGTTATAATTTCTCCGTTCTCTGTGGATGAATTATATTTCACAGAGAAGACAATCGTAGTTATAGATGTTTTAAGAGCATCTAATACTATAATTACAGCACTGAAAAATGGTGC
>CAZQQD010000084.1:3841-9184 GCA_964595355.1 uncultured Ignavibacteriaceae bacterium | reverse complement strand
GTAGCTAAACATCTTGCAAAGTTGAAGCGGGACTTTGAGATTGTGTGTGCCGGCAGGAACAATTCTTTTTCACTGGAAGATTCTATATGTGCCGGTAAGCTTGTTTTGTACATGCAGGAACTAGATGAAAATCTGGAACTATCGGATTCTTCGAACGCTTGTCTTGCATTGAACAAAATCCTTGGAAAAAACATTTTGGATATGCTCAAGAATAGTGATCACGGTAAATTGTTAATTGAAAATGGTTTTGGGGAAGATCTGATTCTTTGCAGTAAATTGAATAATACGAAAGTAGTTCCATTTTTCAGAGAAAATGTTGTTAAATTAATGCCGGGTAATAATACCTAGTACGAAAAAATAAAGAAAGTTGATTCATGGCTGTTAGGAAAAAGTCTCTGACAAAGAAGAACGGTACCTCTGCAAACAAATACTTTGCGATATCACCAGACAAAAAGAAAAAAATTTTCGGGTTATTCCTGATTGTTCTTTCAATTTTTGTTCTTCTGAGCATAATAACATATTCAAGATACGACCAAGCCGTTCTCAATTATCATTTTTCAGATTTGTTTAAAGTTTTCAGTAGTAATCCCGAAGCAGCACAAAAAGCGAACAACACCCATAACCTACTTGGAATTTTTGGAGCATACGTCTCAGACTTTTTTGTTAACTCAACTTTCGGGGTTTTCTCAACAGTTTTTCCTATAATCTTTTTTTTATGGGGATTTTCAATCTTTAGAAAGATCAATTTTCGCACGCTTATCCACACTTCAAATTTTCTGATTATTATAGGACTTCTACTTTCCTCCTTCTTTGGGGTGTTCAGGGAACATTATGCAACTTTTCTTAAAGCACCCGAGCTTTCCGGTGCTATTGGTGATTATCTTGGACTCGCAGTAAGCAGGCTGCTTGGTGGAATAGGGGCTTTTATTTTTCTTACAGCTGCTACAGTTGTATTATTAATAGTTGCTTTCGATATAAAGATAGAAAAGGTTTTTCATCTTATTGTGGATACAATTACTGGTTCGGTGAAAAAAGCAAAAGAAGAATACCAAAAGGGAAATATTGATATTAAAGATAGGTCAAACCTGGAAAAGATTAAAAATCTTCGGAAAGAGAAGAAAGGAATAAAAACCCCATTTTCAGAAGAGATATCAGGAAAAGAGTTAATGGAAGAAGAATCTGAAGATACAAAGATCAAGATAGTTAGAAAAGATGATAATGAAATTCCGGCGGGTCAGGAAGAAAATAAGGTCCTGAGGGAAGAAGATAAAAAAGTTGACCTTCATAAGACGAAAGAAATTCCCCAATCTGAAATAGATCGAAACGCTGAAGCCAGGCTTCCAAATCAATGGGAAGAAGATATAGATTATAAAAAACTGACTCTAGATTTATTGGAATCTAATCCGTCAGAAGACTTTAAAGTTGCTGAGGAAGAACTTACCCGCAATGCCGAATTGCTGAAAGAAAAATTAAAACTTTTTGATATTGATATTGAAGATATCACGGTAACACCGGGACCAGTAGTTACACTTTATGAAATTGTTCCTGCACCGGGTGTGAAGATAAGCAGAATTGTCGGGCTTGAACATGATATTGCCCTTGCATTAGCAGCCAGGGGAATAAGAATTATAGCACCAATTCCGGGCAAAAGCGCGATCGGTGTCGAAATTCCTAATGCAGAGGCATCACTCGTAAATGCCCGTTCAGTGCTGAATAAAATTTCTGAATCAAAAAATGAATTACCTGTTGCACTTGGTAAAACAATTAATGGTGATGTTTACATTGCAGATCTTGCAAAGATGCCGCACATTCTTATAGCCGGTTCTACAGGATCTGGTAAGAGCGTTGGAATAAACATGATAATTGCAAGCTTGCTTTATTCCAAACATCCGTCGGAAGTGAAATTAATAATGATTGATCCGAAAAAAATAGAACTTTCGTTTTATAACAAATTGAGGAAACATTATCTGGCAGTATCTCCTGATCTTGAAGAAGAAATTATTACAACTCCACAGAACGCAGTCATTCTTTTGAAGTCTGTGGAGTATGAGATGGAAAAGAGATATGACAAACTAGCAAAAACCGGTGTGAGAAATCTGGTTGATTACAACAAGAAAGTTTCCGATCCTAAGAGAAGGCCGCCCGACACAGATGAAATGAAACATCATCCAATGCCTTATCTTATAGTAATTATAGATGAACTTGCAGATCTTATGATAACAGCCGGCAAGGAGGTTGAAGAACCGATAGCAAGACTTGCACAACTTGCAAGAGCGGTTGGAATTCATCTTGTTGTTGCAACACAACGTCCTTCGGTGAATGTAATAACAGGTGTAATAAAAGCGAACTTTAGTGCAAGGATAGCTTACCAGGTTGCAACCAAAATAGATTCACGAACAATTCTTGATATGAACGGTGCTGAACAATTGCTGGGAAGAGGAGATATGCTTTTTCTCCCGACCGGAATGCCTAAGCCGATCAGGATTCAAAATGCTTTTATTTCAACTGAAGAGGTTGAAAAACTCACCAGCTATATCTATTCACAGAAAGGATATTCAAAACCGTATTTTCTGCCTTCACTTTATGACAAAAAGAAAGAATCATCAGCCGGATTTTTATCCGATCTCGATCCGATGTTTGAGGACGCAGCAAGAGTAATTGTTCGTCATCAGCAGGGTTCTGTTTCACTTTTACAAAGGCGATTAAAACTTGGTTATTCGAGGGCAGCCAGAATTGTTGACCAGCTTGAAGAAGCAGGAATTGTCGGTCCTAATGACGGTAGCAAAGCTCGTGTGGTACTCGTTGATAATGAAGAACAACTTGAGACAATTATTCGCTCGTTGTAAGTTCCTCCTTTTAATTCATTAACTTTTGGACTTTAGGAACATTAATTTTGATAAAGAAAAAAGAACGGTTAAAAAGGAAAGTAAATTTCAGTATCTTGGTTTTAAAGTTGCATCTCAAAGATAAAGATTAAATAAACCGTGAAATTAACAGGGTTAAGATTTAATAAATTATTAATATTATATATAAACTGAATATGAAAAATTGTATTAATTTTCTATTGATAACGTTGTTTCTGTTTCAGACCGCCAGGGCTCAAGACGGAACGCTGCTTAAAAACTTGCAGGACAAATTTAATTCAATAAAAGATTTTTCTGCGGACTTTATTCAGCTGAATAATGGAAGAGTCAATCTTGAAGGAAAATTGTTTTTTAAAAAAGAAAATAAACTGAGATTGGAACTTAAGAACTTAATTATTGTTTCAGACGGAAAGACTAACTGGAATTACAATAAAAAGCAAAAAAAGGTTATGATCAGCAATTATGATGAAAATAATTCTTCGGTTTTATCGCTAAAGAGACTTATTTTCGATTACCCTGCAAAGTGCGAGATTTTGAAAAACCCGGAGGACAAAAACGATGTCCTGGCACTTAAACCTAAAGCAGGTTCGGGGATAAATGCTGATTTGATAAAAATATGGGTGGATAAAGATTATAATGTTGATAAAGTTTCATTGATTGAATCTTCGGGAACTGTTCTTGAAGTAAAGTTCAGCAATTATAAAATTAATACGGGAATATCTAACTCAGAATTTTCTTTTACACCACCTCAAGGAATAAAAATAATTGATCTCAGATAAACCCAGACTTAATCATAAATATAAACGTGCAATAAAATATATAGTCTCAATTTTATTGAGTATAATATTTCTTTATTTTGCTTTTCAGAATGTAAATGTAACAGCTGTGTTTGATTATATAGTAAATGCCTCTCTTTTTTGGATAATAATTTTTCTTTTAGTAAACCTTTTTTCACATTTTGTGCGTGCCGTAAGGTGGAAGGTCATTTTACAATCTGTCAAACCGGACACTTCGTTAAAAAATTTGTTTGGTGCAATAATGGTTGGGTATGGAGTTAACTGTGTAGTGCCGAGGCTTGGGGAAGTTTCACGTGCAGTGATGGTCGGTAAATGGGAGGGTCTTTCACGTTCCTCAATGTTTGGAGCTGTGATAGTAGAAAGAGTTATTGATATTATTTTTTTGGCACTTTCGGTTGTAGCTTCTGCTATACTCTGGTCGGAAGATCTATATGAAAAATTTCAGTGGCTCAAGGCTACAGTTTTTCTGAGTTTTATTTTGATGGGCTTAGTCATTCTCTTTTTTTATTTGATGATAAAGTTTAAAGAGAAATTTTATGGGGTTATTATAAGACTTGTAGGAAAAGTTTCAAAAAAACTTGCAAATAAAGCCGCTTATATATTTGAGATGCTCACAATGGGGTTTGGTAGTTTAAAGGGAACAAAAAATTATTTGATCACAATTACACTTAGCATAGCTATAATGCTGATATATGGCTTGAACTCTTATATAGGGTTTTTTGCAATTGGCCTTGAGAATGTAAAACCCGTAAGTTTTGAAATGGGTTGGATTGTTATGACCATAAGTGCGATAGGTGTTGTTATTCCAACTCCAGGGGGTACCGGATCTTATCATGTGCTGGCTACTTCTGCTCTTGTTTTGCTGTTTGGTTTCAGTCATGATTTAAGTCTTGCATACGCGGTTTTAACTCACGGCGTGACATACTTCTTATTTATATTCAGTGCCATCGTTGTTTATTTTGTTATTGATAAACGGCATGATAACTTTTTCAGAGTAGCAGAAAATGAGTTGGATGGATTATGAAATATTTTTTATTTGCGGCCCTACTGGCTTTAACCATTTCAACATCATATTCCCAGGTAAGATTTCGTGGAGGGATGGGTGTTGATTATGTAAGTGCTCCCTCTCTTTATAATTATTTTAACCAGAACTTTGCACAACCGGGCACACAGCTTAGCAGTTTTAGTACTTCTGTAAACTTTTCTCTTGAGGGAGATTATATGTTCAGTGATAAATATGAAATCGGGATTGACGTAGCTTATAGAATTTATTCATACAACTACAATGATGTTCTCGGAAGGTATGATCTCAGTTATCATAACCTGATGCCGACCTTTGTTAATTATTATGTTATAAAAGGGGAGGGGTATCAAATTAAGTTCGGAGGAGGGATCGGTGTAAGATTACTTAGTGCAGACGAAACCTTACCCGGCTCAGTTACAACACAAACCTATACAGCAACAGGAATAGGATTTTTGTTAAGAGCTGTAGGAAACACACAGATCAGCAGCAACTTTTATGCGAGCATTCTTTTTGATGTAAGATATGATCTTAATGGGGAACCCAAAAATAATGACATTAATCTCTATAACGCTGTGGATAAATCTAATGTTAATTTTAATTCTTTCTCAGTTGGAATAGGACTTGGCTTAACTTATTGTTTATAGGAGGGAAAGTGAAT
>CAZQQD010000084.1:0-3741 GCA_964595355.1 uncultured Ignavibacteriaceae bacterium | reverse complement strand
GCAATCGATTTTCTATTAAAATATTTGAGGAAGAATACAACATTTCTATTTGTCTACTATAGAATAGCTGCTGGCGTTATAATTTTAATTTTATTATTTACACAGATAATTCGTTGATTGGAGAGCATATGAAATATTCCTTATATTCTTTTTTGATATTAGTTTTCTTAGCCGGATGCGGCACTAAGCGAACAACCACTTCAGAACAGAAGCCTGAAAAATCAAAGGAGGTAGCAGTGATCAAAACTAATATGGGCACGATAGAGCTTGAACTCTTTCCAAAAGAGGCACCAAAGGCTGTTGAGAATTTTACAAAACTGGCAAATAAAGGTTACTATGATGGGGTTATATTTCATCGCGTGATTGATAACTTTATGATTCAGGGCGGCGATCCTACAGGAACCGGAAGAGGCGGCGAAAGCATATGGGGTAAACCTTTTGAAGATGAGTTCAGTCCTGACTTAAAATTTGATAAACCCGGCTTGCTTGCAATGGCAAATGCGGGACCCAACACTAACGGCAGCCAGTTTTTCATTACTCTTGTTCCCACTCCCTGGTTGAATAATCATCATACAATATTCGGAAAAGTAATTAAGGGAATGGATGTCGTGCAGGCAATCGGGAAAGTTCAGACATCAAAGCCTTATGACAAACCAGTTAAAGATGTTGTAATGGAGAAAGTTAGTGTAAAAGAAGAAACAAATTAAATTATTTTCTTATCTTATATCTCACAGCTTTTTAATTACCATTAATAAACAGCGATAGCTAAATGGAAGAACAAAAGTCCGGAAGACATGGGGGTGAATTCTTTTCATCACGCTGGGCACTTATAATTGCAACAATAGGGATTGCCGTTGGAACCGGGAATATCTGGCGATTCTCCAGAATTGTTGCACAGAATGGCGGCGGTTCGTTTCTCATTCCTTGGGTAATATTTCTTCTTATCTGGTCTGTTCCTTTAATTATTGCGGAATTTGCTATCGGCAAATCAACACGATTCGGACCGGTAGGGGCAATTGCAAAAACCGGAGGAAAACGGTTTGCCTGGATGGGTGCATTTATTGTCTTTGTTTCTACTGCGATAATGTTTTACTATTCCGTAGTAACGGGCTGGTGCCTGAGGTATTTTTTCTCTGCGATTTCCGGAAACTTGTTTAACACAAAGGATCAGCTTGTTTACTGGAATGAATTTTCGTCCAGCCTTCAGCCGTTGGTGTTCCATTTTGTTGCGATGGCCTTTGTTGCATTTATTATTTATCGTGGTGTCACAAAGGGAATTGAAAAAGTTACAAAGTTTATGGTTCCTTCTTTGCTGGGAATTCTAATTATTCTTTTTATTCGCGCGGTTACATTACCCGGCGCTATTGATGGGATTAAATATTTTTTTACACCGGATTTAAGTACTATTTTAGATTATAAAGTTTGGTTGAACGCACTTACACAAAATGCATGGGATACGGGGGCTGGTTGGGGATTGATACTTACCTATGCCATTTATATGAAAAAGAAAGAAGATATTTCTCTGAACGCAGCTTTGATCGGGTTCGGCAATAATTCAGTTTCTTTGCTTGCGGGCATTACTATTTTTTCAACAGTATTTGCATTGAGTTCTGTTGATGCAATGCAGCAAATTTCCCAGGCAGGTCCTGCCAATACAGGCCTCACATTTATTTATTTACCACAACTTTTTGCAAAAATTTCTTCCAGTTATGTAATCAATGTTTTCTTTGCTTCAATCTTTTTTATTGCACTTTTCTTTGCAGCTGTAACTTCACTTATGTCTATGGTTGAACTTTCAACAAGAACTTTAATTGACTTCGGGCTGAAAAGACAAAAAGCAATTATTATTGTTGCCGTGGTTGGATTTGTGCTCGGTGTTCCTTCAGCGATAAACCTAGATTTCTTTGCCAATCAGGATTGGGTCTGGGGAGTCGGGTTAATACTCAGCGGTGCTTTTATTTCATTCTCAATAATACGTTATGGTGTTGATAAGTTCAGGACAGAGATTATCAATGGCTATGGCAGTGATGTAAAAATAGGCAAGTGGTTCAACTTTGTAATTTCAATTTTGATACCCATACAGGTTGTGGTACTTATCGCATGGTGGTTGATATCTTCTGTGAGCTGGGATCCGCAATGGTGGAATCCTTTCCATTCTCTGAACACGGGAACGGTTTTATTCCAGTGGATAATTGTGCTAGCTGCATTGATATTCTTAAATAAGACGATGGTGAAATTGATTTTTGAAAGAGAGGAGCCATAAGATGAACATCTTCACAATCATTACAGCTGTAATTGTTCTGGGTATAGTATGGGGTGGTGTAACATTTTTTCTTAGCCGGGCTATGAAGTACGAAAAGCTGAAAGAAGAAAATGGCCAAAAGTAAACTCAGATTTCCCTCTGTTTCAGAGGCTGTTAAAAGGATAAAACGGGGAAATTTGCTTCCTGTCTATTTTTTTTTCGGTGAGGATTCTTTCAGCATAGATACATCCGTCAGTGTTTTAAATGAGGCGGTAAAGCCCTATATCGCATCTGATTTTGATAAAGAAACATTCTATGGCGATGAAAAGCCTCTTTCTGATGTTATTGATTTTGCTTCAGCCTTTCCTTTCGGGTCCCAAAAAAAATATATAATTTACAAAGAGTTTGATAAAGTAAGAGATAAAAAAGATCTTCTGCCCTATGTTGAATCACCATCTGATTTTGCTGTTCTTTTAATAATTCACAACGGATCGATTCAGAACGCCGATACAGCTCTTTATAGAACACTTCTTGAAAATGATTTCATATATGAAGCGAAAGAGTTAAAAGGGAACAATCTTATCAACTGGCTTACAGACTATTGTGAATCAAATAAAAAAATTCTGAGAGCAGAGAACGCGCAGATTCTTGTTGATATAGTTGGAGAGAACAGGAGTATGCTTGAAGCACAGCTTGATAAAATTTTTACATTTATCGGAGATAAACCAGAGATCGGTTTTGATGATATAAGAGCGCTTTCTTCCGCTTTGAAAGAATACTCGATTTTTGACCTGCAGGATGCGATTGCAAAGAAAGACAAAGCGCGTGCAATGAAACTGGCTTTTAATCTTTTGGAAAATGGACAGGAGCCGACGTTCATTATTCATATGCTTACAAGGTATTTTACAGGGCTGGCACAGGTAAATGAAATGACTGAACTAAAAATGAATGATTATGCCGCCGCAAGAATAGTTGGCACTCATCCTTACTACTATAAAGGCTATAAGCTCGCAAGGAGAATGTATTCGGATAAGGATCTTTTTCAGGCCGGCCGCGCTTTGCTGAAAGCTGACCTTGCCATAAAAACTACTTCGGCTGACAACAAATCAATAGTTTCAGTTTTAATCTCGGAAATGTTCAACTAACTTCTTTATCTTAATGTCCATAATTTTATACACATTTCCTTTCCTTACAGGCAAAAATCAAATCTTTCAGAATTTGTTTAAAATTGAGTAATTTGTTGTCTAAATCCTGAAACCTTTATACTAAAGCAGAGTACAATAATTTTGAGTGATAGAAATTTAAATGGTCTTTCTGACGAGGAACTTATCCTCGAATTTCAGAATAACAATACGGAAAGGGCTTTTGAGATACTGGTGCAGCGGTATAAAAATCCGCTTACGAACTTCGTCTTCAGGTACCTCGGTGATTACGAATCCTGTGTTGATGTTGTTCAGGAAACAATGATAAAGGTTTACCGCTACAAAGATACTTATCAG
>CAZQQD010000083.1:0-13527 GCA_964595355.1 uncultured Ignavibacteriaceae bacterium | reverse complement strand
TTCCATACTGAATCGGGAAGATCCAGTTTTGAAGTGTCTGTTCGAGAATAGTACGGGTTATTTGGTTTTGTCGTTTCGGCCATAGTTTTATCACTCGTTTTATTTTTGAGCTGAGCCTGACAGCTTGTAAACAGGAAAGTCGCGAAAAGTAATATAAGAGTTTTTTGGATCATAAAAATTTCCTGTTAAATATATTCTCAATTCCTAAAATCAAATTTGGATCGAGTTTCTTTTTTACTCCAACCATTTTCCCGATATTTTTTTCGCCATACATTTCGAGCAGGTATGCGGTTTTGTTTTTACCTATTCCGTGTTCTGCCGAGACTGTGCCGCCCAACTCAATTGCTTTTCGGCAGATCACACCATACAGCTTGCTGCCAAGTTCAAATTGTTCTTTTGTTTCAGCAAGCATATTCAGGTGCATATGTGCATCTCCGAAGTGGCCATAATTTACGAATTTTATTCCTGCTTTTGTTACCTCTTTTTTAGCGTAAAAATATATCTCTTCGAATTTATTATAGGGTACTGCTACATCGGTTCCCAGCTTTCTGAACCCTTTTCCGGCCATATATTCGTTTATCTTCCACGAGATAGCGTGACGGAATCCTTTGATATTTTTTTTGTCATTTTCTGTTAACGAAAACCAGGCACTCTCTTCATCTCCCTTAAATTCTGTTATCAGGTTCATCCACAATTCCAGAATTGTGTCTTCGTTATCTTTATTGATTTCCTGCTCAAACCAGATAGCAGCTTTTGCATTTGCTGGTAGCTGTGAAAAATCTTTAGCCAAAAAACTTAATGCGCCTTCGTCAAAAAATTCCAAAGCCAAAGCATCAATCGTATTTGACTGATGAATTTCCCTCGTTTGATATGAAAGCTGTCGTGCCTTTTCCAGAAACCCGAGGGCGTTCTTTTCTTCATTGAAAAACACAACACAGGAAATAAGTTTTTCGGGTGCTGGAATTATTATCAGTTTAATTTTTGTTATTACGCCAAGCGTTCCCTCCGATCCGATAAAGAGGTCAATTGCATCCATGTTGTTTTTACAAAAGTAACCGGAAGCATTTTTCGTGTGAGGCATTTCAAAGTCAGGGATATCAAGTGAAATCTCTTTATGGCTTTCCGTTTTTAGCTTCAACTTGAATCCTTCTGCTTTTTGAACACCTCTTTTTAAATTGAGAGTATCACCATCTGCAAGAATAATTTCCAGTTCATCTACATAATTCCTTGTTGGGCCGTATTTAAAAGTTTTGGCTCCGGAAGCATTTGTTGCTACAGTTCCCCCTATAAAACATTTATCTTCCGTAGGATCGGGAGGATATAAAAAATTCTTATTTTTTACTTTTTCAAGAAAATCGGCTAATATAACTCCCGGCTGAACTATTGCATATCCTTTATCGATATTTATCTCTAATATTTTGTTAAGCTTTTCTGTAGAGATTACAATACCACCACGTGGCACACCGGAGCCAGTGAGACCCGTGTGATTTCCGCTAGTGGTTACAAAAGTTTTTTCTTCGTTGGCTTTTTTAAGAATTTCAATTATATCTTCCCTTGATTCGGGAAAATAAACTGCATCACAATAGCCTTTTGTGTTGGATGCATCAACAAGAAAATTCTGTATTTCATCAGGTGAAGTTTTAATTAGCATATTTTTATTTATCAAGTTCTCTTAGTAGTTCCAGATATTTTTTTTGTATTGTCAGTTCAGGAATTGAGTTTTTGTTACGCTCAATATTGTAAGATACTTCCATCTTTTCAAGTAAACGATCTATAGCATCAAACGTATTAATTTCGGGAAATGAAGAGTCCCGAAAATGATGAATCAGTTTCAGGGTTCTGAAACCGTCAAACCATTGTTTTTTCTGCAATTTCAGTTGTCTTTCATCTACTGTATGATTTAGTATTTTACTGAAATCCCTGTCAAATTCCTGCTTGATTAAAAATTTATAGAGATCCGGATGGATATTTTCTGCTTCATTGATATAATCTGAAACCAACTTGTAATTTTTATTTAGCACAGTCAGCCATTTCTTCAGAATCTCAAATGATTCCGGGTCGTAAAGTTTATATTCGTCTCTCACCCCGGCAAGAAACCTCTTTACTCGTTGTCCTGTACCAAATGGAACTCGCCATGAACTTCTTCCTGAAGGAAAGACTGTAGTTGAAGAGATTTTTTCAATGTTTACTACTTTAGCCAGTTTTTCAAGGAAGTAAAAATCTTCTGCTGCTTTGCGTTTATTCATACCTTCGACCTTTATATAGCTCTCGTAATCGCAAATCATCGTTGAACCAATCGTGTGAAAAGCATAGGGTGAATGGGCATATTTAAGTCCGAGCACATAATATCTCAAATAGTATTCATAGCAAATTATAGCCTTTGAGTTTTCATTATCTCCGGATATATCGTGAGCGAAATTTACGACAGCTGCCGAAAGGTTATTATTGTTGAACAGGTAAAAAATTTCAGATAAATAATTGTTTTTAAAAGTACAATCCGCATCAGTACAAGCCAATATTTTTTTGTCGTAAGAAGAGTAATCAAAAACAGTTAAGGCGATATCCATCCCGATCTTTCTTGCAAGCCCAACACCGCCATTATTTTCGGGAAGCTCTTTCCCACTCGAGGCTGCATCAATAAAGCTGATATTGATTTTAGCATTTAATAAGTTTTTTGATAACTCATCTGTCGGTTTATTCGATAAAATATTATTTAAGTAATTAATGGTTTTGGAATTATTCTTTTTTGTTTCAGCATTTGATGAAATGACGTTATTAATTATAAAGATTATTAACGTGGATTTAAGTAGCGGAATGTCATTTTGTGTCAGTGAACTAAGTAAAGTTTTGATGTTTTCGAATTCACTAATTGCAGGTATTACAATAATGTTGTTGAACTTCTTGTCAGAATTAGTCTGCAGTTGCCACCCGGAGACAGAATATTTCTCTAAATATTTTTTAACAGATAGGGGGAGATCATTCATTCGTTGATATTATCTTTAATGATTCTAAATGCTGTCTTATAATCAGGGCCTTCAATCCAGTTGATCTTTATTCCTTCCTTCTCCATTTTTCTGAACCAGGTCATTTGTCTTTTGGCAAAATTGTGGATAGCGCTGTCCAGTTTCTGGAACATATCATTATAATTCAATTCTTTCTTTAGGTAGAGGGCAATAAGTTTATATTCCAGTCCGAAATAGTTAAGCCTTTCATAACTAATGCCGCCTTTTAGCAAACCTTCAACTTCTGTAATCATTCCATTGTCCAGCCGGTTTTTTAGTCGTGTTGTTATCCTTTTTTTAATTTCTGTTCTTGGAAGATTTATTCCAATTACCAGTGAGTTTACCCGTTCTCTTTTATGAACTGCGCCCTTATCTAGTTTTGTCGCTACAATTATAGCCTTTATAATTCTTTTCCTGTCTAAGAGATCAGTTGTGTTGTGAAGGTTCGGATTCAAATTCAGTAAAATATTCCTAAGTACTTCAATAGGATATTTATCAAATGAAGATAAGTTCTCTTCGGAAAAATCGGCTTTAATTAGTTTGTATCCTTTAAGAATTGAGCTTATATAAAGTCCTGTACCTCCCACAAGAAAAGCCATTTTGTTTCTACTTTTTATTTCATCAAAACTTTTATAAAAAAGGTGATTGAACTTATACAGATCAAATTCTTCAGAAGGATTAATTATATCAATCAAATGATGGGGTATCTTTATGTTATCAATAATATAATCTTCAAAGTCCTTACCCGTACCAATATCCATTTCCCGATATACCTGTCTAGAATCAGCCGAAATAATTTCTCCATTAAATTCCTTTGCAAGTTTAGCCGCCAACCGGGTTTTACCCGTAGCTGTTGGGCCGAGAATTGTAATTAAGTTATAAGGCATGAAAATCAAAAACAATTAAAAAACTATGGGCAGGGCTACAGTAAATGTTGCTCCTTCCCCTAAAACGCTATCAGCCATCATATAGCCTCCCTGGTCCGACACTAGTTTTTCGGCTATAGCCAGCCCTAGTCCTGATTTTTGTTTTTTGCCGAATGTTACAAATGGTTTGAAGAGTTTCCCTTTAATTATTTCAGATATACCTACACCGGTATCTTTAAAATTAATTTTTATATAATCACCGTCTTTTTCTGATGTGACATAAATTTTACCTTCATCTTTCATTGCGTCACATGCATTTTTTGCTATTTGGTAAAAGGCAAGATACATTGCTGGCAAATCTATATTAATAACAGCGTCTTCTTCAATTTTTTTATAAATAACAATATTTCTTAATTCAACATATTCTGCAAGAAAATTAAGAATCTGTGTCACGGCCTCACTAACTTTAATTGTGCTTTTCTCAACGACGTTCTTGCCGTGTGCATATGCATCAATAAATTTTAGGAAGTCTTCAATTGAGTTGATTTGTCCAATTTGTATTTCAAGTAACTTGTTAACCTCTGACGAAAAATTTTTCTTTTTTAGAAGAGATGAATAGTGTCTTACTCTAAGTAGGGTGTTCTTAATGTCATCGTGAATAAAACCGGTTATTTCACCAATAGAAAGAATCTTTCTTTGTTGAATAAGAATTTCTACAAAGCCGGCATTTTCCAAAGCTTTTAAAATACTTGAAGAAATTGCATTTAGTAATTCAACTTCTCTTGCATCAAATTTTCCACGTTCGCTATTATACAGCTCAAGAACTGCAGCTGGTTCGTCTCTTTTAGTCAATATTGGATAATAGATAACATTTTTAATTTTAATACCAGTGAGATCTTCAATTACCGGATTAAAGTTTTTATTCTCTTTGGGGTTTTCGGATATCACGGGTCTTTTTTCTATAATTGCTGTTCCCTGCAAACCGTCTGAAAATTTAACTCTTATGTCTCTGATTGAACTATCGGAAAGTACTTTTGCTTTCAATTCTTCGTTTTCTTTATCTACAAGATAAAGCACACCTCCAGTTGCGTTTACAAGTTTTGTAGCAGCATCTGCTATGGCTTCAGCTACTTCATCAATTGTAATTTTTGAAAATATATTTTGTGTGGTTTTTAAGAGAGTTTCATAATAATCCGAAAAATCTGTTTCTATTTTTTCTTTTTCTAATTCAATGGAAGGCTCTTTCTCTTTTTCAGCAGTTGGTTCTGGTTTCTGTTCATCCTGAATAGTAGGTGTTTCAGTATTATCAGATTTTGTGGACTCGCCCTCAGAAATATCTTCTATAGTGAATCCTTCACTTTCTTCGAGTTTCTCCCGTTCACTTTCTTTTTGGTCAATTATGATCGAGTTATCTTCTTTAATAATATCTTCAGAGGGTTCGTTGTTTGATTGTTGTACCTCTTCATCTGTTTCTTCCTTTGTGACTATGTCGTCAAATGTACCTTTTGCCTCTTCTGGTGTTGTATTTTCTTCACTTTCTTCTTGATCAACTACGATTGAGCTATCTTCTTTAATTATCTCTTCATCTGTTTCTTCCTCTGTTATTATGCCATCGAACGCACCTTTTTCTTCTTCTGGTGTTGTAATTAGTGGTGTTTCTTGTTGACCTTTGGTATGTCTTAATGATGGTTTTTCAGTAGTTTTTATTAGTTCCGAGATATCTGTTTCAGAGTCTATTAAGTCTTTGCTTGATTCCATAAAATCTTCTTCTAAAAAATTAAATGTCTTATTTTTAAAAAGGTTCTTAAGAATCTGATTGTCTTTTTTGATCAAAACTTTTAACTCGTTAAGATTGAAAGTATGCATTTTGCAGTCCTTGTCTGCAACTGCAGAAGTTTTTCTCTGTGTTTTTCCTATCAATTCTGTTTCGCCGAAAAATGTATTTTCCGTTCTATTTACATAGATATTTGTTCCATCAGGTTCTGTATACTTTAGTTTCACAGTACCTTCTATCAATAAGTATATATACTCGCTGAGATCCCCCTTTTGGTATATTACAGCACCTTCTTTTTTCCTGAGGCTATTTTTAGGGTTTGCAAAAGATTGAAGTATTTCGGGATTTACTCCTTCAAATAAAATATTTGATTCTAAGTCTGAATTATCTTTGTTCTGAAACATAATTTTGGAGTATATTGCTATATTATTTTATTAAATGTCTATAAGTATAATGAATTCTATCGAAATAGAAAATGGTGTCAGTCATATTTATAACAATGACAAGAGGTTAGCAACAATAATTGATGCTACTGGGGGATGTGATTTAAAGCCTAAAAAAGATTATTATTATGCATTGTTGAGATCTATAATCGGACAGCAGTTATCGACAGTAGTTGCAGATGTGATTCAGGAAAGGTTTTTCGGTTATTTTAATGATAAGCCGCTACCAGAAAAGATTATTTTTACTTCTGATAAGAAATTGAGGGATTTGGGATTGTCATGGGCAAAGGTTAAATACGTGAAAGCTCTCTCTCGGAATATTATTGATAAAGAAATACATTTCCGTGGACTAAATAGATTGTCGGATGATGAAATAATTGCTGAATTTACAAAAGTGAAGGGTATTGGCATGTGGACTGTGCATATGTTTCTTATTTTTACATTGGGAAGACTTAACGTTTTGCCTGTCAATGATCTCGGAATAAAAAAAGCCGCAAAATTGAATTATAAATTAAGAAAATTGCCGGGCGAAAAAAGGCTAAAAAGATTATCAAAACAAAATGGCTGGGAACCGTATAATTCAATTGCAAGCTGGTATCTATGGAAAAGCATAGATATGAAAATTATTGTATAATTTATTGAAAAATGAATGAATCCTTAAATACTCGTAAGCATCAAATTGATGAAGCTGATTTGATAATTAAGGCACAGGCTGGTGATAAAAAAGCTCTCTCCAGACTTGTCAATAATTACGAAAAAACTGTTTATAATTTTGCATTTAAGATTTGCCGCGACCCTGAAAAAGCTGAAAATACCATGCAGGAAACTTTCCTTAGCATGATAAAATCACTTCACCAGTTTGATGGTAAATCAAAACTTTCTACGTGGTTGTATAGGATAGTTATGAATCACTGCCTGATGGAACTCAGAAAGAAAAAATATAATTTTATTTCATTGAATGATGAAGAAACTGAAATACCCGAAGACAAATTGATTCCGGACTGGAGCAATGTTCCGTCTGATATTACTGAAAATGTTGAATTAAAGAAAATACTTGATGAAGCGATTAATAAATTGTCTCTTGATTATAGGGTCGTTTTTGTTTTAAGAGACATAAATGGTTTATCCACGGAAGAAACAGCAAACATTACTGATCTTTCTGTCCCTGCAGTCAAATCTCGGCTACATAGGGCCAGGGCGTTTTTGCGAAATGAATTAAGCAAGGTATTAGAAAATGAATATTAAAAAAATTACCTGCAAAGATGTAATGGATCATATTTGTGATAGCCTTGGGGAAGAACTGGAATCTCAAAAATGTGTTGAGATAAAAAAGCATCTTTCTGAATGTTCGAATTGTCAGCATTATTTTTCTTCAGTGGAAAAAACTATAGATTTTTATAAAAAATATGATTTGGATGTTTCAGAAGATTGTCATCAGAGGTTGATGAAAAAGTTAGGGCTTGATAATTAATAATTTAAAATGTTACAAATTTGCAAATAAATGAGCTTTTTTGTGGGTTAAAATTGAAAGTTTTTGAAACTTATTGCATTTTAAGTTTGTCTAAAGGACAAATAAAGGAATAAAAAATGCCAAGATTTAAAATAATAATGTCTTTAGTAATATTTTTTGCAATAGCTGCTTTCGCTGCAGAAATAGATTCAACAGCAAAAAATATTACTGTAAATGACTTTAAAAAAGAAATGAAAGCCAATAAATCTATTGTGATTCTTGATGTCAGAATGCAAGATGAGCTTGCCGGTCCATTAGGGAAGATAAACGGTTCTATCAATATTCCCTTACAACAACTTGAAAAAAGAATTGGTGAACTGGATAGATATAAAAATAAAGATATATATGTAATTAGCAGATCGGGTATTCCTTCGAAACTTGCAGCTGAAATTTTAAGAAATCATGGATTTACTGCGATTACTGTCCTCGGCGGAATGATGGCCTATCGACAAAGTGGAGGATAAAAAATTTATTTATTGTAACAAAAAGCCTGAGCTAAAAAACTCAGGCTTTTTGTTTTTAATCTTTAGGGGCGGGAGTTGTATTTCCTCCATCAAGAATAAATTTCCATTTGCCATCAGGTTGTTTCTTCCAAATGGTTACGTAATTACCGTAAGTGATATTTTCTTTCCCGTTTTTATCTTTGACAGTATATGTCCAGTTGCCCCATGTATAACCGAGAGATCCGTCATCGGAAACTTCTGCTTTAATTGGATTCCATTTAATGGGTAATACATTACTTTCTTTTCCCTTAAATAATTTTAAGATATCAGCTCTCCCTATAATAGGAAATTGATCCTGCCTGAGTAAAGTTGAATTATCATCAGCAAAATCAATAAAAGCCTGGCCCCATCCTCTCTCCTGGGTAGCATTGTAAAAGTCCGTTTCAGTTTTTATCAAATCCGCTTTCCATTGTTCAACCATATTGTTTTGATTCTTGCTGTTGTTTTGTGCAAACGAGTTCTGTGTAAAAACGATTAGCGTCACAATAAAAATTGTTATTAGAACTTTTACAACTCTTTTCATGTTTTAATCCCTCTCAAAATTTATTGGAAAGTTTTTATCAAGGCCCTGATCTCCAGAACCTCTTTTTCTTTTTTTAGGTTCTTTTATTTCAAAATCTTCAGATTTTTTTATTTCACCCATTTCGATTTCCAGAGTATATTTCCCAGGATGCAGATATGTTTTCTTTGTATCTGTTTCCTTAAACTGATTATCGTCACTCTTGGATTTTTCTTTAATAAATGATTTATATTCTTCAACTTTGTTCGAATCGATCGAAAGATCATACTTAACGAAGTTTAGTCCGTGTGAACAGGTATCAGACAATTCTTTAATAACCACATTATTTTCGGTTTTTATTTTGATAATAGCAACACCTTTTTTCCCTGAAAAATATACTATTTGCATAGAAGGCACATACGGCTGGCCCCATGTATAATATTTTTTACCCCATGAATCTCTGTAAGTTATTGATGTAGGAGAAAATAAGTGTAGCCTTTCAGAAAGTAATTTGCCAGTTAACTGTTCCACATAATTTACATCACCTATATAAATCGATCTTCCATGCGTTCCAAGGACAATATCTTTATCTCTTGGCTGAATCACAAGATCGTGAACCGGAACATCAGGCAATCCTTTATACATTCCCATAAATGTGTTGCCTTTATCAAGGGAAACATAAAGTCCATGATCTGTTCCCACATAAATAATATTTGAATTATTAGGATCTTCCTTAACAACATTAACCGGTTCAGCCGGGAGACCATTCCCAATTTTTTCCCAGGTTGCTCCAAAGTTAGTCGACTTGTAAACATAAGAATTGAAATCATCCCATCTATATCCATTTAAGGAAACATAAACAGTTCCGGTATCCTTAAATGAAGCTGAAACTCTGCTTACATAAAGATTCCGAGGCAGTCCTGCAGAAATATTTGTCCAGCTGCCGCCTCCATCTTGTGTTACATAAATTAATCCATCATCGCTTCCGGTGTAAATCAAACCGAACTTTAAAGGCGATTCATCTATCGTTGTTAATGTACCGTATGGAACGTCACCTTTCTTTGGTCCATTTGTGAGGTCACCGGAAATTGCCGTATATGTCCTTCCCTGGTCAAGCGAACGGAATAGCTTGTTTGCACCAATATAAAATATATCGTGATTGTGTGGAGATAATTTTATAGGTGACTGCCAGTTAAATCTTAAAGCTGGTTCTCCAAGTTTACGTTCAGGAGTAACCGGGTCAGATTTTTCTGTATTTTTATTTACCCGATAATAAAATCCAAACTGAAAACCTGTGTAAACAGTAGTATTGTCTGTTGTATCCACCTGAACCTGCATTCCGTCGCCTCCCATAATTGATTTAAAAGGATATTGCCCTGAAGAATACCATTCATAGTTGGGAGAGTAAGTGCTTGGCCCTGTCCAGACACCATTATCCTGGAGTCCTCCATAAACATTGTATGGAGAGTCCATATCGACGGCTACAGAATAAAATTGTCCCACAGCTGGTGTGTTTGCTTTAAAATAAGTTTTCCCGTTGTCGTATGTTATATTTAATCCGCCGTCATTACCGATTATCAGGTGTCCTTCCTTTTTGGGATCAACCCAGATTGTATGATAGTCGCCGTGCATGTTATCAGCATCGATTGAACTAAATGTTTCCCCCCCATCTGTTGATTTTAAAATAGGAACGCCGCCAATATAAATTTCTTTATCATTCTCCGGGTCAACACGAATTAATCCGAAATAGTAACCGTATGTATAAAAGAGGTCATCTAAATAGTCCTTATTTGTTTTATTCCAGGTTTTTCCTCCGTCATCGGATCGATATACTTCCGCCCCGATAACAGGAGTATTAAAAAGATCTTCATTTGCATCTGAAATGTAATCAACAAGTGCAGCAGGTTTTATTTTGTCATCCTTCATCATTTGTTTAATTTTTTCTGCGCTGTATTCCATAGGGAAATTATTATCATCCAAAAATCTGTTGATGTCTTCATCTTTTAGTTTCAGAAAATCTCCCTTTGATATTTTCTGAAGCATTTCTTTTGTAATTGCAGGTTTCTTCTTTTCCTTTTCTTCCGGCCTATGGGATTGATTATCAACAACAGCATATATTATTTGTGAATTTTGAGGATAGACCGCGAGACCTATTCTACCTACTCCATCACCTGTGGGGAACCCACTTTCTTTAGTGGAAATTAATTTCCAGCTATTGCCCCCATCTTCACTTTTATAAATCCCTGATGTTTTTCCAGATTCTTCAAAATTCCACGCTCTTCTTGTCCTATACCAGGCAGCCGCATATAAAATATTATGATTATTCGGATCTATGACCAGATCGATAGCACCTGTATTATCATTAATGTATAATGTCTTTTTCCAGTTTTTGCCCCCATCAGTTGTTTTAAAAACTCCTCTTTCAGGATTTGAAGAATACAGATGACCTATGGCCGCAACCCAAACAGTATTTGAGTCGTCCGGATCAATAACTATTTTGCCGATGTGTTGAGTCTCTCCGAGTCCAACGTAATTCCATGTTTTTCCTTTGTCAGTGCTTTTATAAATTCCCGTTCCTGCATAAGAAGATCGGCTTGAATTATTTTCGCCTGTTCCTACCCATATTGTTTCTCCATGTTTCCAGTCAACAGCAATGTTCCCGATTGTCATTGATGCTTGGTGATCAAAAAGCGGGGTAAACGAAATTCCATTATCTGAAGTCTTCCATAATCCTCCGCTGGCGTAAGCTACGTAGAAAATTGTAGGATCATCGGGATTTACATCTATATCCGTAACTCTTCCGCTCATTATTGTCGGACCGACTGAACGAAGCTTTACGTTTTTTAACAGAGAATTATCCCGAAGTTTTTCTCTTTGTTTAAAAGCTTCAAATCTTTTTTCAGCCGATGTTGGCGGATAAGGATTTGTTTGGGGAAATGAAAAGTTAAAAGTAAGTACCAAGGATAAAACAACCAGTAATATTTTTTTCATTTTAATGCCTTTTAATTAATTTCGCATTTATTAAATAATATATTTTAGAAGAAATGTTCCTGGTGTAAAAAAGGTATAAGTGCTGTTATCAGTCCCGGTTCATATAATTCTGATCGGCTCATTGCACCATTTGTAAAGTAGCCGATAGCACCGTGCTTTTGTTTTGTGTTCGATTTGTTTTGAATTTCATCCATAACATCACCAAGTTCTTTTCCGTTCAATAATTTATCGACAATTCCTTTAGGTAACTCAAAATGGGCAGATGTACCAAATCCTGTTTGACCTTCTCTGTTGGCTATACACATACATCCAAAAGCGAACCATCTTGAATAAAGTTGAATTATTCCGCCTTCTATTCCCACAAAATAGTTGGCTCTCAAATTTTCTTTTTTGTCTTTTTCTATCAATTCAAGAACTCTGTTTTTGGCTCCTTCAAAAGTTTCTTCATTAACAGGCTGGTCAGAAACCTTACTATCAACATTAATCCCGGTTACCTCTACATTATCAAAATACTTTCCGAAGGCATTCTGTACAGAACTGATCTTTATGGGATTTTTTGAACCAACAAGTATTTTCGTCATATTTATGATGATATGGAAAGTTTTATTTTTGGTTAATGTTTAAAGATAAGTAATTTGTGCAGAAAGGGGAAAAATAAAGGATAAATAAAGCAGAAACCAGAAGCTTATGCTTCATAAAATTATTTTTTCCTTTTAGGTTTATACATATGTGTACTTTGCCCGAAAAATGCTTCTGCAGCTTCCATAAGTGTTTCTGAAAGGGTCGGGTGCGGATGAATGGTCAGCTTCAGATCTGTTAGATTACATCCCATTTCGATAGCCAGAATTCCTTCAGCAATTAGTTCACCGGCGCCTGGTCCGCAGATACCAACTCCTAAAAGTCTTTGAGTTTCGGGATCAACTATTAATTTTGTGACTCCATCGCTTCTGTCAAGTGTAAGTGCTCTGCCGGATGCAGCCCATGGAAATTTAGTTACTTCGTAGTTTATTCCTTTCTCTTTAGCCTGATTTTCTGTCAGTCCAGCCCACGCAATCTCCGGATCAGTGAAAACAACGGCTGGAATTGCCAGAGGTTCGAATGCTGCTTTGTGTCCGGCTATAACTTCAGCAGCTACTCTTCCTTCATGTGAGGCTTTGTGAGCCAGCATAGGCTCGCCAGCAATGTCACCAATTGCGAAAATATTTGGATCATCAGTTCGCATTTGTTCGTTTACTTTTATCCAGCCTCTTTCTGTCAATTTTACACTGGTATTCTCTAATCCTAATCCGGTAGTATCCGGTTTTCTTCCGATAGACATTAATACATAATCATATGTTTCTTCTGTTGTTTTTCCACTGTCGGCGGACTGAATTTTTACGCTAACTCCATCTTTAATCTCCTTCATCTCTATTACTTTGGAGTTAAGCATTACTTTGTCATATTTCTCTTTTATTCTTTTCGCAAGAAAATTAACCAGATCTCTGTCGGCACCAGGCAGTAATCCATCAGTCATTTCCACTACTGATACCTTGCTTCCTAAGGCCTGGTAAACAGAACCGAGTTCGAGCCCTATATAGCCGCCGCCGATGACTAACAAACTTTTAGGAATTGCCGGAAGGTCAAGCGCTGTGGTCGAATTCAAAACTCTTTTGCTGTTTATATTCAGCGAAGGAATTGTTGCAATAATAGAACCGGTCGCAATAATAGCTTTTTCAAATTCCAGATCTTCTGTTCCGCCTTCAGTTAATTCTATTTTTAGCTTTGATGAACTAACAAAACTTGCCTTCCCCTGAATGAAATTAATTTTTCTTTGTTTGCCTACAAGACCAACTCCGTTTGTTAGTTTTTCGATAATACCGTTTTTCCAGTTTCTTAATTTATCAAGATCAATTTTAGGCCTTGCAAAATCAATTCCCCAGTTTTTTGCATCTTCAGTTTC
>CAZQQD010000082.1:0-13740 GCA_964595355.1 uncultured Ignavibacteriaceae bacterium | reverse complement strand
TGATTCATTTAAGAGATCAGAAAGTTAAGAATGTTGCAAAAGATATTCCTGATCTGGCAGTTGATGGTGAGCAGTCAGGTGATTTGCTTGTGCTTGGATGGGGTGGAACTTATGGTACAATTACAGAAGCTGTTCATCAGGCAAGGAGAGACGGATATAAAGTATCACAGGCGCATTTGAAATACCTGAACCCTATGCCTAAAAATACTGAAGAAGTTCTGAAGAGATTTAAGAAAGTACTTATTCCTGAAATAAATCTGGGGCAGCTTGCAAAGATTATACGAAGCGAATTTTTAATTCGACCTGAGCAATTAAATATAGTTCGCGGGTTACCGTTCAGGGTATCTGATATTGAAGATAAAATAATTGAACTCGCCAAAGGCGAACCGGGAGGCAAGTAAAATGAGTGAAGTTAAAGTAAAAACAGATAAAATTAAATTAACGGCGAAAGATTTTGCCAGCGATCAGGATGTAAGATGGTGCCCGGGTTGCGGAGATTATTCTATACTTGCCCAGGTACAGAGAACATTTCCTGACATAATTGGAGTAGAAAAAGAAAAAATTGTGTGGATTTCCGGCATCGGATGTTCTTCAAGATTTCCGTATTACATGGGTACTTATGGCTTTCATACTATTCATGGACGAGCACCTGCAATTGCAACCGGCGTTAAAGTAAGCCGACCGGATCTTTCAGTCTGGGTTGCTACCGGTGACGGCGATCTGTTAAGCATCGGGGGAAATCATTTTATACACACGTGCAGAAAAAATGTCGATCTCAAGATCATTCTCTTTAATAATAAAATTTACGGATTGACCAAAGGACAGTATTCACCGACAAGCGAGCAGGGAAAGAAAACAAAGACTACTCCTTATGGCAGTGTAGATTATCCTTTCAATCCTGTTTCATTAGCTCTTGGTTCTGAAGCTACATTCGTTGCAAAGGCTCTTGACAGAGACCCGAAACATCTTCAACAGATGATAAGACGTGCAGCAGACCATAAAGGTACAGCGTTCATTGAAGTTCTGCAGAATTGCAGCATCTTTAACGATGGGGCTTTTGAACGGCTGACAGATAAAGCAACAAGAGACGATAATGTGCTTTATATGGAACACGATAAACCATTGATATTCGGGAAAGAAAAGAATAAGGGAATAAAACTGGACGGTGCAAAGCCCGTTGTTGTTGATCTGACAGATGGAAAGCATTCAATTAATGATTTGCTTGTACATGATGAATTTGATGCAAGCCCAGTACATGCAACAATACTAGCACACTTAGCAGATAATCCCGAATTTCCAACGCCGGTCGGAGTATTCAGGCAAATATTCAAAGCTACTTACGATGAAGGCGTTGAAATACAGATTGGGAACGTAACCGATCTGAAAGGAAAAGGGGATATAGAGAAGGTGTTATTTAACGGGAACACGTGGGAAGTCAATTAAATTTTTATTGGAAACAATAAATCTCCGACAGGCGGGCTGCATAATTGTAGCCCGTTTTTATTTTAAAATAACTATTTGACAATAAACCTCCGCTTACTTAATTTATTTGCCGTAATTATGCCTTTCTTCAGTAGCCTAAAGATGTATAAGAATATAAGGGACAAAATTTTCATATTGCAGCAAATTTTACTTTCCCCGGATTACTATCTCTGTAACACTTTATCAAAAGTAACACGTCAATGGGTTTATACTGAATAATAGGATTTTAATCATAATTATTTTTGTTAAATTTGAAATAATAATAGCCTAAGTATTTTTATAAATAATAAATATTATACATAGTTTAGAAATCAAGTATTATAAAGAAGGGAAAGTTACATGTCAAAAGAAACATTGGAGTTAAATGACGTTACCGTAAGATTTGCAGGAGATTCCGGAGACGGGATGCAGCTTACAGGAACACAGTTTACAAATACTACAGCACTCGTCGGAAATGATCTGAGTACACTACCAGATTACCCAGCTGAAATTAGAGCTCCCGCAGGCACAACTTACGGAGTAAGCGGTTTCCAACTTCATTTCAGCAGCAGCGATATTCATACTCCCGGTGATCAACCGGATGTTCTTGTTGCAATGAATCCTGCCGCTTTAAAAGTTAATCTGAAGGATTTAAAACAAGGCTCTACGATCATTGTAAATATTAATTCATTTGATGCAAAAAGTTTAAGACTTGCTCATTATGAATCTAACCCGCTTGAAGATGATACACTGGATGGTTTTAATGTAGTACAGGTACCTTTAAGTCAGTTAACTTCAACTGCACTGGAGGACAGCGGTCTTTCAGCGAAAGAGATTGCAAGATCCAAAAACTTTTTTGCACTCGGAATGATGTACTGGTTATACAGTCGCCCAATAGAACCTACTTTGGAATGGATTTATAAAAAATTTAAGAACAATGAGCTAATTGCAAAAGCAAATGAAAAGGCGTTAAAGGCAGGTTATTACTTTGGAGAAAATACAGAACTGTTTACCACAAGATACCAGGTAGAACCTGCTGAACTACCTAAGGGAACTTACAGAAATATTACAGGAAATGAAGCCCTTGCTCTCGGTTTTGTAACAGCTTCAGTTAAAAGCAAGCTGCCATTGTTTCTTGGCTCTTATCCGATTACACCTGCTTCAGATGTTCTGCACGAATTAAGCAAGCATAAAAATTTTGGAGTCAGAACTTTCCAGGCAGAAGATGAAATTGCTGCAGTTAGTGCTGCATTAGGTGCAGCTTTTTCCGGCGCACTCGCAATTACAACAACAAGCGGTCCCGGTGTTGCATTAAAGACAGAAGCAATCGGACTTGGTGTAATGACGGAGCTTCCGATTGTAATTATCGACATTCAAAGGGGTGGACCGAGCACAGGACTTCCAACAAAAACCGAACAATCTGATCTGCTGCAGGTGATGTACGGAAGGAACGGAGAAGCACCTGTTGTAGTTTTGGCTGCAAGAACACCTGCAGATTGTTTTGACCTCGCGTTAGAAGCTTCAAGAATTGCACTCAAATATATGGTGCCTGTCATTTTACTGAGCGACGGTTATCTTGCAAACGGTTCTGAACCATGGAAAATTCCGGAACCTGATTCAATTCCGAATATTGAAGTAAAATTCAGAACGGAGAAAGAAGGATTCCAACCTTATATACGGGATGAAAATCTTTCAAGGCCGTGGGCAATTCCCGGTACACCCGGACTCGAACACAGAATAGGCGGACTTGAAAAAGCAAACATTACAGGCGATGTAAGTTACGATCCTCAGAACCATGAGTTTATGGTGAGACTGAGAGCACAGAAAGTTAAAAATGTAGAAAACGATATTCCTGAGCTTGAGGTAACTTGTGATAAGGATGCTGAACTTCTTGTAATAGGCTGGGGAGGTACATATGGTGCAATAACTGAAGCGATTAATAAGGCAAGAAAAAAAGGAATGAAAGTAGCACAAGCACACTTAAGATATATAAATCCTCTTCCAAAGAATACAGGTAATGTGCTCAAAAAATATAAACATATTCTTTGTCCTGAATTAAATATGGGGCAACTTTCTAAAATAATTGCAAGTGAATACGCAATTTCAGTTGAAGCATTTAATAAAATTCAGGGACTGCCTTTCAGGTCTTCTGAAATAGAAACGAAGATTGAATCAATATTAGGAGTGAAATAAAATGTCTGACAACGGAACTAAAGTATTAAAGAATACAGCTAAAGATTTTTCATCAGGTCAGGACGTAAGATGGTGTCCGGGCTGTGGGGATTACTCTATCCTTGCACAAACACAACGCACAGCTCCCGATCTTGGAATCGATATTGAAAAATTTGTCTGGATTTCGGGAATAGGATGCGCCGCGAGATTTCCATATTATATGAATACTTACGGCATGCATGGAATCCACGGACGCGCACCAGCGATTGCAACAGGCGTAAAAGTAAATAATCCGGATTTATCCGTTTGGGTTGCATCGGGCGACGGTGATTTGCTAAGCATCGGTGGAAATCATTTTATACATGCCTGCCGAAGGAATATCGATCTAAAAATTCTTTTGTTCAATAACAGAATCTATGGACTGACTAAAGGTCAGTACTCACCAACATCTGAAAAAGGCAAGAAAACAAAGAGTACTCCTTTCGGAAGTGTTGATTATCCTTTCAACCCTCTTTCGCTTGCTGTCGGAGCTGGTGCATCGTTTATTGCACGTGCGCTGGATCGTGATCCAAAACATTTGCAGGCTATGATGAAGCGGGCAGGTGAACACAAAGGGACAGCTTTTATAGAAGTATATCAGAACTGCAATATTTTTAATGATGGTGCATTTGAATTGCTGACAGATAAAACTACCAGGGATGATAATGTAATTTATCTTGGACATAATAAACCAATGATCTTTGGGAAAGAAAAAAATAAGGGAATAATGCTGGACGGATTGAATCCTGTAGTAGTTGATATTAATGATGGCAAAAATTCAGTAAATGATCTCTGGGTTCACGACGAATTTGATAAAAATTCATTCAGGGCTCATATAATTTCACAGTTCACGGAAATGGAAAATTTCCCAACACCTGTTGGTGTTCTCCGGCAGGAACATAAATCAACATACGAAGATGATGTCCACCTTCAGCTTGAAGAAGCAAAGAAGTCAAAAGGTGAGGGTGATTTAAGGAAACTTCTGTTCAGCGGAAATATGTGGGATGTGAATTAAGGTAGTTCTTTTTTAATTATATTAAATAAGAATAGGGGAACATTGGCGAATACTTATACGCAAATTTATATCCAGATAGTTATTGTTGTTAGAAACAGGCAATGTTTGATACCTGATGAAAGGAAAAGTCAGCTATATAAATATATAACGGGGATAATTCAAAATAAGGGCACGAACTACTTGCCATAAATGGGGTGTCTAATCATATTCATTTCCTAATTGGTTTGAATCCAGCCGAAGCTTTATCCGATCTTGTTAAAGAGGTTAAACGGTGTTCAACAAATTTTATTAATAAACAGAAATGGCTTAATGGAAAGTTTAACTGGCAGGAAGGATATGGCGCGTTTTCTTATTCTAGTTCACATTTAGACAGAGTTATAAAATACATCGACAATCAAGAGATACATCATAAAAGGAAAACATTCAAAGAAGAATATGTTGAGATGTTGAAAAAGTTTGAAGTTGCCTATAATGAGAAGTTTATTTTTGAAGATGTTGAGTAATCTAAATTTGTAGTTCAACTCCTGACGGAGTTGTTAGCTCTTTTTTATTTTTTTTGTTACAGATGTTCAATCCCTACGGGATTGAATTATAGTGCCTAATTAGAGCGATCTAAAATGGATTAAATATTGAAGAACAGTTCTTGCTGAAGTGGGCAGATTATTCCCGTTAGGGAATAAATGTTTATAACTGCTTGATGTTGACATACAAAGAGCAATCCCGGTAGGGATTGAACATATCATTATCTTTGCTTGGCTTTGTTGAATTCACTAAAAATTTTCATATTTTTGATTATAGAAAATATGGGCTTGACTAAATCAAGCCCTTTTTAATTCATTTAAGCTGATTTATGATAGACTTTAAAGAACTTGAATCTATAATCAAAGACTACAATTCTTTTTTATTAACCACACACGTTAATCCTGATGCTGACGCAATAGGCTCTGAAATTGCCCTTTACCTTATATTAAAAAAGCTTGGTAAGAATGTTAAAATAGTTAATCATCATGCTACACCTTATAACCTTGTATTTCTTGATACAGATAAAGTGATTGAGAAATACGATCCTGAAAAACATAAAAGTATCTTTGACGAAGCAGATGTTCTTGTTGCACTTGATTTTAATCGCTCAGATAGAATGGTATCAATGCAAAAAGCCTTTAACAATTCTAAAAAATTAAAAATATGTATTGATCATCATCAGGATGCGGAAGATTTTGCAGATAAATATTTTATGGATACAGACTATTGTGCAACCGGACACATACTTTTTGATTTTATAAAACAAACTAAAATAGTTCCTCTCACTTATGATATTGCTAATCCTGTTTACGCAGCAATTATGACTGATACAGGTTCATTCAGGTTTGAAAGAACGACGCCGGAGCTACATAAAATAGCTGCGGAACTTCTGGAAACAGGCGTAGTTCCCGGAGATGTTTACGATAAAATTTATGATCAGAGTAGATTCAGTAAAATCAGACTACTTGGTAAAGCCCTGGAATCTATAAAGCTTTACGGGAATGATGAAAAAATATCTTATATGATTCTGACTCAAAATGATTTTAAAGACAGCGATGCTATAGAATCAGACACAGACAATTTTGTAAATTTTTGCCTTTCAATTGAAAATGTGGTTATGGGGCTACTCTTTCTGGAACTAAAGCAGGGTTTTAAAGTAAGCTTTAGATCAAAAGGTAAAATTCCTGTAAATAAGCTAGCGCAGGAATTCGGGGGAGGCGGGCACATAAATGCCTCTGGCGCGAGAATACACAATGGTAAATTAAATGACTATGTTTCTACAATACTTAAAAAAGCAGAAGAATATCTGAAATTAAATTAAAGGTGATCAATGTTTAATCTAAAGTTTAATTCGGGCAATAAAAAAATCAGTTACAAACCTGACTCGGTAAGTGTAAAATATTTTATAGATAATAAAAAGCTTGGTAATGATCTAAAGCAATTCGAAAAGGTTTCAGGGATAAAACTTTCAAGTCTTCAAAGGAAAACTTTTTTAACCGGTAAAGGAAATGAGGCCAGAATTTCAAAGCCGGGAGGTAAACCGGATGAAATTGCAATCGTAAAAGTTAAAATAGATGAAAACCTGTCCGCAGATTTTTTCAGGAATCACCTTGCAGGATTTATTCAGAAAATATCTTCTGAGGAAGTTAAGAACCTGCATATTTTCATTCCAAAATATTCTGAATTTAAAAACATATTCGACAGTGAAGAATATTTTTATCAATCTTTTATTGAAGGACTGTCGCTCGGCAATTATTCTTTCGATAAATATAAAAAGTCAAAAGTAAAGCCTAATGATCTAAATATTTTCTTTTATGCAGATAGCCAAAAGAAATTAAATTTTGCATTAGCAAAAGCAAAATTTGTAATGGAAGGCGTTAACTTTACTAAAGATTTGCAAAATGAACCGGGCATTACAATCACACCTGCAGAGTTGGCAAGAAGAATTCAAAATAAATTCAGGGGAACTAAGGTAAGAGTAAGAGTCTTTAATGAAAAGGAAATTAAAAAGAGAAAAATGGGCGGATTGCTCGCTGTTGGAATGGGAAGCGCTAATCCACCCAGATTTATAATTCTTGAATACAAGGGTTCAAAAAAGTCCAAGACTTTTTCATTGGTTGGGAAAGGCGTAACATTCGACGCTGGTGGAATTTCAATAAAGCCCGCAAATAATATGGGTGAAATGAAAGCTGATATGTCTGGCGCTGCAGTTGTTGCAGGTACTCTTCTGGCGGCAGCAAAGGCAAAGCTGCCTGTTAATTTACTTGGAGTAATCCCTTCTGCAGAAAATATGGTCTCTGGAAGTGCAATGAGACCTGGTGACATTGTCGTAACTTCCTCAGGAAAAAGTATAGAAGTCGACAACACAGATGCTGAAGGAAGAATGATTCTTGCTGATGCTTTACATTTTGTTTCACAAAGAAAACCTAATGTGATAATTGATCTTGCTACACTTACCGGTGCATGCGTTGTTGCACTTGGAGAATATGCTGCTGGATTGTTTACCAAGAATGATAAACTGGCTGAACAACTTTACAACTCTGGTATAAAAACGCACGATCGTGTGTGGAGGCTTCCGTTGTGGGATGACTATAATGAATTAATTAAAAGTGACGTTGCTGATGTAAATAACGTCGGGAAGACGAGGTGGGCAGGAGCGATTACTGCTGGAAAATTTCTTGAGCATTTCGTAGACAAAAAAATTACCTGGGCACATCTTGATATTGCTGGTCCTGCTATGGCAAACGACTTGAATAATTATACTAAGAAATATATGACCGGATTCGGTGTGAGATTATTGTTCGATTATCTATCTGGTAAAGCAAACTAGCTTTGAATTAGTTTTCCGTCTTTCATTTCGAAAACTTTATCGGCCAGCTTGACTAATCCTTTATTGTGAGTTACGATCACAAAAGTTTTATTGTATTTGTCTCTTAATTCAACAATAAGATTATGTATTGCATCGCTGTTGGCAGAATCTAGATTTCCGGTTGGTTCATCTGCAAAAATAACTCCGGGATCATTTGCTAAAGCTCGTGCAACTGCTACACGTTGCTGTTCTCCCCCGGAAAGTTCTGCGGGCTTATGATCAATTCTTTCTGTTAGTCCGACACTTTCCAGTAGTTCTTTTGCTCTTTTAGAAGCGTCATTTAAAGATTTACCTTCAATCATTTGTGGGATTGCTACATTTTCCAAAGCTGTAAATTCAGGAAGCAAATGATGAAACTGAAAAACCAATCCGACATTTTTATTCCTGAAATGTGCAAGTTTGTCATCGCCGAATTTAAATATATCCAGCTCGTTGTAAAGAACATTTCCGCTATCCGGCCTATCGAGACCCGCAAGTA
Source organism: uncultured Ignavibacteriaceae bacterium (assembly GCA_964595355.1). Taxonomy (GTDB): domain Bacteria; phylum Bacteroidota; class Ignavibacteria; order Ignavibacteriales; family Ignavibacteriaceae; genus JAKAGZ01. Next base: position 5,184 of record CAZQQD010000082.1, on the reverse strand, counting down.
AATGAAGTAGCGTGCTTTTACCGGCACCGGAAGCACCAATAATCACAGAAATTTTATTAGAAACAATTTCCAGTGAAACCGATTTTAGAACCTCCAGCTTCACATTTTTATTATTCTGATATGATTTAATCAGGTTATTTGCTATAATTAATCTATTATTCATTTTAAATCATTCCCATTTGATTGCTTCGAGAGGATTAACTTTCGCTGCTTTCTTAGCCGGAAATAGCGAGGCAAGATATGTTAACAGAAGAGAAATGCCCGCTATAAAAAAGAAATCTGAAATTCTGATCTGTAATGGTAGCGCATCAATTTTGTATTGTGTAGGATCGAGAGGATAAATTTTGTATTGTAATTGAAGGAAGCAAATGAAATATCCTAAAATCGATCCGGCAATGGTACCAATTATTCCAATTAACAATCCTTCAAATCTGAAAATTCTTAATATAGATTTATCAGTTGCGCCCATTGATCTAAGAATTCCAATATCTCTTTGTTTTTCAATCACTGACATTGAAAGCGAACCCAAAATATTAAATGTAGCAACAGCAATTATCATTGAAAGAATTATATATGCTGTCCATCGTTCAATTCTCATTACAATGTAAAGATCGCGATGAAAATCATACCAGGTTGAAACGCTGAATTGATCAGGATTAAGTTTTGCTTCAATGTGGTCTTTAACATCAAAAGAGGAATTAATATTGTCCAGTTTTATGTCGTATCCCTGTATATTTTTTCCATAGCCTAACATATTCTGTCCAAAACTTAAAGAAGAAAAAATATAATTCGCATCGTAATCATTGTTGTTTGAGCTATAAATACCTGCAAGAACTACTTTTCTTGTTAGTGGTAATGAGAATTGAGTAACAGCATTTTCAATTCCAACCGGTGAGACAATTGTTAAAGTATCTCCGATCAATGTTTCAAGTCGATCAGCCAGAGTCAGTCCTAAGATTATGTGCGGGATGTTATTCTGATCAGTTAAATTATATTTCCCATAAAGTATACTTGATTCAATATTATAAACGCTGTCGCCCTCATCTGGAGATATTCCTTTTAAATTTATTATTTGTGTCAGTTTATTCCTGTAGATCAGAACTTTACCACTGACATAGGGGGAAACCCCTCTAACATCCGGATTATCAAGAATAACTTTCTTTGCTTCATTGCTGTGTGACATTGCTTCGGTTGAGATCATTTCAACGCGAACGTTGGGATCGAAATTCATCAGGTATGAAGTAACAAGACTTCCAAATCCGTTGAAGACTGAAAGAACAACGATCAAAGCAGCTACACCTATTGTTATACCTGTAACAGACAATATTGAAATAATAGTAATAAAGTTAAGCTTGTGTTTGCTCACCAGGTATCTCTTCGATATGAATCTTTCAAATCTCATCAATTAAACCTTATTGCATTTATGGGGTTAATCTTCGAAGCAATAAAACTTGGTACAACAGAAGCAAGTACGCAAAGCACAAAAGTGATTATTGAGACAAGCATAAAAGTATTTACAGAAAGTAAAATAGGTACAGTTGACATCATATAAACCGAAGAGGGAATAGATATTAAACGATAATGTAATTGTAAATATGTAAGTATGTAAGCCAGCAAATTCCCGATTACAATCCCAATTATTGCAAGGAAAACTCCCTGGTAAAGAAATATTGAAATAATTTGCTTCTTTTTTGCTCCAAGCGATTTTAATATTCCTATTGATCTCGTCTTTTCAAGAACGATCATTAAAAGTGTTCCGACAATATTAAACGCAGCAACAATTATTATTAATGCAAGAATAATCGGTATCGGTTTTTTCTGCAATTCTATCCAGGTAAAAATATTTCTGTGCAACTGGTAGATCGATTTTACATTATTCGGGTACGATAGTGTATTTGAAAGATAAGTTGTCAAACTGTCAATTTTATCCCGAAGGGATCCATTCGGAGAAATATTTCTTACTTTTATGTCATAACCTGTAATGTTATCTCCCAGACTAAATAAATCCTGTGCAGATTTCAAACTTACGTAAGCATTAAGATCATCATACTGAGCCATTCCGCTTTCGAAAATTCCAGTGACAACAAACCTTTCAATGTTTGGAGGATTTTCAATTGAGGGTATTTTATCAGCACTTAATCCGAATAGCGTTACCTTGCTTCCAACTTTAATTAATAATTTATTAGCCAGTTTCTTCCCGATAATGATAGTAGGAAAATCTGTGTCATTGAGATCAAAGTTTCCTTCCACTAAATTTGACCGAAGGCCGGACCATTTATCGGTTGACCTGATGCCTTTGATATTAACACCGTCTTTTATTTTCCCTGAGCTTATTATCGCAAGCTTTGAAACGAACGGATTTATCGATTGTACAGATTTATCCAGCTTTTTTTCAAGTTGTGGAAGTACTAAATGATAATCTGGAAGTATAGTCCTGTAAGAGTTAATTTCTATATGAGAATCAAAATCTATAATTTTAGTTGTTAAAGTATTTGCGAAGCCATTAAGAATACTTAAAGCAATTATCAGAGTAGCTACTCCCAGAGCAATACCCAGTATTGAGATTGTGGAAATAAAAGTAATGAATTTGGAGTCTTTTCTTGACAGGGTATATTTTTTTGATATGAAAAAAGGAAGATACATTTACATATTTCCGTTAGTAATTCAGAACCAATTTAACTATGAATCCGGGAAGAAAAAAAGATTTCAAATATATTCAAATAACAAAAGCGAGGGACAATATAGCTCAAAAGATTGTTTTTTTGAAGGCTTTAGTCTATATTTAAAATCTATGTTTAAATTTTATGGGCAAAATTCTTTGTAATTTTGTTCGTTTTGCGGGGCTTGCCCCGTTAAATAAAGCATTGGTAAAAAGAGTTCTTTCAAACAAATTAATATTTCACGGGGCGTAGCGTAGCCCGGTTCATCGCGCCTGCTTTGGGAGCAGGAGGTCGCAGGTTCGAATCCTGCCGCCCCGACAAATGCTTTTTGAAAGTTTTGAAATGATACAAGCCCGGTTCATCGCGTCCCGCCAAAGGCGGGAAGGTCGCAGGTTCTCCCGCAAAGCGGGATGCCGCCCCGACAAAGGTTGTTCTTAAATTTATTGAAACATTAACCAATTGTTCATACGCGCCCATAGCTCAATTGGATAGAGCAACAGCCTTCTAAGCTGTAGGTTAGTGGTTCGAGTCCACTTGGGCGTACGAGCTTTGTAAGCCCGATATGCTGCAATTGGATAGAGCAATCCCGCAAAGCGGGATAGGTTAGTGGTTCTGCCAAAGGCATTCCTTTGGAAGAGTCCACTTGGGCGTACAGGTAGAATAGACAAATCCCCAAAAACAAATAACAAAAATATTTTGTCATTTGATATTTGTGTTTTGAAATTTTCACTTGATGGTGAGCGTAGCTCAGGTGGTTAGAGCACCAGGTTGTGGCCCTGGGGGTCGTGGGTTCAAATCCCATCGCTCACCCTTGCTCATTATAATTTTCCATCAGGCCCCATCGTCTAGTGGTTAGGACATCGCCCTTTCACGGCGGTAACAGGGGTTCAAATCCCCTTGGGGTCACCAAAGCCTTGATAAAAATATCAAGGCTTTTTTAATTTTTAAAGTTTTTTGATAATCATTAACTAATCATTTATAAGAGGCCGGGCAGCTATAAATTTATAAAGGGCCAGTCATTTTAGACCAGCCCCTGAACAATTAGGCTGTTTGAAACTACTTCATCATTATCATTTTTTTTTGTAAACACCTTGTTGCCTGCTTGTAATCAGTAGAAGTAAATACCGCTGGCAAGATTACTCCCGTTAAACTGTATTGTATGATTTCCTGCAGACTGGTATTCGGAAACAAGTTTTTTAACCTGTTGCCCAATAGAGTTTATTATTGTCAATTCAACGAATGTATTATTATTAAGATTATGGTTAATGTTTGTAGACGGATTAAAAAGGATTGGGATAGTTTCCAATTAGTTTTGTTTTCGAAGGCATATTTTCAAATAAATTATTCTGTGCCATTAACTTTGTAAGACTTATACAAGTTAGAACTAATAACACTAATAAGCGTTTCATAATTTTCCCCATTTTACTTTGTAATCAATTAAAACTGTTTTTAAGGAATAAAAATGTTCATTTGTTATATAACTATAAGGCATATCGATCATACCGACTAAACCCAGGGTTGGCTTAAAGAAATAGTATATATCGCCCAGGTAAAATATATCATCGAGCATTAATTTTAATTTGTAAACAATACATCTGAAATCACCTACAGGCGTGCTGAATAATGAATCTGTCGATACGCAGGTATAAGTAGTTACAATAGAATCTGGGACATGTCCAGAATTACCATAAATGTTATGATAAAAAGTATGAGCAAGAGTTTCATCACCTTTATTGGCAGGGTATTTAAACATCAGGTCATTAAATAACATTTTAACGGAATCTTTAATAGTAATACCTGCATAATAGAGGCCGCCTTTTCCACTGTAAATTAATCTAGCTTCTGAAGATATGTAATCTGGTGGACCATACCTTGAATATTTAAAGGTTCTTTGCTTTACTCCATTTAGGTTGATAGAAAGAGTATCAGTAATTTTAAATCCCGCCAATAGATCGTGTACAAATGATATTGAGCCATCATTGTTCAGAGAATATTCCTGATACACCCAGTAATTACCCACGGCAAGCGGAATAATAGGACCGGCATTCTCATCAGCTGGCCCGGTACCTAAGTTGCAGGACACTAAAAATAAACTAAAAAAAATAAGTAGTGTTTTCATTCATTCCCCCGATAAATTGATAGCTGACTAACTACTAAATATACTGAATCGGCGGGTCCCGGATTCGGCGGATATTCGTGAATTTTCTTATGGCAAATATTACAAAGAAAAAACCTCATATATCAACTTCGTAATACTTATACAAATAATAGCTTCTTCCGAAAGCTCCCCTAACAAGAAATGCCAAGTGGAGGGCACTAATAACTGTGAAAAACTAATAAATTACCAGATATTAATCAATATAAATTTTGACTGGAAGATTTTTCCCCTAGCAAATAATTATTTTCAATAAAAAATATTGAATATAAATATCAAGTTTTTTTATTTCCTTATCATTTTAACATCTTTCCTGAATTGATATTAAGAGAAAATGAATTATTTTTGACAGGAAAGATTCATAATCAA
>CAZQQD010000081.1:0-13791 GCA_964595355.1 uncultured Ignavibacteriaceae bacterium | reverse complement strand
CCACCGGGTAGTAACTATTTTGAAGAAAAATCCGAGCTTCTTTCAATTGAGGTGAAGCATGTTCCGGAAATGATTCATAGATGCCCTGAGTTTACCGCCTACACCGTGCACTTAATGCTCGACCGTGCCCGCAGCTTTAATGCCAGTGATCTGCAGGATGAAAAAATGGTATCACTCGGAAAACTTGCAGCAGGTTTAGCTCATGAGATTAATAATCCTGCAGCTGCTATTGCACACGGTGCTAAACAACTGCTGGAGTATTTGGCAAATGTAGATATCGCTTCCCGGGCGCTTGGAGCTTCACCTATAACCGGCGAAATGTTCCTCGCTGTTGAGCAGTTACGCTCAACATGTTTAACAACTCCTGCCGGTACCCAACTATCAGCACTTCAACAAGCAGAACGGGAGGATGAAATTGCCGACTGGCTTGCGAGTCATAACGTGGATAAAGCAAACGCTGAACCGCTGGCTCATACTACTGTTACAATAGATATACTTGAGGAACTGAAAAATAAATTATCAGGTGAAAGTCTCGCTCCTGCACTCAACTGGATTGCGACTTACTGTGCTGCAAGTTCGCTTGCCGCCGACATCGAGCAAGCTGCATCACGGATCAGTGAACTCGTTGCAGCAGTCAAGAAATTTACTTATATGGACAACCTGGCAGCTTCAGAACCGGTGGATGTAGGAGCCGGACTTCGTGACACCATTAAAGTGTTAGCTGCAAAGTCTAAATCGAAGGGCGCCACCATCAAGCTTGATACTCAGGCAAATCTTCCGCACGTTCGTGCGACCGGTAGCGAGTTGAACCAGGTCTGGATGAATCTCATCGACAACGCCCTCGATGCTATTTCCAATTCAGGAAAAATCAACGTAAGCGCTTACGTGGAAACCAATCATCTTGTAGTGAAGATTGTAGATGATGGACCCGGCATTCCGGCAGATGTTTTACCCAGAATTTTTGACCCGTTTTTCACTACCAAGCCACCGGGAACCGGTACTGGTCTTGGTTTAGATATTGCCCGGCGGATTTTGCGTATGCATCATGGCGATATTACCGTTCAATCCGAGCCCGGCCGAACCGAATTCCGTGTCACTCTGATAGCGGAAAAATCTGCTTAATTGCATTTATATCATAAAATTTGCAAATTAAAACTATTGCCCCGCTTCTCTCAAAATCAAAAAAATTAACTAAAAAAGGACTGAGAAAATGAAAAAGATTTTCTTTCTAATAATTTTTGTTTATTTGTCAGCCCCTGCATTTTTGACTGCGCAGGAAAAACCACTTTTATCTGAATCAATTAAAAAAGAGATTGATACAAATGGAATAGACGCGGCAAAAAAACATTTTGCAGAAGAATATAAATCAAACAAGAATGGCTACAATGTTGATATGAAAGGTATTACTTCCGTAGCCTCAGAATATTCCAAAGCAAAGAATTATACGGCTGCCAGCGCTGTTATGGAAATTGCATCGCCGTATATGCAGGATATGATGGTATCTTATATGGGAAAGGATGCACAGCAAATGATGAAAGAAGAAAAACAGAAGAAAGAAAAAGAAAAACAGGATAAAAAACTAGAACAACAAAAATCTGAGAAAAATAGAATAATTAAATTTGAAGGCGAACCGCGCAAAGACCTGGAAAGGTTCACAGGACTCTACGGAGATCCTTCAGCAAAAGATAAAACACGCAGATTCTGGGTTGCAGTTTCCTGCGACGGTTACCTCGTCATTGGAGCTTTGTGGGGCGACGTTGCCCCGTGGTGGATGAGATCTGAAAGCGATAAAGTTTTTACCTATTCCGATTCATTCAGTAATTTAAAAATGGAATTTGTTACAGATAATACCGGCAAAGCAATTAAAATGATTCATAATTTGAAATCTATGAAAACCCCTCTTGAAAGAGTCGGTCTGCTCCCGGATAATATGAAGCATTGCATCGAGAGACCCAAAAGATAAAAAGTGAAAAGAGTATTACCATAAAATGTTTATTTAGTGCTGAACAGAGAGTGTAGCTATATCCTTTAAAATCCCGGGGCTGGATTTGAACAGGACAAATCAGTCGCTTCGGCTGGTTCGGCCTTTCATTAAAGCCAGTAAGCATCAACCTGATTTTTTAATTATAAAGAGCTGTACACAAATTATGAAAGTGATTTACAGATTTACAATTTTGTTATTAGTCATAACGGGATTTCTGCAAAATAGCTTTAGCCAGGAACTACCGAAAATAAGAAAGATTAGAAATGACGAACTCATCAAAAACGTTGATGAATACAAATTAATTTCAGCGATAAAAACCTCTGCGCTCAGGATAAGACTTTTTGAAAAGAAGAATACTACGGGCGACTCCCTTTCTGATTCAGTCAGGACAACAAGTATTTACTTAATTATGGTTTCGCGGTTTGATAATTCATTTAAAGAAAGTTTATTTGAAATAGGCCCGCTTATTTCACCTAAGTTTGTTAAATGGTCTGGTGAAAGTGGACGGAAAAGAGAACTTACAATTAGGTGCGGGCCGGACAATAAGAAAAAATATATTACATTTATGGTTAGCCTGGATGAACTAAAAATGATTGAATGATTTTTTAATCGTTATTTAGCACATTCATTATTTATAATCAAAAACTATTGCTAAAATAAATCTTCTCCTTTATATTGGGATTAATAGCAACAGCCTTCCGATGAATAAATTGGTATTACAATAGTATTTTTTTTAGCAACCAAAAGGGACGAAAATGAAAAAACTGTTTCTGCTTTTATTTTTCTCTATCATAATTTTTTGCGTAAATATTTCTCCCCAGACTAAATGGGAAAAAATAAATGGCTTCTGGGATTTAAGCGGCAGGATCACGGCTTTTACAATCAATACGAATGGAGACATAATAGCAGCTACGGCTAAAAAGGGAGTGCTCATATTAAAAAACAATACAGAAGTTTGGGATTCACTGGATAACGGATTAAATAAAACAGAAGTCAGATGCCTTGCAACTGATTCAAACGGAAATATTTATGCCGGAACACTCGGTAAAGGGGTTTTCAAGTTAAAACAAAACAGTAATATCTGGGAGGAAATTAACAACGGTTCCGGCTTCAAACGAATTTATGATATTGCAGTCAGTTCTGCAGGAGAAATTTTTGCCTTAACTAAAAAAGATATAATCCGCTCAACTGATAAAGGATTGAGCTGGACTGAAGTAACAAACGAAATGAATAATACATATGTCAGTGCCATTGCTTTCGATTCTGCAGGGGTAATTTATCTCGGCACCGAAGGAAAAGGAGTTTATAAATCAATTGATAATGGTAACAGCTGGATACCGGCAAATAAGGGAATAGAAAAGTTATACCTGTTTACAATTGCGGTAAATTCAAAAGGAGAAATTTTCGCTGGCACTGAGGAAGAAGGTGTTTTCAGGTCAACAGATAAAGGAGAAAGCTGGGAATTAGAAGTCACAAGGATGGAAAGAAGGACAATTTATTCGCTGGCAATAAATAAGAATGGAGAAATAGCTGCCGCAAGCAGAGGCGATCTTTTTATCTCTGATAAAAATGGTGAATGGTGGAAACTGATTGACACAGGATTAAACGAGTCTTACCAAAACTACAGGCAAATTATTTATTCACCGGATGGACACATTTATGTTCGTTCTTCGGGGAACATTTACAGGTCAGGTAATAAACTAAAATTCAAACCCAACTTCTGGTAATAGTATATATATTCCGGATAAATAAAATTTTTGGAGACAGCTTTTTAATAAACTAATTTTTATGAGCGTTTTAAACGTGAGGCTTCAATAACTCTCCTTATAAATGTATTGCTAATCTTAATTTAACTCATTACATTTTTTTTTATTTCTTTCCTTTTCGGGGCAGTTATAGTTTTCAGTTAATTTCGGTTTGGGAAAACAGACTAATTTATATTTATGAATCACCTTATTTATGCAGACTTGCCGATAATTTGAATATGAAATAGTTAAGAGTAATATGATATTTCAGGATTACATAATGCGCCTGATAGAACAGCTCGTAAAAGTTCTCGCTAAGGTACTGTTCAATAAGAAAGCCGGAAATTACAGCGCTGCTCTTGAATCAATTAATAACGCACTGAATACACTTGTCGGTCTGGATTACAAAATGATTGATGATTTGGGGGCAAACGACATAAAATCATTATTAGACTTTGCAAATGAGAAACCAATAGCTAACATAAAATGTATTGTCGCTGCAAAATTGATTAAAGAAAAAACAGACCTGTTAAAACTGAATAAAATCGAGAATTCAAAATTAGTCTTTCATTATAAAAAGGCGTTAAATCTATTTCTGGAAGGGATACTAAATAATAAATACCTTGAAATAGATTTAAGCAACTATTACTCAGATGTTAGAGAAATAACAAGTATACTGGGCAATGAAATCACATCGGGAATAAGATTTAAACTTTTCAAATTCTTTGTTCACTCAGGCGAATATGATAAAGCAAAAATTGAACTATTCAAACTCAGAGAAGCAGGTTATCCAAACATTAGAGGAGAAGGAATAAGTTTTTTCAATAAACTTGAGAAATTGAGCAATGACGATTTATTAAAAGGTAATCTATCCAGAGCTGAAGTAAAAGAAAGTTTGTCAGATTTCCTTAAGGATATAATATAGTATATGTACTAATATTGAAAAATACAGAAGTAATAAAAAAGGCGGCTGTTTTTGCCGCCTATGCCTTTGTCAATTAAGTCAAGGAATTAAAAGGAATTTCTTCCACCTCTTTCAAAGCTCCAATTTTGTGCCAAACAGATCTTAAAAATTAAATCTCAAACTGTTAATTTTTTGCATAAACCTGAAACCAGCAATGAACTGTTATAAGATATTGTACGAAAATGTGTCAATATCGGAAACAGTTAGTCATATCTAAAAGGATATCTTTTTCAACTTTTAGAAATCAGGTTTTTTAATTCTGCTTTGTCCGGCTCAAGTAAACAACTTATTCTTTTAGCATTTACAGTGGCGACAATTATATCACCAATCTCTGTGTTTACGCCTTCATAAATACCGGACTCTTTCATTCTGTCTGCCTGTATATTATTATCTTCCGTAGGTGTAACATAATGAATTGAAATCGCTTTGTATCTGTGTATCAGGTATAAATGTATAAGGGTCATAAGCCTTTTTTTACGAAATTCCATTTTATGATTCATTTGATCCCTTATTGAAATGATGTTTCTCTGTCTCCTGTCCCGTATAGGTGCAAAAATTATGCTTGCAATAATTTCTTTGCTTTCATTCATTACACTAAGTTCCAATAAATCAGAACCCGCAGTATGGGGATGCAATATTACAGATAATTTATTTTTAACCATGTAATAATTGGCCCATTCATTCAGCCAGCTTTCAAGAACCTTTGTCGGCACTTCAGTTTCAACAAGATGTTGTTTTTGCGTTGAACCTTTTCCCATCGCTTTAGTTGTTGCGGTGCGACCCGACGTTGCAGTAAGTGCACCATCGGAACGGGGACCACCAACTAAGGTTTGTGGAGTTCTGTAAGGTGAATTAAGTAACCTTAATTTTCTTTGCAGCCTTGCAAGTGCAAGCATCCCGTCTTTCATCAGTGAAGTCGAAAATTCTTCAGCCGCCAGTCCATCGATCTGATGGCCGCCGTAGGTTATAAAATTAAAGACAAAGCCTAATTTGCCTATTTCTTTAGGGAATTTCTGCATTTCTTCGTCCGTCATTCCAGTGGTGTCCCAGTTAAATGAAGGAGAAAGATTGTAAGCCAGCATTTTATCCGGATATACTGCGTGAATTGCGTCGGCAAACTTTTTAGCATATGCAAGGTTGGCAGTTTTGGTTTCCATCCAGATTAAATCGGCAAAAGGTGCAACAGCTAATGATTTAGAAATTGAATAATCTATTCCACCCTGAACAAGGTAATAACCTTCAGGAGTTCTCGGTATTTCGCAATCCCAGTAAACATTTAATCCCATAGATTTCGCTTTTTCAGATGCTTCAGAAATAGAAGTGTTTCGGGCAAACTCAAGCCATGCCTCAATTGAAAGATCAAATTTCGCTCCCTCTTCAATATGAAATTGCATTTTAGTTGCAACCGCCTGCGGGTAAGTAAGTAAACTGGCTTCCTTTTCCCACGTTTCATGAAAAATATTAACCACTTTATTAAACGTCGCTTCAGCATTTACTCCCTTGCTCTTTTTAAATTCTGATATCATTTTATCTATCTGCTGCAACACATTAACTTTTTCAAGCCAGACGTACGCTTCTTTATATGTAGAATCGGAAATTTTATATAGTAAATGACCATTGATTTCATCAATACCGTTATCATAAAATCTCTTCAGAACAGAGAGATAAGTTAATTTGTAACCCGGGACATCTTCATTCGTTGCTCCTAAAATAAACGGGTGATCCCTTTCGTCGCCCATTCCTTCCAAAAGATTTGCAGCTTCGGCATCTGTCCTTGCAACAATTATTCCCGGAACTTTCATTACATCTAGCTGGAATCGCGCGGCATTTAATCTTTTAATTTGTTCATCCTGTGGTACTAATACTTTTCCACCCTGATGTCCGCATTTTTTTGTTCCCGGCCTTTGGTCTTCTATATGATACCCGGGAACACCTGCTTCGACAAATCTCCTGATCAGATTTCTTACGTGTGCCTCGCCGCCATGACCCGTATCGGCATCTGCAATTATATAAGGACTGAAATCAATTTCAGTCTGCTCTTTAAGCTCTTCTTCTGACATTTTTGATCTGGCAAATTTTTGATTCTTATCCGCAGTTAATAAAGCTCTAACTAAAACGGCAGCTTCATCTGGTACCTGGCTCAAAGGATAGCTTGCCAGGTCGGGGCCAGGGTCTTCACTTATGGAACCTTTTGCCGAAGTTGCCCAGCCGCCTAGATAGATACACTCTATTCCCATCCGTTTCATAGCAACAGCCTGTCCGGGAGAATAGGGACCAAAAGTAGTTACCTGCTCTTTTTTTGCAAAGAGTTCTCTTAATTTTTTATAAAATTTTTCAGCGGCTTCCCTCGCTACACTATAATCATAATTTATCGTACCTCTTTGAACAACAGCCTGTCTCGGGGTATAGAGACGCGTAATTTCTTTAAAGCGCGGGCTCGAAAACCATTCTTTGGTTTCAAGAATATCCTGATCAAATTTGTTCATATGATCCTCCCTTTACGATAAATTTATTTTAATGTTTATACTTAGTTTCTAAACTATTTACATTTATTCTTTCTCTACCCTGATGCAAAGAAAGATTTAACTGTCCCTTTATATCCGGATGAGAATTATCAACATAAATTTTCAGCAGGTTAGTATATAGGCTAAAGCAGGAATAATATGGCGGTTGTTTTTGCCGCCTTTGCCTTAAATTTATTTATGCTAAGGACTTATAAGAATTTCTTCTAAAATTAAAAACCAATTTCGTGCCAATCGAATTCTAAAATTAGTTCTAAAACTGCTCATTTTTCACATAAACAGTAAAAGAACTATGAACTGTTATAAGATATTGTATGGAAATGTGTCAATTCTACAAGCAAACCAAAGTTTTAAACAACAGTACTAATAGCTGGAATTCAAACATTTATAACCTCAGCCAGTTTTTAATTATTGTTTCTCCTACAGAAGTAAGAATTGATTCTGGGTGAAATTGAATCCCTTCAACAGGATATTTTTTATGTCTTATTCCCATAATAATTCCATCGGATGTTTCAGCGGAAATTTCAAGTTCGTCAGGGATTGATTCTCTATCCAATATCAGGGAATGATATCTCGTCGCCACAAACTTTTGAGGAACTTTTTTGAATATCGTTTTACAGTCATGATGTATTTCCGAAACTTTTCCGTGCATCAGAATCGGAGCTTTAATCACTTTCCCACCGTAAATTATTCCAATGGCCTGATGACCCAGGCAAACTCCTAATATGGGAATTTTCTTTCCAAATTCTTTAATTGCCTTCAAAGAAATTTTCGAATTCTCCGGTCTGCCTGGACCGGGCGAAATGAGAATTTTTCGCGGATTTAGACCAGATATTTCATTTAAGGTGACTTCATCATTTCTTTTTATTACAAGATCATTTTTATTACTGCCCACCAATTGGACTAGGTTATATGTAAATGAATCGTAATTATCAATTATAAGAATGCTCATAATTATCCAATTTATGGGTAATAAAAAATACTACGTAATTATACTGATTCTTTTTTCATCAGAAAAATTTATATTGTATAAAAAATTTAACCCACAGCCTATGGGGAGTGAAATGGAAAGTTTTATCCTTCGCAAAAAATTAGAGTATTATATACCTGAAAATTTTGTTAACTTTGATGAATATCAGGACAAGTTTTACCTGATGAAACGAATAAAAGAGTTCCTCCCTGGGATGACAGATAATAATATATATAATGCTATTGATTATGCTAATATTACTGTCCGCCCACCAAGGAGAAAGTCAGATTATATAAATGTTTTACTGGGTAAATTGATCAGTAATAATTGAAGTTAGCGCCGAATGAACCTCCAAAAATATCTGGACTTCTTTTTTAATGCAGGAAATCCAATATTTTACTCGATCTTCTTTACCGTAATAATAATGATGATATTTTATGTTGTACATAAATACATTATTATCCCCCGACAATTACAACACATTACAGAGCTTAGAAACTCAGAACTTAAAAATGCAAGGCTTATGGCTCTTTTTTCTGAACTTAACCCATCACCTTTAATTCGTTTAAATAAAGAGGGAATAATAATACAAACCAACGAAGTAGCAAATATTTTGGGAAAGTCACTTGAAGGAATGCAAATAAAAAAATTATTGCCAACTCTCAATTTCTCAGTTTCTGAATATATTACCGTAGATAAATCAGAAACTTTTTCTCAAAAAATTAACGGCCGATATTATTCTATTGAATTTAAGGGAATTTCTTCACTTAATATCGCACAACTATATTTCAATGACCTTACTGAGAGAATTTCTTTTGAAGAAAAGCTAAAACATTCACAGGAGCAACTAAAAAGATTAATGCTAAACCAACAGAATATAATCGAAGAAGAAAAGCATCGTCTGGCACGGGAACTTCACGATGGGATTTGTCAAAACCTGGTGTCATTAAAAATGAATCTGGTTAATTCGAAGGAGAATTATAAAAATAGTCTTGACAATAAATCTTATAACTATCTGATTAATTCTTTTGAAGATATGATAATGGAAATCAGGAGAATTTTGAATGATTTAAAACCAAGAGTGCTGGAAGAACTCGGACTGGAAGCTGCAATAAAAAAATTAAGCGAGAATACATCTACAGAAAATAATATTAAAGGACAAGTAAACATTTTAGGACTAGATGACAGAATAGGAAATAAACTAGAAATTACTATTTATCGTATAATCCAAGAGTCTCTAACCAATATTGTAAAACACTCAGAAGCAACCGAATTTGACATCAACCTAATTTGTGATAATCAAAATATACGGTTACTTATTTCCGACGACGGTACAGGTTTCAATGAACAAAACTATAATATAAGTAATTTCAATACGGGTTTTGGCCTGAAAAATATAAAAGAACGTATTGAAAACTTCGGCGGAACTTTTAATATAGAAACTACCCAAAATGAGGGAACATTACTTTTAATAGAGCTTCCTCTAAACAAGAAAAATTATGTTCCGTAAAACACCAATAAGAATACTTTTAAGTGACGATCATTCTCTGCTAAGAACAGGTGTAATGACTATGCTTAAGGATGAATCTGATATTCTTATAGTAGGAGAAGCAGAAGACGGCGAGCAATTAATTGATAAATATTTCAAGCTTGTGCCGGACTTAATTATCTCAGACATTTCGATGCCAAAGCTATCCGGTATCGATGCATTTTCAAAAATAAAAAAGAAAGAACCTACTGCCAAAGCTTTATTTTTATCTATGTACGAAGGTGAAGAATATATTTTCTCTATATACAAAACTGGTGGTTCTGGACTTATAAATAAAAATATTGTAAAAGGAGAATTATTATTTGCAATTAGTAAAGTGCTTGAAGGTAATCATTATTTTGGTGCTAACGTTAGCGCGGGTGACCTTAATAAGATAATCACAAAATATTCTGCAAAGAAATTTTTCGACTTAAAAAAAACACATCTTATTCTTACTGAACGAGAA
Organism: uncultured Ignavibacteriaceae bacterium; assembly: GCA_964595355.1. Lineage (GTDB taxonomy): Bacteria > Bacteroidota > Ignavibacteria > Ignavibacteriales > Ignavibacteriaceae > JAKAGZ01. Next base: position 3,612 of record CAZQQD010000081.1, on the reverse strand, counting down.
AGGGAGGTATTAGCCTTAATTGGTGAGGCAAAAACAAGCACCGAAATAGCAAGTAAATTAGAGTTAAGCAAAAGAACCGTAGATTCTCATCGTACTAACATAATGCAGAAGCTGAATCTAAAATCATTACCCGAGTTAATAAGATATGCCGTGAATTATAATACAGAATTGAAGAAAACAGACAAATAAACAATTATTTTGGGCCTAAAGGCCCCATTTTGTCCCCAATTGATAAATAAATCTTCATTCTTCCACAAAATATTTAAATTTTTTATCTACGTACTATTACTGATTCATAAGACAAGCCTACCTATTATATTTCACTCACTTAATTCAATTTTTTCCAATAAAAACAGAGGTATAAAATGTCTAAACAAAAAAACTTCTTTCTCTTCTATCTCTTATCTTTCTTTTTCCTAACAATATCCGGCAGTAGCCAAACTTTTGGCAAACTATATACTATAGACGAGGTAAACCAATTACATGGTCCAGTGCTGCAAAAGGTAGCTTTTAATCCTACACAGTTTCAAACTTTTTTGACCGAAACTAATAAAGTCTTGATGTTTACCTTTAAAAGTAACAATTTGTTTATAGCAGTTGATGGAAGAAAAGTTATTTATCCTGATTCGACCGGGATATCGTCTGACGATACTCTAAAAGTATTCAGCAAATCAATTATTGAGGATCTATTAAACGGAGGGCCTGCCGATTCTGTTTATGTTGAAAGAAGGAGTGAAGTGATCTCAATCACATACGATAATGCGACACTGGAACTTCCGACACTGTGTCCACCTATTTGTTTCTAAAAAATGAACCTTAACTACATAATAGTCTACAGCAGCGTATTAATTTGGTTATTTCCCCCTTTCAGACAATATCGGGGAAAGTATTTTTATTTTTTTATGGTACTTGCTTTAGAAGGCCTTATTTCTGTATCACTTGCCTCACTATTCCACTTTAACATTCTTAAGATATACAACATTATTAATCTCGTTTTAATTTTTACCCTGTTCAGAAATACTTTAATAAGAAAATATTGGTACTCTTTTTTTATATCACTAATTGTTGTTTTTTTTATAAATTATTATTCTGATACCAGGCTTATAATGTTTACAATTATTTTGGCCCATCTGATTATATTTTACATAATACTAAAAAATGCTGCTATTGATTATAATGAAACTTCTTCCCTTAACATAGGTTACTTTATTCTTTTACTTTATGAAATTACAATCCAGCTCAAATTTTATTTAGCACTCATAAATGTTCATACAGGCATTTTTTTCTTTTTTATTACCACTTCTTTTGAGACAATAATAGCCATCTTCTTCATTATCTATAAAGTGGAAAAATCCCCTAAAATTAGATTAGAATTCAGGCCCAAAAACAGAATATAATTATTGGCAATCTTTACAATCGACTAGGTATAATTACCTAGTTAATAGATAAACTTACTGATTCGTCCAAAAGGAAAATTTTATACCTTTGATATGAATAAAGAACATCTGGAAGAGAACTATAGGACCAGGGCAGATATAGTTAGCTTGGCAGATGTTCTTTTTATTTTAACCCCAACATTAAGCAGTGCTGGATAAAAGATATAGATTTATAATCCGGCTATGGCTGTGCAAAACACCTGTTTTAAGAGGAATTAGAATATTATATCAAGAAGCTTCTTTTTGGCAATGGGTAAAATTGTATGAGGAATATCAAAACTCAGATCGGTAATACAGACAAAAATGGCGGGGTCTATAAATGAATCTAATTTAAAAACTAATTCCTTCCTGAATTTCTTTGAGGTCAATGATACTTTACAACCAGGAATTGACATAAGATAGCTTGTATTTAATGATTGGAGAGGAATCGGCGAAGTTACACTTGTTGAAGTTACATATTGATAAACACGTAGTTGATTAGTTTTGTTATCCGGAACTAATAAATATCCCTCATCATAATACTCAGGAAGGTCACCAACTAGATTTACTTCAAGATTCCTGGAAACAAAATCATAGATTACATAACCTTCCTCAATAACTTCGGTTAAATGTGAGAGTGAGCATTTTACAATCTCTGTAATATTTTCATATTCATCGCTCACAATACTTACGCACGAACCTTTTCTAACACTATTTTTTGATGAATATTGTTTTGTACTGTTTTGAAGTGTCTTTTGATTCAGAAAGGTCTTCAATTTAGAGGCTATTATACGCAATTCTGTAAGATCAGGATATAACCGGTTCTTATTAAAGTTCTGCCGGCAGGTCTTCAGATAATTCAAAACTTTATACTCGTTTAATTCCCTATCTTCTAAAGTTGATAATACTATGTCGTTTATAAAATCCATCCAACTCTTTCGTTTCTGCAGTAAAGTCAATAAACATGCCATAAGATTAACCCGAAATTGTACTATTTTATTGGTGAAATGAGCTATTTTGAAAGGATTAGCGTTCCCATTTTGGGAATATTTTAATTTTGGGGCACTTAATTATTGAGCAGGATTTTCTAATACATCAATTACGAAAAACAAATTACGAACAGCTTTTCTGTATTATTTAGATTATTGAATGACTTTTTTAACGAGTTGAATTCCTCTTTTTTCTAATTCATTAATTACAATCTCAAAACAATTTTGTTCGGCTCCGATAAATTCAGGAGGACAAATTCCTGTTTGCAAAAATTGGCCTCCCAACACCAATCTTGCCGCTGCAGTACAGGTATATCCGGTCGTTCTTGCCATTGATGACGTTTTAGTTTTATCATCATATTTATCAAAAATACTATATTGATATTCAATTGGTTTATCCTTCTGAGTTCCGGTTATTTTAATCTTTAAAACTGTAAACTCTTTCTCCTCATCAGCGAGTCTCCAGATTGGAAATAATAGTTTCGAAGTCATTTCAAGAGGAGAAACTCTATTTCCATTTATCAATAATTTTTCATTGCTGAAAAATCCTGTTTCTCTCAAAATTTTCATCAACTCAGTATGCCCCGGATACCTTAAAGTTTTCTCAGTCATATTGGAAATCTTCATTGTCTTTAATAGCGAACGCAGTCCATCTGTGTTAAAAGCTTCCAATTCACCGACAGGTTCTATTTTAACAGTTTCAATGTCTGATAAAGCTTCTTTCACAATTACTTTACCATTTTTAACTATTCTTGAAGGGCGGGTATATTCTTCTATAACATCAATCGGAGAAAAAGGAGCTTTATATTGATAGGGCCAATCTCGTTTTTCAGGTAATCCACCAACCATGCACTCAAATGAATCAATATTCATTTTTGAATTATGGTAGCCCAGAATAATATTACTCAATCCGGGTGCTACCCCGCAGTCTACTACTGCAGTGACTTTATTCTTTTCCGCAAGTTCATCAAGTTCAAATGCATCTTTATCAAAGAAAGAAATATCAATAATATTCTTTTTACACTTGATTATTTTTTTAAGTATTTCGAATCCGAGAAAACCGGGGACAGCAGAAATTACAAGATCACAATCGCTGCTATATTTTTTGAGTAATTTCATATCTCCGGCATCAGATTTAATAACCTTTATATTCTCTATGTTTTTTAATTTTGACAGATTTTCTTTACTTATATCCATCACATTAATAT
>CAZQQD010000080.1:0-14041 GCA_964595355.1 uncultured Ignavibacteriaceae bacterium | reverse complement strand
TTTTTTGGTGAATCCATGTTTTCGAAAGTTACGCAGGCTTCAAAAGTAGCACTTGTAAAATTGCTGGAACGCTTAAAAGAAAAAAATTTTGTAATGCTCGATATCCAATATATGACTCCACATTTAAAAATGTTTGGTGCAAAAGAAATCTCCTTTGAAGAATTTAACAATTTACTATCGGAATGTTATAAAAGGGAGTGTCGGTTCTGAATTTGTAGTAGAGACGAGGCATGCCTCGTCTCTACTTTATTAATATCAATTCTTTCTGCGGCTTGGAAATAAACTCAGCCCCATCATTTTTAACAATAACCTCTTCCTCAAGAGTAGAAGTTCCGTAACCTTTAACCGTTAATCTCGGTTCTATCGTAAAAATCTGGTTTTCCTCAACCTTCATAAAAGGAGTGTTTCCATATTTTTCCCAGCGGGGAAATAAGCCGCAACCTCCGTCGTGAACTCTTTTGCCAACCTGGTGTCCAAGTCCGTGTGGAAATTCTTCGTAGCCTTGCTCAACAATATAATTACGTGCAATGTCGTCCATATCGCATCCAGCTACACCCGGTTTAAGATTATCAGCAACTTTTTGAATTGCATCCCGAATAACTTCGAATCCTTTTTGAACCTCGACAGGTGCTTTATCTTCTCCATCTTTTAAGACATACCAAGTTCTTTGTAAATCAGAACAATATCCTTTATAAATAATTCCGAAATCCATATTGACAAGATGCCCTTTTTCAACTTTTCTGTCAGTCGGTCCCGAATGTGCACTTTGTGTATCAGGCCCAGTAAATACTGCCGGACATGTTTCTTCTTCCCACGCAGCTTCGAATCCTTTTCTCTGCATTATTGATTCTACAAATGAAGCAATCTCTTTTTCTGACTTTCCCGGTTTTATGAAGTTTGTTACTTCATCAAATATGTCAAGAGTTTTATTAACTGCTTCTGTCATTATAGCAATTTCTGTTTCAGATTTTCTTCCCTTCAATGCAGCGATGATTTCTTCTGCAGAAATTAATTTATTCTCAAATCCACTTCCTTTTAAGTAGTTCAATATCTTTAAATAAAAGCCATGAGTAAGTCCGTCCGCTAGCACAGAGTTTTGTGAAAAATTAATTGCAATGTTTTTAGGACTTTTTTTCTTGAGATAATCCAGAAGCGGCGGACTGAATGATTTTACATAGCCTGTTATATTTTTAAAACCTCCTTTACCTTCAAAGTTTTCTTTTTCCATTTCGCCAAGTATAGCATTAGTATCGCCATCTTTAGAAATGATAAATGCAGATTCCCAGGTACTGTTCTGTCCAATAATAATTTCCATAACAGGATCCGGCATTATTGAACTTTCCCGTGCGAAAGTGATCCACATATCGATATCTTTTTCTTTCAATATGCCAATCGCTTGTTGAACCTTTTCAAGTACTATTTTGTTTTCCATCTGAAAAATCCTCTGGTATACATTTTAAATTTAGAACTGTAACAAATCTATTAAATATGCTAAAAACTTACCATAAAAGGGCTTTTTTATGTAGCCCTGAAAAAACTTTTTATGGCGGGGAATAACCTTTAATAATTGAATTTTGTGTTATGAACTTTAGATAATTAATTGCTAAGTTTAATGTTATAATTATTGAGAATTCCTGTTGGTTATTTCTACATGTTAATTCTTGTTCGCTTTTCCGCAAATAAATCATCAAAAATCTCACCTTTAATGAGAATAAATAAAATATGTTATACATAAGAGGTACGTATGTCCGAATATACTAAAAGACTGGTAGCTAAAGTAAAAGCGCAAAATCCGAATGAACCGGAATTCCACCAGGCAGTTGAGGAAGTTTTAGATTCACTCGATCTTGTTTTAGAACGTCATTCCGAATACAGGTCGGCTAAAATTTTAGAAAGAATGACTGAACCGGAACGAATAATAATCTTTAGGGTACCCTGGATGGATGATCAGGGAGAAATACATGTCAACAGGGGCTATCGTATAGAAATGAACAGTGCCATTGGACCATACAAAGGCGGATTAAGATTTCACCCCTCCGTTACACTCAGTATCTTGAAATTTCTTGCCTTTGAACAGGTTTTTAAGAATAGCCTTACAACTTTGCCCATGGGCGGAGGAAAAGGTGGTTCCGATTTTGATCCGAAAGGTAAGAGTGAAAATGAAGTGATGCGTTTCTGCCAGAGTTTCATGACTGAATTATACAGACATATCGGTCCCAACACCGATGTCCCCGCAGGTGATATCGGAGTTGGTACAAGAGAGATCGGTTTTCTTTTCGGTCATTACAAAAGATTGAAAAATGAATTTACAGGAGTTCTTACTGGGAAAGGTTTAAACTGGGGAGGCTCACTTATCAGACCGGAAGCTACTGGGTACGGCGCAGTTTATTTTGCCCAGGAAATGTTGCGTACAAAAGGTCACGATATCGAAGGAAAAGTTTTTGCAGTTTCCGGATTTGGTAACGTTGCATGGGGTGCTGTACAAAAAATAAATCAGTTGGGCGGAAAAGTAGTTACACTTTCCGGTCCTGATGGATTCATTTATGACAAAAACGGTATCCAGGGAGAAAAAGCAGATTTTATGTTGAAGATGCGGTCAAGCGCAAATGATACAGTAAAAGATTACGCTGATAAATTTAAGGTTGAATTTTACGAAGGTAAACATCCCTGGGGTATCAAGGTCGATGTGGCAATGCCTTGTGCGACACAGAACGAACTAAACGAAGATGATGCAAAGGAATTGGTAAAAAATGGTTGTGTTTGTGTTTGTGAAGGAGCCAATATGCCAACGACTATAGAAGGCTATAAGGTATTTACGCAGGCAGGAATACTTTATGCACCGGGCAAAGCAGCTAATGCCGGTGGGGTTGCTACTTCAGGACTAGAGATGTCGCAGAACAGTATGCGTTTACCGTGGTCTAAAGAAGAGGTTGACAAAAGACTACACGAAATTATGGTTAGGATTCATAGAACCTGTATAGAGACAGCTGAAAAATATGGTACCCCGGGTAACTATGTTAATGGGGCAAATATCGCAGGATTTCTAAAAGTAGCAAATGCAATGCTTGATCAGGGATTAGTTTAATTTCTATATGAGCACAGGAAAAAATTCTGTGTTGAAATAAAAACTGTCAAAATTATTTAGTACAATTTTGATTCATATTTTTTTAAGATATAGTAACCTTGAATTCCAATATTAAAAACACACTTGAGAAGGAAAAGATTCGCCAGACAGATAGTGATGAAATCTTCGGCAACAGAATAAAAAAATTCCAGAAGCTGATGCATTTTAAGATCAGAGAAATACTTCTGGTCTCAAGCATTTATGATAATTACCTGTTTGAAGAAGACGGGAGACTATACGAACTTATCCGGCAAGAATACCAGAATTTAAATTTGAGCCATTCTCCTGAAATTACTCACGTTACCAACGGTAAAGAAGCAATTGAAATTGCAATGAGAGAGGACAATTTCGATTTAATATTAACTACCCTCCATATTGAAGATATGCATGTGGTAAAGTTTGCACAAATGATCCGGGAAGCTGGAATAAAGAAACCGATAATCCTTTTGGCTTATGATAACCGTGAAAGGAAGGAATTAGTTACACAATATGATACTTCCATTTTTGAAAGAATTTTTATCTGGCAGGGTGACTACCATCTACTGATAGGAATTATTAAATACATGGAAGACAGACTCAATGTTGAAAACGATATCAAAACAGCCGGAGTTCAGGCTATTATCTTAGTGGAAGATAATGTGAAATTTTATTCCTCCTACCTTCCTTTGATCTACACAGAAATTTTTAAGCAATCGCAAAGATTGATCGCTGAAGGAGTAAATCTCACACACAGATTTTTAAGAATGCGTGCACGGCCTAAAATCTTACTCTGCAATACATATGAAGAGGCTTGGAATTATTACGAAAAATATGAAGGCTATATTCTCGGAATTATTTTAGATGTAAATTTTAAACGACACGGAGAAAAAGACCCTGAAGCAGGAATAAAATTTGCTAGAGATGTCAAAGCTAAACAGAAAGATATTCCTATACTGCTTCAGTCCAGTAATCAAGAATATATGAGCAAGGCCCAGGAAGTCGGTGCTTCATTTCTTTTAAAAGGATCGCCCACTCTGCTGCACGATCTTCGCGACTTTATGCTAGACAATTTTGGATTTGGTGATTTTGTTTTTCAAATGCCCGACGGTAAAGAAATTGGGCGAGCCAGAAATCTAAAGGAAATGATTGAACAATTAAGAACTGTGCCGGACGAAAGCATTATTTATCACGGTAAGGGGAACCATTTTTCAAAATGGTTGAAAGCAAGAACTGAGTTCTGGCTGGCTCACAAACTCAGACCTGCAAAAGTTTCTGATTTTAAATCTGTATCGGACCTTCGCGACCTGATAATAGGATCCTTAAAGGACTATCTGGAGGCCCGGCAACGAGGGGTTATAACAGATTTTGATAAAGACACGTTCGATCCGAGAAATAGCTTTGCCAGAATTGGATGGGGCTCATTGGGTGGAAAGGCTCGTGGCCTTGGATTTATTAACACACTGATAATTAACTATAACATCAGGAATAGATTTGAAGATATCGAAGTATTTGTTCCCTCTGCTATTGTAATTGCCACTGATGTTTTCGATTATTTTATTGAAAAGAATGACCTTGAAAATTTCGCGTTGAATGAAAATGATGATCTGAAAATAACTCAGAAATTCATTGAGTCACCTAATTTTCCACAGGATATTTCAAACATACTTTCTCAATTTCTTGAATTAGTAAAAGGGCCTCTAGCCGTCAGGTCTTCAAGCCTGCTTGAAGATTCACAATTTCAACCATTTGCAGGTGTTTACCAAACATATATGATTCCCAACAGTAATCCTCAGAAAGCTGTCAGGCTCAGGGAATTACTGCAATGTATTAAAAGTGTTTACGCTTCAACGTTCCACCGGAAAGCAAAAGATTATATTAAAGCCACATCATACAGACTTGAAGAAGAGAAGATGGCGGTAATTATTCAAAGACTGATTGGTACAGAAAGAAACGGAAGGTTCTACCCGGATTTTTCAGGTGTTGCAAAATCATTTAATTTTTATCCTGTACCACCTCAAAAATCTTCCGATGGAATTGCACAAGTTGCACTCGGGCTCGGCAAGACAGTTGTAGAAGGCGGTAACACGATAAGATTTTGTCCAAAATACCCGAAACACTTGCTTCAGTTTTTTTCAACTAAAGAAACAATTAAAAATGCACAGCAATATTTCTATGCACTGGATATAAAGGGACACCTTGAATCCGATGTTCACGAAACCTCAGATATACTTGTAAAAAAATACGACCTTCATAGCGCCGAAGAAGACAATACACTTTTTTCTGTAGCTTCAACTTATTCCCCTGAAAATGAAGCAGTATATGATGGAACATCACGAGATGGAATGAGAGTTGTGACTTTTGCACCAATATTAAAGCATGGTATTTTCCCTTTACCTGAAATTCTTGATTTACTTTTAGATATTGGCACGTGGGGAATGGGCACTCCTGTAGAAATTGAATTTGCAGTAAACCTCGCAGCAAAAGAAGGTGAAAAAAAGGAATTTGCAATGCTCCAGATGAGACCGCTTGTTATTCACAGAGAGAATGTTGAATTAAAATTTGATGATATTAAGGAAGAAAATCTCATCTGCCAGAGTACTCAAGTATTGGGTAACGGTGTAATTACTGATATCCACGATATTGTAGTTGTCGATATAAATAAATTTGACAGGTCAAAAACAAAAGAAACAGCACTTGAAGTAAGTTCATTTAATTCAAGATTAATAAGCGAAAAAAGACCATATATTCTGATAGGAATCGGCAGATGGGGCTCTCTGGATCCCTGGCTCGGAATCCCTGTAACGTGGGACCAGATTTCCGGCGCAGTCACAATAGTAGAGGGTGGATTTAAAGATATGAACGTTACCCCATCCCAAGGGTCTCATTTTTTCCAGAATATAACTTCTTTTAGAGTGGGATATTTTACGGTAAATACCTTTACCCATATGGGTTTTATAAACTGGGAATGGCTACTCAAACAAAATACAATTAATGAAACAAATTATGTAAAACATCTTTATTTTAAAGAGCCTGTTTCTGTAAGAATTAGCGGGCACCAGAATAAAGGAATCATATTAAAACCGGGCAAATAACATTTTACTCATAATCTAGGGGGACAAAGTTTACTTCAAAAAAAGCGTAGATGTATTAAACTCACCTTACGCTGAATAATATACTCACTATACATAACTCAAGGAGGCGATCATGTCTAGTTACATAAAGGATCTGATTGCGGAAGTCAAAGCAAAAAATCCTGCTGAACCAGAATTCCATCAGGCAGTAGAGGAAGTTGCAGAATCTCTTTCGCTGGTTTTTGAAAAACATCCCGAGTACCAGGCTGCAAAAATACTGGAAAGAATTATCGAACCTGAAAGAGTTATAACTTTCCGCGTGCCCTGGGTTGATGAACAGGGAGAAGTCAACATCAACAAGGGTTACAGAATCGAAATGAACAGTGCAATCGGACCTTATAAAGGGGGATTACGCTTTCACCCATCAGTTAACCTTGGTATTCTAAAATTTCTCGCATTCGAACAAGTATTTAAAAACAGTCTTACAACACTTCCAATGGGAGGTGGAAAAGGAGGTTCGGATTTCGACCCAAAAGGTAAAAGTGATTTAAAAATTATGCGTTTCTGTCAGGCATTCATGAGCGAACTTTACAGACACATAGGACCAAATACCGATGTTCCTGCCGGTGACATCGGCGTTGGAGGTAGAGAAATTGGTTATCTGTTTGGTCAATACAAAAAACTCAGGAACGAATTTACAGGTGTACTAACAGGTAAAGGCCTGAACTGGGGAGGATCGCTCATCAGACCTGAAGCTACCGGTTACGGAGCAGTTTACTTTGCAGCCGAAATGCTGAGCACAAAAAGAGAAACTCTGGAAGGAAAAACCTGTCTTGTATCAGGCAGTGGAAATGTTGCACAATATACTGTTGAAAAATTAATTTCTCTCGGAGCTAAAGTTGTAACGTTGTCAGATTCTAATGGTTACGTTTACGATGAAGAAGGAATTAATAATGAAAAACTTAACTTCGTAATGGAATTGAAAAATGTAAGGCGCGGAAGGATTAAAGAATACGCTGAGAAATATAAAAATGCTGTTTACACTACTATAGATCCAAAGGCTGATTCTAATCCGCTCTGGAATCATAAAGCTCAGTGTGCATTTCCAAGTGCAACTCAAAATGAAATAAATGGAAAGGATGCACAGAATCTTATAAAGAACGGTGTTTACGTCGTTAGTGAAGGCGCAAATATGCCAACCACGCTAGATGGTGTAAAACTATTTCTTGATAAAAAAATTCTTTACGGACCCGGAAAAGCAGCTAATGCTGGTGGCGTTGCAGTATCCGGACTGGAAATGACACAGAACAGCATGCGTTTGCCATGGAACAGAGAAGAAGTGGATAACAGACTCCAAATGATTATGAAAGATATTCATACTACCTGTGTTCATATGGCAGATAGATTTGGAACACCTGGCAATTATGTCAATGGCGCTAATATTGGCGGATTCCTGAAAGTTGCTGATGCCATGATGGATCAGGGTGTTGTATAATTATTATTTCTTTCAAGGGCCTTCAAATTGACTACATAAATTGAAGGCCTTCTCTTATTTTTACAATTAAATTTACGTCATTAACCGCAGGTTATCATGCGAGATAAATATGACGCAGTAAAAAACAGTTTTGATGATTACTGGGTAGAGCACGGTTACGGCAACAGATTCCAGGGTTTTCAGAACCTGATGAGATTAAGGATAAGAGATATTCTCCTAGTCTCCAGCCTCTACGATTTATACCTCTTTGAAGAAGATGGCAGACTTTACGAATTAATCAGAAATGAATATCAGGGATTAAACCTCAGCCACTCCCCTGAATTAACAAGAGTATCAAGCGGTAAAGATGCAATAGCACTTGCCAAAGAAGAAAGAAGATTCGATCTTATTATTACTACTCTTCACATTGAAGACATGCACCCAATTAATTTTGCTGCATTGGCAAAAGAATCGGGACTTAATATTCCAATTATTTTACTTGCACACGATAACAAAGAATTAAAATATTTATTACTTAAACCTGAAACCTCTGTCTTCGATAAAATTTTCATCTGGCATGGTGATTTCAGGATAATAATTGCAATTGTAAAATACCTTGAAGATAGAATGAACGTAGATCATGACAGTAGAATTGTTGGTGTTCAAAATATCATTTTTATTGAAGACAATGTAAGATATTATTCTTCTTTACTACCTGTTATATACACAGAAATTCTGGCTCAATCGCAAAGATTAATTTCAGAAGGTATAAACCTCACTCATAGGTTTTTAAGAATGCGTGCACGTCCGAAAATTCTGCTCTGCACAAATTATGAAGAAGCCTGGAATTATTACAAGAAGTATAAAGACCTTGTACTCGGTTTAATATCAGATGTTGATTTTCCTAGAAATGGCAAAGACGATCCGGTTGCTGGAATAGAATTTGCTAAAAATGTAAAAAATGATCATCCTGATATTCCCATACTTTTAACATCGAATAATTCTGATTATTCCACTTACACAGATGATATTGGAGCTTCATTTGTATTAAAAGATTCCCCATTATTAATAAACGAACTGAAACATTTTATGACGAACTATTTCAGTTTCGGTGATTTTATTTTCAGGACAAAGGCCGGTATTGAAGTTGGCAGAGCAAACGATCTGAAAAGCCTTGAAGAACAATTAAAGATTGTTCCTGCTGAAAGCATAAAATATCACGGTGAGAGGAATCATTTTTCAAACTGGCTTAAAGCCCGGACGGAATTCTGGCTGGCCCATCAACTAAGGCCAAGAAAGGTTTCTGATTATTCTTCTGTTGATGAGCTTCGTCAGCATTTAATTAATTCTTTGCATAATTATAGAAACCTCAGACAGCGGGGCATCATCGCAGATTTCACAAAGGAATCTTTTGATCCCAACAGTAGCTTTGCGAGAATTGGCGGAGGTTCATTAGGTGGAAAAGCAAGAGGTTTAGGCTTTGTAAATACTTTAATAAATAATTACAACGTTCGGGATCAATTCAAAGGGATTCAGATTTCTGTGCCTGCAGCAGTTGTAATTGGAACGAATGTATTCGATCAATTTCTCGATGACAATAAACTGAGAAATTTTGCTCTAAGCTGTGAAAACGACGAAGAAATTACAAAAAGATTTTTAGAAGCGGAAAAATTTCCTGAGGAAGTTCTTGGTGAGCTTGCAGCTTTCCTGGATATTGTTCACACACCACTTGCAGTTAGATCGTCGAGTTTACTTGAAGATTCACAGTATCATCCCTTTGCGGGCGTTTATGAGACTTATATGATTCCAAATAATCATCACAATCCTCTTGTAAAACTAAACGACCTTCTGAATACCATAAAAAGAGTTTACGCTTCCACATTTTATCAGAGTGCAAAAGGATATATAAAGATAACCTCCTACCGCCTTGAAGAGGAAAAAATGGCGGTCATTATTCAGAAAATTATTGGATCAAAACGCGATCATAAATTTTATCCTGAAATATCAGGTGTTGCAAAATCGTATAACTTTTATCCAATAGCTCCTCAAAAATCTATAGATGGGGTTGTCTCGGTTGCCCTTGGTTTGGGTAAAACTGTTGTAGACGGAGGAAATGTTGTAAGATTCTGCCCTAAGTATCCAACAGATCTGATACAATTTTATTCAACAAAGGATGCTTTAGATAATAGTCAGAAAAACTTTTATGCTCTTAACCTTGAAGGTAAATCCGATTTTGGTTATGCCACACACGATATGATGATCGAAACCTATGACCTTGATGTAGCTGAAGAAGAGGGGACACTAAGTCTTGTGGGATCTACTTATTCTCCTGAGAATGATTCAATTTCTGATGGACTTAGCCGGGCAGGCATTAGAATGGTTACGTTCGGACCAATGCTCAAGCACAAACTTTTTCCTCTGTCGGAAATTATAGATCTGCTTCTCGATATGGGAACCTGGGGAATGGGTACTCCTATAGAAATAGAATTTGCTGTTAATCTATCAGTATCTGAGGGAAAGCCGAAAGAATTCGGGCTTTTGCAAATGAGACCGCTAGTTATCAATAGAGACCATGAGGAAATTACAATTGACAAATTCGAACCCGAAAAATTAATTTGTTTCAGCAACCAGGTACTTGGTGATGGTGTACTCAACGATATTTACGATATTGTCTTTGTTGATTACGATTCATTCGACAGATCTAAAAGCCGGGATGTTGCAAAAGAAGTAAGCCAGTTCAACAGTCAATTAATAGACGAAAACAGGCCATATTTGTTAATTGGTGTAGGCAGATGGGGATCACTCGATCCGTGGCTTGGGATCCCGGTAAACTGGGAACAAATTGCAGGTGCACGCGCAATTGTTGAATCCGGATTTAAAGACTTATCTGTTGAACCTTCACAAGGTTCTCACTTTTTCCAGAACATTACTTCATTTATGATCGGCTATTTCAATATAAACAGTCTTAAAAACCAGGGACTGATTAACTGGAACTGGCTAACTGATCAAAAACCAACAGCTTCAAAAGTTTTTACTAAACTCCTTCGTTTTGATTCACCCATAGTTATTAAAATGAACGGTCATCAGAACAAAGGAGTTATTTTTAAACCGGAGGGAAAACTTGGAAAATAGTAAGCCGGAAATGAGTAAAGACATTTTAGAAAATTGTCCTCATTGTGGGCATAAGCTCAGTCCATGGCAACAGGTGCTATTAAGTGTCGATAGAGTATTAACCTGCAAGAACTGCTGGTACAGAATAATTCTGGATGTGCCGGTAAAACCTGAACCTGATTCTCCTGATAAAAATAAAAAGACCAAAGGATAAAATAATGGAATCATATAATTCATTTAATGTAGCAAGACAGCAGATTTTTGAAGCAGCTAAAATTTTAAACCTTGATAAAGCTACAATTGAGCTGCTGAGTACCCCGCAAAGAGAATTTAATTTTACTTTGCACGTTAAAATGGATGACGGTAGAACAAAAATTTTCCAGGGATACAGAATTCAATATAACTTTGCCCGTGGCCCGGCTAAAGGCGGAATCAGATTTCACCCGGAAGAAACTGTCGATACTATCAGGGCACTTGGATGCTGGATGACCTGGAAAACTGCAGTAGTAGATTTACCTCTCGGTGGAGGAAAAGGCGGTGTTGTGTGTGATCCAAAATCTATGTCGGAAAGAGAACTTGAAAATTTATCAAGAGAATACATTAGAGCAATTGCTCCGTTTATAGGAATTAATAAAGATATTCCTGCGCCTGACGTTTACACAAACCCTCAAACAATGGCGTGGATGATGGATGAATATGAAACAATTATGAATCTTCATCAGCCCGGCGTCTTGACTGACAAGCCCCAACAGATTGGCGGAACCGAAGGAAGAAGAGATGCAACTGCACGTGGTGGTGTGATAACGGTGCGGGAAGCGTGTAAACTTCACGGTTTCGATCCTACAAAAACTTATGCAATTCAAGGATTTGGAAATGCAGGTCAAAGAGCTGCTTTACTTCACCAGGAAATTTTAGGCGGAGGAAAACTTGTAGCTGTCAGCGATTCACGCGGCGCCATATTTAACAGTGATGGCTTCAATCCAAAAGAACTTGTAACGCACAAATTAAAGACCGGTTCCGTGCTTGGATTTCCCGGGGCAAAGCAAATTCCTCATGAAAAACTTCTGGAACTCGAAGTGGAAATTCTTTACCCTGCTGCACTCGAAAATGCAATTACTTCTCAGAATGCCAACAACATTAAAGCAAAGGTAATTTGTGAACTTGCAAACGGACCGACCACACCCGAGGCGGATATTATTTTAAATAAAAACGGGATTCACGTTATACCTGATATTCTTGCCAGTGCGGGCGGCGTAACTGTTTCTTATTTCGAAATGGTTCAGGATAATTACTCATACTTCTGGGACGAGGAGCGGGTTCACAAAAGATTAGACGATAAACTCAAAAAAGCCTATCATACCGTAATGGAAGCAGTTAAAGATAAAAAAGTTCATCCCCGGCTCGGTGCGATGGTTGTTGGTGTTGCAAGAGTCGCAGAAGCGTGCAAGTTAAGAGGCTGGGTTTAAACTCTTTTAATAATATACGGTAAAACAAAAATATAATATCTTTTTAAGGAAATATTCCCAGCGCGTAATAAGAATCAGCGATTTTATTAATGGCAGTTACAAAAGCAGCAGTGCGAAGATCAGGAATCTCTTTATTTGTTTTCCATACTTCGTTTATTTCATTATATGCGCTCACCATAGTTTCTTCCAGGCCCGAATTCACAAGATCCTCTTCATCTGCACCATGAGTTATAATTTGCTTTGATGAATCATCAAGCTTTTTACCGATTGCCGACTCAATTGAATTAACCAGAGTTTGATAGATTAATTCGTCGTATCGTTTTCCCATTCTTCCGAAACGCACGTGAGATAAATTTTTCAGCCATTCAAAATAAGATACTGTTACACCCCCGGCATTTAGATACAGGTCGGGAATTATTAAAGTATTCTTCTTAAGAAGAACTTTTTCAGCTTCCGGTGTAACCGGGCCGTTTGCAGCTTCTGCAACAATTTTAGCTTTGATTTTGTCTGCATTGGCTGAATTTATCTGGTTCTCGAGTGCCGCCGGTATTAATACATCGCATTCAACTTCGAGAGCATCTCCCCTGCTTTTTAGATTTTTAGCACCAGGAAAATCCAGAATACTTCCTGTCGATTTCCTGTGTATCATTAATTTTTCAATATCAATTCCGTTTGGATCATAAATGGAGCCCTCAAATTCCGCGATACCAACTATTTTAGCTCCGGCTTCAAAGAAGAATTTTGCGGCGTGGTAGCCAACATTTCCCAACCCCTGAACAACAACTCTCTTTCCTTCGACACCGGCTGTTAGTCCAAGTTTCTTTAAATCTTTTTCGTTATTCAGCGCTTCCCTAACTCCAAAGTAAACGCCTCTTCCCGTGGCTGCGGTTCTGCCCCTGATTCCGCCCTGACTGATAGGTTTACCGGTAACACAGGCCTGTGCATCGATCGAACCTGGATTGAATGCAGCATAAGTATCAGCCACCCAAGCCATAACACTACCGTTTGTTCCGTAATCGGGTGCCGGCACATCTATACCTGGCCCTATAAAATTCTTCTTTACAAGTTCAGACGTGTATCTCCTGGTAATATGTTCGAGTTCAACTTCATCATATTCTTTGGGATCAATACAAACGCCGCCTTTTGCACCGCCAAAGGGAACATTTACTACAGCACATTTATATGTCATCAAAGCAGCAAGTGCCATTACTTCATCCTGGTTTACGGAAAGACTATAACGGATTCCACCTTTCACCGGTAATTTGTGCTGACTATGTTCAACTCTGTATGCCGTTATCACTTTGATTTGATTTTTTATCCTGACTGGAAATTTCATTTCGTAAACGCTGTTGCAATCTTTGATCTGATCAAGCAGTCCGGAAGGATATTTGGTGAATCCCGCTGCTTTATTAAAATAATCGAGCACATCTCCGAAAAAGCTGCGTTCTCTTTTCGCTTTTACATTGTGGTTATTTTGCATGGTACTCTACCTCAATCAATAAAATGGAATAATAGATTCTTAGGCTGAATAAAATTAGGCATTAAAAACAGGCGAGGCAAGCAGTATGTAGTGTTCTAATTTTATTTTAACAAATACAGTTTTACTGTCATTCTGAATTCATTTCAGAATCTGCTAAATTTAATAGATTCCGAAATCCCGCCTTGCGGGAGGATGACAATTTATAGATCAAACAAACTCCATTATTTCTTTCAGCGGTTTTTTCTGAATATCCGGTACCTTTGCATTTTCAGTCGGGTGACCGACAACCAATATAAGGTAAGGCTTTTCATTCGCAGGTCTTTTTAAGATATCATT
>CAZQQD010000079.1:0-14149 GCA_964595355.1 uncultured Ignavibacteriaceae bacterium | reverse complement strand
TGCGACCAGGAAGAATATGAAAATTTTGCCGAACTCAGTTAGCATATTTGAAATAATTTATTGTAAAATAATTAGAAACGGCTATACTTTTTTAGATTAAACTCTTTAAAAACCTGTTCTATTTTTCTATATCGCACAATCTCTAACAATATATATACCACTTATTTCGCAAGCATTATTATTCTACAAATTCGCAGTAATTTGATATATTTGAATTTGTTTATTTTCAAAAATAAGAAATTAATTAGTGTAAAAAAATCAATATTCCTAATAAAGAGAAGAAATTAGAAAAATTTTTGTCAAAGTGCTCATAATTTTTCTTTATATCTGTAAATAAGAAAGCTGGATTTTATAGTTGTGATTTTTCTCAAATTGATTATAACTTCAATAAAAAGTATATTTTATTAATAATAATTATTGTTCCAATGCACCTTTCTTACGCGGTAATAGACCTTTCTAAGTTAAAAAAGAATTTTTTTAACATACGAAAGAAGACCAAAAACGTAAAAATTATGGCAGTAGTAAAAGCCGATGCTTACGGGCACGGTATAAGGGAGACGGCTGGATTTTTGTCTTCGCTGGGCAAAAAGAGACCAGAATACTTTGCAGTGGCTTTTCCCGATGAAGCTGTCGAACTAAGAAAAGCAGGGATTAAGGAGCCAATTCTCGTATTCGAACCATTCGCAAAAGATCAGGTTGATGATTTATTCAGGTATAATCTTATTGCTACTGTATTTGCTAAGGAGCATATCAGGAACCTGAAGCAGGGGAGCAAGAGAAACGGGAAGAAAAAGGTTAAAGTTCATATTAAAGTTAATACAGGAATGAACCGGTTGGGAATCCATCACTCCCAAGCATTTGATTTTGTTAGAAAAATAAGCAATGATAAGGATTTCGAGATTGATGGCATATACACACATTTTGCGAATTCTGAGGAAAAAAATAAAACTTTTCCAAGACTGCAGGTAAAAAGATTTAATGATCTTCTAAAAAAGCTAGAAAGAAATGACATAAAAACCGGATTGAAACATGCTGCAAATTCGGGTGCGATACTTGATCTCCCGGAATCTTATTACGATATGGTTCGTCCGGGAATCTTAATGTACGGATATTATCCTTCACTGGATACAACAGAATCAATTAAGCTTGAACCTGTAATGTCGATAATTTCTAAGGTAAGTTCTAAAAGTGAAATTAATAAGGGCGATACTGTAAGCTACGGAAGAAAATTCACTGCAAAGGAAAAAACAAATATTATTTCTGTGCCTCTTGGTTATGCGGATGGATTCAACAGGGGATTATCAAATAAGGTTCAGGCAATAATAACAGGGAAAAAATATCAGCAAATCGGCACAGTTTCGATGGACAGAATAATGTTCAATATTAATAATGATAATATAAAAGTTGGTGATAAAGTCACTATCTTAGGAGATGAAAAAAATAAAAAAGTTACAGCGTGGGATTGGTGTAAAGTTTTAAATACAATTCCTTATGAAATAACCTGCGTAATTGGGAAACGAATAGAAAGAGTTTATAAGGGTAATTAACTAAAGTATGGATTTTGTTAAACAATATATTGTTCAAACTATTTCTTCTGCTGCAAACAATCTTAGACTCAGTACCGGCAAGATTGAAGTTGTAGCATTGCTTCGTGAAGCCATAGCAAAATCTGGTGATCTTGGACAGTTTATAAAACAAATGAAAAAGATAACTGTGCTTTCCACATTTGCAATAAGATTGGACGAAATTTACGAGTATCTGACAAGCAGCCCGGTTGATTTATTCAGGCTTTCGGATAAAATAAGAGATCACAGCAGATTTTTAATCAGGGATCTAAGTTCAATGCTCGATATGGTAAATCCTTATAATTTTCAAATGGCGCTTGAAAAAATAGAAAATGGTGAGACCAACCCGGATATCGAGAGAAGTATAACAAAAGATGAAATCAGCATTGACCTTTTAAAAGGTAAAGTGTCTTATAACACTACTGAAAAACCTGTGGATAGACCCTTCAAATCAGAAACTGATATAGAAAAAGAAAATATAATTTTTGAAGAAGATAAAAAGGAAGAAGAAGACTTCTTTCAGAATTATGAGGCTGAAATATTAAAACCAATTAAACCGATAGATAGTATGTTGAAGAGATTGTCAAGAGGTGAACCTGGAGATCCTGATGAATTGAATGGTTTCTCTAAAACTATGATAAACAATGGAGAACTTTCAGCTAAAATAGGATTTGATATAATAGCAAACATGCACCAGGTACTTGCAAAGGCAATGTTATTAATAAAGACGAGAGATTTAATGCCCGGGAGAGATGTGATGGAATCAATGAGAGCATGCCTGATTGTAATAGTTGCAGTTGTAAGAGGGAAGGAGGTTGATATTACAAGCTACCTTAATCGTGCAGAAGAGTTCGGGAGAGAAATTCAATCAATTAAAGTAAAAGGTCTTATTTAATGGAAATATTTGCAGTTATAATGGCAGGCGGAATAGGCTCAAGGTTCTGGCCTAGGAGTACTGAAAAAACACCGAAGCAATTGTTGAAAATATTCGGAGAGAATACGATGATCCAGGATACGGTGGAGAGACTCAAAGGTCTGGTTGAAAATGAAAATATTTTCGTGATCACAAATAAGGTACAGAGACCCGAAGTTATTAATCAGCTAAAAAATATTCCGGCTGAAAATATAATTGAGGAACCTTTTGGCAGGAATACTGCAGCCTGCATAGGTCTCGCTTCAGTTATAGTACGGGAAAAATCGAAAGACGGGGTTACTATTATTCTTCCTGCTGACCATATAATCAAAGAGAAAAATGAATTTCACAGGACACTAAAAAATGCAGCAAAATTTGCGTATGAATCAAAAGGCCTTGTAACAATTGGAATCAAACCGACCAGACCAGAAACAGGTTACGGATATATTCAGATTGATGAATCGCATGTTTCTGATAACATTTACAGCGTACTTAGTTTTGCAGAAAAGCCAAACTACGCAACCGCAGTACGCTTTCTGGAAAGCGGTGAGTTTATGTGGAACAGTGGTATGTTCATCTGGCGGGTTGATACAATTATTGATGAAATCCGTTTATATTTGCCCGACCTTCACGAGGGACTGGTAAAAATAAGTAAAGATATTAATAAGCCGGAATACAGTAAAACACTTACAACTGTATATGGACAATTGAAAAATATATCTATCGACTACGGAATAATGGAAAAATCCCAGAAAGTATATCTCACCAAGGGGACATTTTCCTGGAGCGATGTAGGAAGTTGGGAAGAGGTTTTCAATCTTTCCACAAAAGATGAAAACGGGATTGCAAAAATGGGAGATATATTTACAGATATGGTTGTCGATTCGTATATTTACTCCCCTGATAAATTTGCTGCTGTTATAGGTGTAGATAACCTGATTATCATAAACACAAAAGATGCTTTGCTGATCTGCAGGAGGGACCAGGGACAAAATGTTAAAAAAGTTGTTGAGCATCTTAAAGTTAATAAGCTTACAAAATATTTGTAGGGGTAAAAAGCTAATATAGCTGTCGTTTTGAATCCACTCAGGCTAACGGTAGGCAGAGTTAACGGGAGAGAAATCTTTTTCAAAGCACAAGATTTCTCCTGACCTGAAAGGCAGGCGCGTCGAAATGACAAGACATTGGTTAAAGATATATTTTGCTTATGAAAAAATTAGTTACTGAATCTGACATAATTCGGTTTGCAAAAGAAGGCGGGACAGTTCTGCCTGTGGGGCCTAATGATATTCTTACACCCGGAGCAAAGGATAGAATTAAGCAGCTCGGTATAAAAATTATTTCGAAGGAAGAAGCTGAGAAAATTAATGCAAGCGATCCCGGAATTATCAAATCTCTTGTGTCGAAAAGTGTTGCAATCGGAAGTGATCACACGGGCTTTAAATTAAAAAGTGTCTTATCAAAAATTTTAACCGATAAAGGATTTAAACTCACTGACGTCGGTACCTACGATGAAAAATCGTGCGACTATCCTGACTTTGCGTACGCCGTTGCAAAAAAAGTAAAAGGAAGAGAAGTTGACTGGGGAATAGTTATCGACGCAACCGGGATCCCTTCCGCAATAACAGCGAACAAACTTAAAAGCATTCGTGCAGCAACCTGTTACAATGAATTCTCTGCACGAAGCGCGAGAGAGCACAATAATGCCAACATACTTGTCATCGGTGCAAAAACAATAGGGGAAGAGACAGCCAAATCAATTCTTGATGCCTGGCTCACAACGAACTTCGGAGGTGGCAGACATCAGAGAAGATTGGATAAAATCACTCAGATTGAGAATGATAGAGATAATTAAAAATTTTAATTTTCCCGCCTTCAACAGCTTGTAATAATTTACTCAATATTATTTTTTATAAATTTTCTTTTCCCGGCAGTTAAACAGCGAACCATTAAATAGATATATATCAATGATTCCTCCTACAATTAAATAAAGTATTGTTGGGAGCCACATTATACTGAGGTCATCAAAAATTCCATAAAACCATCCAGCTCTAATTTTTTCTTCTCCCAATACAATCCATGCAAAAACAAGAAATATAAGCGAAGGTAATCCGATAATTATAAGAAAAGCTTTTTTACATGTTGTATCCATTTTCTCCTCCTTTTTTTTGAAGAAGAATCAATTTTACTCTATATAAATAATAATAGAACAACAGCAGTATCAATACAGAATCAAGCGCAAATTCTTTGTTACAGTAATTACATAGGCACTTCATCTGTTAAAGAAGAACTTAATATTTTCTTATCCATTTTTCCGTTCTTCAAATTCAGAAGTATACATTTCTGTTCGGCCTGGACGCAGATTTTTTCATTAATTATAAATTTAATTTTCAGCGTCATCACATTATGTTTAATATCCTGCGTCCAGATAAAACCTGTTGGTTTATCACCAAGTTTAAGTTGTCTTTTATAAGATATATTTGTTGAAGTTATTACAGGGTATAAATTTTGAGCAAGAAGACTATCTATAGGAAGAAATTGTTCAAAGAATTTACACCGCAAATCTTCAAGCCATTTAACATATACAATGTTATTTACGTGTCCTGCGATGTCTATTTCATAAGTTTTTATTTCAAAGTTAATTGACGCTTTGTATCTTACGTTTTTATAATTCATATACATTTTCTCTTACTAAGGTAAAAGAATAGCTACAGCAATAACCGTAGTCCATAAGCCTGTTCTATCACCTTCAGCTGTTTGAGTTATATTAAAAGTTTTAACTATTTTATCCGACATTTTGAACACTTCTTCTCTTTCATTCCAATCGACTTCCGGGTTGAATTCAACCCCGAGGGTTGTTGCCAGCATTTGTGCTGCAAGATCCTCCGCATAATCTCCTGCTATTTTTTCTTTTACGCCAAACGGATGATATTCGGATAAATAACCGTAATTAGATTTATCCGCAGGCATAGCCACACCAATTGAAGCAGCAATTAATCTGTTAGGTTCGTTTGTAGAATTTCTGGCCATTACGGCAAAAGTAATTTCCCCTGGCTGGATTTCCTTAATACCTTCTTCTTTAGAGATTCTTTTACAGTTCGGCGGAAAGATACTACTGACCGAAACCAGATTGCATATTTCTATACCAGCGCTTCTGAGCGCGACTTCAAAAGAGCTGAGATAATCTTTATGCTTACCCACACCTTTTGTAAAAAATATTTTTGTCGGTACATACATTCTTTATCACCGATTGTTCTTTATAAATTTTTCTACAGCAGCTTTTACAGTACTCTTAGATTTCAGAAGTTGAATATTAATATGTGCTTTTGCCAAAACGGAGTATGCCTTCATCCCCACTTCCATTGATAAAAGTGTATCAGCACCGGAATGAATTACGATCTCTGCTGCTTTAGGACCTGATCCATCCAGTAAATGAACTCCGGGATTTGGCGTTACAGAATATTTATTACTTTCAGTATCATAGGTCATGATATAACTGCTGCGCCCCAGTGTGTCACTTACTACCGATTTTGCAGAATCTCCTGTTGATGGAATTGCTATTTTCATTTTATTACAGCCTCTCTTTTATTTTTAATAAAAAAAGAAGACCCGGAATATTTAACTTCTTTAATTTTATTTTCTTTTATCAGTTGTTCTATCAGATCCCAATTTGAATTTGCTTTCGATAAAAATTCAAGCACAGCAATTTTCTTCATTGGATGCACGGCAAGGATGCTGAGAAGCTCATTTCCCACATCAGATGAATAGGTAAAATCGATTCCTTCACCGGAGACTAATACTTTTGTTATTATTCCATAACTATTAAATATATGATATGCTGCATTCAGGTTGTATTCCTGAGAGACCTTTACCCAATTTTCAGCAGGGGGGCGGACAGGAGTTAATATGAATGCTTTCTCCGGATTTACTCTGCTGATTAGCTGTGCAATTTCGTTTAATGATTCCATTCCATCATTAATCCCCTTTACTAACATCGTTTCAGTACACAATGATCCTTTAAATGACAATGCAAATTCTTCAATACCTTTAATTATCTTTGAAAGATCAAGCTTGTTATGTGGGCGATTAATTTTATGCCAGATATTATTATGTAAGGCATCAATTTTTAGTGATATCCAATCAGCAGTAATTAAGTCCCTTTTAACGTCATCATCCCAAATCAGAGAAGAGTTTGTAATTACAGCTATCCTGATTCCTAAAGGTTTTAACTTATCAATTGTATTTCCGAGGTTAATATCAAGTGTAGGTTCACCATCTGGAACAAATGATAGATAGTCAATTTTTTCACCTGCTTCTTTCAGTTGTGAAATACGATTTTTTACTTCATTGAATATTTCGTTCGGAGAAAAAAATTCCCTTCTATGAATTGACATCGAATCTGTTAATCCTACCTGGCAATAAATACAGGAATAGGAACATACCTTCGGCGGTATGTTATTTATTCCTAAACTCCTTCCCAATCTTCTTGAGGGAATGGGTCCAAATACAATCATTTTTTGACTACTCCTTTCTATCAACATTTAATTATAAGCGATGCGTATGTTTCTGTCCTTCAATGATGGCTTTAATAATTCGTTCCACTCATTTGAACTCCATGTTTTTAATTTTTCATGTATCAGAAAATATTTTTCTGGAACAGGGTGTGTACCGACAACCACTTTTAGCCCGTATTTATTTTCAATGAAATCTTTAAAGTATTTTATGTAGGGGCAGGGAGGATAACCAACCAACATACCTGTTGCCAGGTGAATTGTTTGGGCACCGTTATTCTTCATTTCTTCAGGTGCATATTCAATATTTCCACCTGGACACCCACCACAGGTTGTATATCCGACAAGTTCGATTTCCTTACCTTTATAAATATCAAACGCACCTTCACGCTTTGACATTGATCTGAAACATTTACCTCCGGCACAGCTTTTGTATCTGTCACAGATAATTATGCCTACTTTCACCTTATTTTGCATAAAGTTCCCCGCTGTTTTTTGCTTTAATTTTTAATTATGCTTTCCTTATAATGTTCTTCAATTGAATTTGTAATTGATTTGAAAGATTTAGTGACTAAACAATCCGGTTTTTCTAATATTATTGATTTACCGTTATCGCTAAGTATCCTTGCGTCGATATCAATCGGAATCGTACCAAGAAATTGAGCGCCATAAGTTTCTGCCAGTTTTTTACCACCTCCGGAACCAAAAAGATCAATTTTATTTTTACAAACCGGGCAAATAAGTCCGGACATATTTTCAATTACTCCGATTGAATTTATTTCAAGTTTTTTCGCCATATTTATTGCGCGTTCAGCATCTATTATTGAAACTTCCTGGGGAGTGGTTACGATGATAGCATAATCTGGTTTCATCTTTTGAACAATAGTCAAAATTTCATCGCCTGTTCCAGGAGGCAAATCTGCAATTATATAATCAAGCTCTCCCCAGTCGACATCTGCTAAAAACTGATGAATCGCTTTTGATCGCATTGGGCCGCGCCAAATCACAGGCTGCCCTGGTTTTATCAATCCTGCAATAGATATCATTTTAATACCGTATCTTTCATAAGGAATTATCTTTTCGTCCAAAAAAATTAAATCGTTGTCAATACCTACCATCTTTGCAACGTTTGGTCCGGTAATATCCGCATCAAGTATTCCTACAAATAAGCCAAGGAGCCTGAATGAATAAGCCAGATTGACACTAACGGTTGTTTTGCCTACACCTCCTTTCCCGCTGAATACAGCAATCCGATGTTTGATTTTTGATACAGTGCCTTCAATTCGTGCTTGTTCTTCCAGTAATATGTTTTCCTTTTTATCGTCCATTATAAGTTATTATTTCGCTTAATTTAATGTATATACTTATTTTGAACTACTTTTTTTCAATCGCTTTATTTGCATAAGATGTTGCAAGTTTTTTAACCCGAATTTCGTTTTATTCGTTACTAATCATTTGTCTCTTCGTTAATAATTCTTCTTTTGTTTCCTTATAATCAGGATTTACTTCTATAACTTCAGGAACCGGGCACACAGATTTGCACTGGGGCTCATCAAAATACCCCACACACTCCGAACATAAGTCCGGATTTATTACGTAAACAGTTTCACCTGCAGAGATAGCGTTATTCGGGCATTCAGGTTCACAGGCACCGCAAACAATGCAGTCTTCATTTATCATCAGTGCCATTTTAATTCCTCCTTATTTATACATTACAAATTCCTGTTATTTTAATTAAAGGATTTCTTAATACATTTATTATAATCCTTTTAACAAACGGCGCAGTTCTCTGGCATGGCCTGCTTCGTCTGCTGCCATTTCTTCCAGTTTCATTTTCAGTTCGGCATATCCCAGCTCTTCAGCTTCTCTGGAATGCTTCAAATAGTTTTTAACATCTTCCTCTTCCATTTTCAGATCAAGGCTAAGCATATTTTTTAAGTCATCGGGTTTTTCAAAGTTTTTTGGAGTAGTAACAGGCTCACCGTCCAGATCGATAATTACGTCAGTAAGAAATCTAGCATGACCGAGTTCATCCTTAATTTCATTTTCAAACATTTCTCTTAATTCAGTTCCTAAAAGTCCATACGATTTCCCCGCCTGATAATTATATCGAATAACTGTTCCTAATTCTGCCGCTAAATCTTCGTTTAAGCTATTAACCAAATTTTCTTTTGACATGATCAATCCTCCTTTTATCTGATTTATTTTTTGTTCTCCTTGGTTTTCCGGGTAATTAAAAGTTTCTTCAATTGTTCTTTTGTCAGAGGTGTTCCATAGCCGACATACTGAACTTTTGGTTTCACAGGATTAATAATCGGGGTCCATTTCCCATTCTCAAAATTTTGATACACAGAATTATATTCTACTCCTTCAACAACTGGTATTACGCCATTAACCTGCTCAACTTTTTCATTTTCAAGCCAGGTAAGATTGATTTCTCCTTTTTCAACTTTCTTATCATTGGTGGTATTATGACACTCCTCACATTTTTTCCCTTCTTTAGATACTGAATGGCTAAATTGCGGCGCGAAAATCAGGAATGTCTTATTTCCGGGTGTTACAAAGGTTTGCATGTTTGCTGAGGTAACTTTACCGTTGTAATTCATAAGGAATTCCCAACCCGAAACGGGAAGCGCAACTCTTTTACCTTCCTTTACCATAGTTTCAAAATGACAGTTCGTACAGCTTACAACTTCCCTTACATGGCACGATTTGCAATCGAGTTTATTTCCGTGAATAATATGTGAAATAGTCTTTGTTAGAGGTTCATGACATTGTTCACACATTACGTCCATTACTCCGACCTGTTTCATAGAAGAATATACAGTTCCGTCTCCGTGCATTTCTCTTGCAGTATGACAATCCATACACTGCATTCCTGCTGCAAAATGTACATCAGGTGTATTATTCTTTTGGTTAATTTTCATAATGGAGGTTTCCCGGGCGTGACACTTAAGACACATTTCCTGGTCTTTTGCTGCTGCGTTTGAGAAAAAAGCTTTACCATCTTTTACAACTTTATGACATACATCGCAATTTTCAATATGACAGTTTTTACAGGTAAGATCAGAATAGGGAACACCAGTTACTGTTTCCAGTCCCCCGTTTTCTTTGTCATACCAGTAGCCCATTCCACTGGACGTATAATGAAGACTTGATTTGAACATGCATTGTTGCTTTGTAGAATCTTGTGAAAATGATAGAGTAGAAAGACAAATAAATAGTGCTGTGGTTAAAAACAAGAAGGCAGTTGATTTCATTTCAATCCTCCCTTTTATTTGTTTATTATTTTGCCCTCAGTTATGATGGGATTCAGAGTATTTTCCGAAGCATTTGTTAGTGAACGATATAGAACTTTTACTTTCATTGATAAACTAATTTTTATCATCTCACCCATTGAAAGCAGTAATTGGGATGATCAGTTTTAAATTTTACTTTAAATATTTTTTTACTAAATAATTCTCCGGTACAATCTTTTAATAATCAATGTTCGTTGTCGTTACAGGTTAAATCATCTTCATTTTTCAAATTGCCTTTAATGAATTTATTAACCGCTTCTTCAATAAGATTTTCATTGGTAAAAAGAGTAGTTATGTTATGTTGCTTTAAGTCTTCGACTACTCTCCAACCGCCTCCGCTTGAAATCAGATATTTACAGTCTTTCAATCCTTCGATCAAATGAGTGTGATGATGACCACCGCTCTCTCCACGATGTTGGTACATCCTATGGTGATCAGTAAAAAGATTTTCCCGTAATTCTTTGGAGACAATTTTGTCACCTTCAATATTATAAACCATAAACGCTTTGCATTTACCGATATGACCCGTCACTCTTTTTTGATCGTTGGTTGCAATTGCAATTTTTCCAATAAAATTTGATTTTACTTCATCACTTATTGTAGTTTCATTATTTTTAACTTTCTGCATTTTTCTGTTCCTTTTTTTTAATGAGTTATTTCCATTTATCCTGATAGCCTTACCATTTAATATACCGTCGGCGATTTTCTTTCGTGCATTCTCGACTATTCTTCCAAATGTAGCTCTTGAAATTTTCATTTCCTTAGCGGCATCTTCGTGTGAATAGGCGAGTAGATCGGCAAGCCTTAATGATTCTAATTCATCATGTTCAAGGATAGTTTCTTCAAGGTCATATACTGGAATTCCCCTTGGCTTGAAATAATATGCTGAAGGATTACAACAAACGCGACGATATTTTCTTGGTCTTGGCATAATTAGTTATGAGCATATACTCAAAATTAAATAAATCAGGATTTAAACGCAACTCATTAAATAACACATATATTGAGTATAGATGGATTTAGTTAATAGCTAAAAAATAAAAGACTTACAGGTGTTATTTACTACAAATTATGACAGGGAAAAGGCGATGTGAGAGCTTGTCAAGTTAACATATCTGGAAATGATAGGGATATCAATTAAATAATAGAATTTTCATTTTGGAAATCCTAAACCTGCCTGCTGACGATAGACAGAGCAGGCAGGTTAAAAATCCGAAATTATGTTTTAGTTAGTGTAATCTACTTCGATCTCATCATTTTAAAAACAGCAATCTGGCTTGGACAAATACCGGTTATAGCGGCAAATGTTAGCCCTGCCGGAGGAATATAAAGTAACCAGTGGATGTTTGAAAAACCGGTGAGATAAATTCCTAACCATATTAGTATGGCGAAAATTGCAAACCATACGCGCATTTCTTTTGAAGCTTTCATTGTGCATATCCTTATTTTTTGTTTCTAATTGGATGGGGTAGATTAGATTTGGATTCAGAAATTTTAAGTTATTAACAAACTATATTTAATCATCCTGCAATAATAGGGGAGAGTTTGACAAGGTATTCAATAAAACAAATATGCCCGGCTTGCTATGGCAGGATATTTACCATCTTGAACCGGGCATTTTAAGAAATATAATTTCGGAACAAAATTTTTTATTGAAGCTTCACACTTGCCTGATATGCAAGTGTGAGAGCCTCAATTAATTATCTTTTACTTTAACATTACCATTTTCTTTACAGCAACAAAGTCTTTTGCCTGCAATCTGTAAAGATAAATACCTGAACCTACTTGCTGGCCGCTGGAATTTCTTCCGTTCCACACAACAGAATATGTACCTGTTGCCTGGCTTGCATTAACCAGAGTGGTAACCAGTCTTCCCGTAATATCATATATTTCTATCTTAACATTTCCTGCTTTAGGAATTGTGTATTTGATGGTAGTAGTCGGGTTGAATGGATTAGGATAATTCTGATCAAGTACAAAAGTTTGTGGTCTTGTATTATCAATGGGCTTAATGTCTGTTGTTGGATCCAGCTTTTGTAATGTTACAGCTAAGAGAGAATATGCATACTCAGGATTATGAATTCCAAGGCTTCTGTCTTCAGAAACAAAATCCCAGTTGTATGCTGCTTCTGCCTGCAACAGTGTGTATGAAGAATCAACTACAACATCTGTTGTTCCTAAAGGAGGCAGTAACATAGCTACTCTGTCCAGCAGGCCTTGAATTTCAATCTGAAGTCCTTCAGCTTTACCGTTTCCATCGAGGTCAGCATTGCCGTTTACATAAAATAATTTTTGATCGAAACTGGTTCCTACAGACGTACCATGGCAAGGTTCACAAGCAGCAACATTGTCAAGGCCAGTTTTAGGATCAACCATATTTAAAGAGTGTGAACCGGCTACTTTAATTGAGCCATCAGGATTAGCACCTGCAGGTGCCATATGGCAGGCTATGCATCCTTCAGCTGCCTGCATATGAGGAGATGATGGGAATTTCCATCCGAATTGATATCCATTCGTACCTGCAATCATATCACCCTGTGGTCCGTGATGAGGGCCATAATGCGATAAATTATTCAGGTAATCGTCTGTATAAGAAACAGCATCTTCCCGTGCGTGATGGCAATTCATACAAAGTGTACCCGGACCTATATTTGATACAGTTACACCGTTTTCAAAAGTAACAGTCAGTGTTCTTAACTGATGTTCATTTGTTGCATCGTGCGGATCGTGACAGGTAGCGCAGGTAATTTTATATAACGGCGGAGCAGTAGTTAGTTCTGCTTTACCACCTTTTATAAAAGCAATAAACCCGGAACCGCTATGACATCTTGCACAAGCCGGGCTGGTACCGCGTGCCAGTGTTGTAGGATTTGCGTGCACAGAAGCTTTATACTGCGTCGGGAAAAAGTGGTGTGTACCACTGTCGTGGCAATATTGACAAACGTCCGGCGATAGTGATCTATCTATTTTTTTATCATCGATGTTGCCATAATGCGCATTACCCGGTCCGTGACAAGCTTCGCACTGAACATTGGCTAAAGCCATCGCTTCAGGATAGACTTGTTTCAAGGAATCATACATACCGGGAATTAATGTATCGGGAAAAACAAACGGGTAATCATCGAACCCACCGTTTGTAGCGAGTGTATCAAAACCGGTTGTATGACACTCGATGCAAGATTCACTAAAGTGACTGCTTAATATTCCATCCAGTCCTCTTTGTAAGGTATTAGCCATAGTTGTCTTCTGCCAGTTAGAATAAAGCGGAACACCCACAGGCCGGAAGGCACCGTTATGGCATACGCCACAGGCACCTTTCTCATACCCTACAAAAAGCGCTGAGTTAATTGTTATAGTATCCTTTAAACTTCCATCGGCAACTTCAATTTTATATGTTCCAACCTTGTCGGGAATAAATGTGATAACCTGGTTGGAAGTATCGATATTATTTGTAACGCCAAAAGCAACAGCCGAGCCGAAAGGTGTTGCTAAAAATGTCCAGACAGGAGCATTTAACATTGCGTCGGTATTGGTTACTTCTAAATACACTTTGGACCCGTTACCGACATTTTGCAAGCCCGTGTATCGAATGTCAAAATAGTGTGCGACACTATCGTTTGCTATCATTCTTGGTGACACGCCATACGGATGAACAGTAAAAGTCTGTGAATAAGTTAATGGCATGAACACACATAGAGATAGGACAAATAGGATAAGTTTTTTCATGTAGACCCCGTAGAATTATTACTAGTAACAGTTGAATATATCAACACAAATTCTTTACCACAAAAAGAAGCTTATTTAGAGTTAAAAATCAAGTTTTTTTTGCCATTTCAGAGAATTATTAAGCTAAGTTTCTTA
>CAZQQD010000078.1:0-14284 GCA_964595355.1 uncultured Ignavibacteriaceae bacterium | reverse complement strand
TTTTTGAACATTTTTAACATTCTGTCGGTAACAAGAAATCCGCCGACAACATTTATCATAGCAAAAATTACTGCCACCATACCGAGAATTGTGCTGATAGTGAATTGCTCCATCCCGGCACTTAGCAAAGCTCCAACTATTGTGATTCCGGAAATTGCATTTGAGCCCGACATAAGTGGTGTATGTAATGTTGGTGGAACTTTTGTTATTAATTCAAACCCAACAAAAATTGCCAGAACAAAAACATATATGTGCATTAAAAAAGTTAAATTCTCCATAAACATTTTCCTTCTTTTTTATCTGCCGTGTTTATTTATTTTCCCTGTTAATAAACTTATTTATTAAATCGGCAAACTACTTAATTAATTCTTTTACACGTGTATTAATTATTTCTTTTTTATAGGTAATGAGACTACCTTTAACTATTTCGTCTTCAAGATTTAATTCAACCTTGCCTTCTTTGCCAATATGTGTAACGAGACTTAAAAGATTTTTTGCATACATTTCACTTGAATGATTGGGTACAAGACTCGGTAAATTTGGTTCGCCTATAATCGTAACACCGTATTTATTTACTGTTTTATCTTTTTCACTGATTTCACAGTTACCGCCAAATTCAACTGCCATATCAAGTATCACACTTCCCGGTCTCATGTTCTTTACCATTTCTTCTGTAACAAGTATAGGTGCTTTTTTACCGGGAACCAGCGCAGTTGTTATAACAATATCAGCTTCTGTAATATGTTTGAAAATAAGTTCCTTCTGTTTTTTAAGAAATTCTTCTGAAGCTTCTTTAGCATAACCTCCGGCATCCTGCATATCTTCTTCGGTTTCAACTTCTATAAATTTACCACCGAGTGATTGTACTTCTTCTTTAACAGCAGGACGAATGTCAGAAACTTCAACAACTGCACCTAATCTTTTGGCAGTTCCAAGAGCCTGAAGTCCTGCAACTCCGGCGCCCATAATTACAACTTTTGCAGGCGATATGGTTCCTGCTGCAGTCATCATAAGCGGAAATATTTTTCCGAGTGTGTCTGCACACATTACCACACTTTTATATCCGGCTATATTAGCCTGAGAACTAAGAGCATCCATTTTCTGTGCAAGAGTTGTTCGGGGAATCATATCCATTGAAATTACCTCAATTCCTTTCTCTGCGCATTTCTTAACTACATCAGGATAATTCAATGGATAAAGAAATGTTACAAGTATTGTCCCCTCTTTCATTAAATCCAGTTCGTGTTTCTTTTGATCTGGATGATCAACCGGGCGCTGCACTTTGAAAACTATGTCTGCAGAAGAATAGAGATCCTGAAGATTATCAATAATCTTTGCTCCTGCTGATATATAT
This sequence comes from uncultured Ignavibacteriaceae bacterium, assembly GCA_964595355.1. Taxonomy (GTDB): domain Bacteria; phylum Bacteroidota; class Ignavibacteria; order Ignavibacteriales; family Ignavibacteriaceae; genus JAKAGZ01. The sequence continues at coordinate 12,930 of CAZQQD010000078.1, read as the reverse complement.
TTTTCATCTGTGAAGCCCGCTTTTATTCCTGCATTTTTTTCGATATGAACTTCGAAGCCGGCTTTTATCAATTTGGGTACAACATCAGGAACTGTTGCAACCCTGTTTTCACCGGGCATTATTTCTTTTGGAACAGCTATGACCACTGTATCTTCTCCTCTGAAATTTTTCAGATAATATTACTAATAAGTTTTGGGTATATTTTTTTTTGCAAGCAAAAAATCATTATTTAAGAATAAGGCATTTTTTAGCGAATATTGCATATAGAAAGTATTATGCCAGAAAAATGATGATTTACCTTAAAAACTACAAAAATTATATCTATATAAAATAAGCACTTAATAGCTTAAATAAAATGCAAAATGGTTGTTATATAGGGTGATTTGCCAAATAAGAGAAAGAAATTTTTCGGACAGAAGAATTCACCGTAATTATCCGGCAATCAGGGCGTTGGCTGCTCGTGTGTAAGACAATGAATTGTGCCAAGGCCCCATACCAGGTCGGCTGAATGGATGCCGACCACAATCCTATCTTTGAATAATTCAGAAAGAATTCCGAGACCAATTTTGTCTTTAGGATCATTAAAAGTCGGAACAAGGACATATTTATTCGATATGTAAAAATTGGCATAGCTGGCCGGAAGCCTTTCACCTTTAAAAATTACCGGATCAGGCATAGGAAGAGAAATAACGTTCAACTTTGAACCACTTTCAAGATGCATATGTTCAGCTCTTTCATAGTTTTCTTCCAATAATTTGTAATTTAAATCATTGGGATTTTTTTCGCGGACAAGAACGACCGTGTCTTCATTTACAAAACGACACAGGTCATCAACATGACCGTGTGTATCGTCCCCAGCTATTCCTTTGCCAAACCATAAAACGTTTTTTATACCGAGGTAATTATTGAAAACTTCTTCATAATCTTTTTTTGTGAAGCCGGGATTTCTAACCTGAGTTTCAGAATCCATAAGGCATTCTTCTGTCGTTATCAATGTTCCTTTACCGTTTATGTCGATGCTTCCTCCTTCTAGACAGACGTGCTTTTCATTGTGTAAGGGAAGAAATTTTTTCATACCTAATTTTCTTGAAATAAAGTCGGGAAGTTTTTTATCCTTTTTATAATTATCATATTTTGCCCAGGCATTGAATTTAAAATTTACAAGAGTAATTTCACCTGAATCATTTTTAACGAACGCAGGACCGGAATCTCTCATCCAACCACGATCCGTTTTTAAAACAAAATATTTTATTCTTTCCAAGTTTGTTCCGACATCATTTAGTATTTTCGTCACCTTTTTCTGATGTTCTTTGGATTCAATAACTATATGAACATTTTCTCCTTCAGAAATTTTTTTTACAATCTCTGCATAAACCCATGGAATTGGAGCAAATCTGCCTGGCCAGTCTTCTTTATTATGCGGCCATCCAAGCCATGTTGCTTCGTGATTTTCCCATTCTGCTGGAATTCTGTAACCTAATTCTATCGGAAAGTTTTCTTTTACGTTTGAGTTTTCACTTTTCACTCTCATCCCCGTCAATAAATCTCTTCTGAATATCCCCGTATGCGTCAATTCTTCTATCTCTAAGGAAGGGCCAGTTTCTCCTGATATCTTCAATATGATTATTATCAACTTCCGCCATCACTATTTCTTCTTTGTCAACAGATCCCTGCGCCAGCACAACTCCCTGTGGGTCACAAATAAATGATGAACCCCAGAATTCAAGTCCGGGTGTACCGGGAATTGTAATTTCATGTCCAATCCTGTTAACTGCAGCAACATACACACCATTTGCAATTGCGTGCCCACGCTGGACAGTCTGCCACGATTCAAACTGGGCTTTACCGTATTTTTCTTTTTCGTGAGGATGCCAGCCAATTGCAGTAGGATAAAACAAAACACTCGCTCCCTGTAATGCTGTCAATCTCGCACCTTCGGGATACCACTGATCCCAGCAAATAAGCGTTCCTATTTTTCCATATTTCGTGTCAAATGATTTGAAACCGAGATCTCCGGGAGTGAAATAAAATTTTTCATAAAATGCCGGGTCATCAGGAATATGCATCTTCCTGTAAAGTCCTCCAATTTTGCCGTCAGCATCAATAATCACTGCACTATTGTGATAAACTCCCGGTGCACGTTTTTCAAAGATCGGCACAACTATCGCAACTTTATTTTTCTTAGCAGCTTTTTTCATTGCATTCGTTGATGGTCCGGGAACAGTTTCAGCCAGATCAAAAATTGATGCATCCTCTTTCTGACAAAAATATTGCGTTCTGAAAAGCTCGGGAAGACAAATAACCTGCGCTCCTTTTTTTGCAGCTTTATCAACCCACGAAACGGCTTTTTTTAAATTATCATTCACATTATCACTAAAGCCAAGCTGAAGCAAGCCAATAGTAAAACTGTTATTCTTTTTAGTTTTCATTAAAAACCTTTTTTAATTAATCTAAATTAAATGAAATACTGATCTCTTACTCCAATTCTTTTTCAAGAATTTCTAAGTTTATTTCTTTAAGTAATCCTTTGCTCTGATAAACGTACCATAAACATAAGTTTCTTCTCTTTCAAGTTTTCCATCTAGAGAGTAAATTTTCGTAATTCCATCGAGTTTCCCCTCATAATATTCTTCTTCTTTCTGTACCCCTCCGGATTTAAAGTAATAATATTTTTTACCGTTTAATTTTCCTCTTGTATAGGTACAGGTTGATTCAAGCAGGCCGTTATTATAATAGATTTTATACACACCATCTATTATATCGTCTTTATAATTAAATGAACTTTTAAATTCGCCGTTTTCATAATATTCAAGTGCAATTCCGTTCTTTTTATTATAAAGATAATTTATTTCAGACTTGATTTTGCCCGATGGATAATAATTTCTGGTAATTCCTTTTTGAACTCCGTGCAAATAATCTACTGAACTTTTTAATATTCCGCCTTCATAGTAATAGTAACTTCTACCTTCAAGTAAATCATTTTTATAATGAAGTTCCGACTTAAGATAACCGCTTTCATAATATGTACGTGAAATATCTTCACGTTTTCCGTCTTTATAGTAGTATGCATCCTTTAGCGTTCCCTCAGGATAATAATAACGAAGAGTTTGTTCCAGTGACTTGGGCTTTCCTTTAAGATCATATTTAATTCTATCTTTCAATTCACCATTGCTGTATGTATCTTTCACACGCTCATTACCCATCATATCATAGATTTTAACTTCCCCTACTATTTTATCATCTATAAAATTTGAAGTTAAAGCGACAGCTTTATTATCGTGAAAAACGGTCGTCGGCCCGTTAAGCATGTCATCCTTATAATTCTTTTCCACCTCAACATTTCCCGATTTAAAATAAGTATATGAGGTCCCTTCCAGTTTCCCGTTGATGTAATTCCATCTTCCCTGAAGCTCGCCTGTTTTATAGTAAGTTTTAGTGATGCCCTGTAGTTGGCCATTAATGTAATTCTGCTCGGCCCAGAGTTCCCCGCTTTCATAATACCATTTCGATATGCCTTCTTTTAAACCGTCCTTGTAATTCCATTCGATGCTGAGTTTTCCATCAGGGAAATACCAGAGAGATTTTCCGTTTTCTTTCCCTTTAGTATATTCCCATTTTTTCCAGATTTTGCCGGAAGGATAATATTCAAAATAATAACCGTTAAGTTTTCCATTTACATACTGTCCTAAAGTTTTTATCGTCCCGTTTGGAAAATATGTCCTTTGAAATCCAGTAATTCCATTTTCCTGCGCAGAGTTTAACTTCTGAAACAGCACAAAGACAAAAATAAAAATCAAAAACTTATTAAGAGATAACTTCATTTTTATGAATACTTCTGTTTTGATCTATAGTATAATTATTAAACTACAAAACTATTATTATTTGTTGATAAGAAAAATAGAAAAAGGAAATAATAACAGAATATTCAGGGCGCTTGAGCAATTTTGTACTGTGCTGTATAATGTTTATTTTCGTTTAAAACAAACTATTTGAGTATATGAGTCACAATCACAGAGGAACCACAGAAAGAAACTTAATTATTTCAATAATTCTAAATGCAATTATTGTGGCGGGAGAATTATTTGCCGGGATAATCAGCAACAGTCTCGCATTAATTTCAGATGCACTCCATAATTTCAGCGATTTGATTTCACTTATTTTGAGCCTTATTGCCGCAAAAATGAAATTCTGGAAAGCAAATTCGAAAAAGTCGTACGGGTATATCAGGGCTGAAATTATCGTTGCATTCATTAACTCATCAACCCTGTTGATTATCGGTGTTTACATTATTTATGAGGCATTTGGAAGACTTTTCATACCCGAAAAAGTGCTTGGCAAATGGCTGATTATCGTCGCCGGCATCAGCTTTGTCGCTAATTCGTTATCAACCTATCTGCTTCATCAGAATTCCAAAGAAGACCTGAATGCAAAAAGCGCTTACCTGCATTTATTTTACGATGCGATGAATTCATTGTTCGTGGTAATTGCTGGAATTCTTATCTACTATTACAACTGGTACATTCTCGATCCGATATTTTCTATTGTAATCGGTTTATTTATAATAAAAAGTGCATGGGATATAATTTTAGAAACTGTAAATATCCTTAGCGAAGGAACGCCAAAGGAAATTGATGCTGATGAAGTTAAAAGATTCATTGCCTCGCAACCTGAAGTGAAAGGAGTTCATCATTTACATATCTGGTCACTGTCGTCTGATTTTTATGCTCTCTCAGCACACGTTGTCCTGGAAGATCAGCTAATTAGTAAAGGTTATCTTGTTATTGACAAACTGGAGAAAGAATTGTCCGGTAAATTCGGAATTCAACATCCGACTTTTCAGCTTGAAGCTGATTTGAAAGATCAACAGAAAGAAATGGTAAAAATAAAAAGAGAACCTGAGTAAACTGGAATGTAGGTAGTATTTCAATTCCAACTTACCAAAATTAGATAATTAGGTTGATTCCCTGAATATTTACTGTTAATTTTTAAAAAATGACCGGGGAAAAGTTAGTAAATGATATTATAGCTTCATCACGTATTCATACTTTAAAATCGCGGGGAAACAATCAATTGTACTTTTTTTGCTAATATACATTATTACAATATTAGTTTGTCATTTAGCTTATTTTCAATAAAAATAGATTTCTATCAATAGGTAACACTAATGAAAAAAATAATATTATTGTCATCAATACTAATCTTTCCAATCTTAATAATAACTTTCAACGGATGTCATTTTGGTGAGGAAAATAATGAGTACATATATAGCCGTAAAATCACAGCTGAAACAAATCTGTCAAAACTTAGGATTGATAACCTATATTTGGATTCAACCACAACTTACCCCTATACATTAGACAACTTGAGAGATACAGGTCTTGATAATGGATATTTTGTGGTTTATCCAACAAATAAAGATGGTTTCATACTATTTAAAATATTTGGAGGAGAAGGTTATGGGAATCCTTCTTTAGATTTAAAGGATTCGTTGAGTATTAATACTCCAAATGATACGTTAGAAATAAATTTTCAAGGTTTTCATTTCATCAAATAAACACACACTATTTACAAATTCAGAGGAGATAAAATGAAAAAAATAATATTATTATTTGTTTTTATATTTATTTCAATATCTACATCCTCAGCTCAAATACGAAAATCAAATAACATTTTTATTGAAATATTTGGTAATGCTGGTGCCTATTCTTTAAACTATGACAGGGTTGTATGGACAAATCTTAGTGCAAGAGCAGGCATAATGTTATTTCCTTCAGATTCAAAATTAATTACATCCGTACCGCTTATTATGAACTATCGCTTTTACATGGGCAACAATTATCTGGAAGCAGGCTTAGGCGCTACTTTTTTTTCATCCTCTTTAAATTTTGGGAAGCTTGGTGAAAGAACTGCTGAGGGTAAGATATTTACAGGTGTTATTAGTTATTGTTTGCAAACCAAAAGCGGGATAAATGCAAGTGTTTCCTTTACTCCTTTTTATTACGATCAAGAATTCATTCCATTTGGAGGTTTTAGTTTTGGTTTTTGTTTTTAATGGTAATAAAAAATAAATATCAGTGGGGTTTAATATGAGAAAAACTGTTACTATATTTTTAATCATAGCAAGTAGCTCATTATTAACATACACATCACCAAACTATCCGGCTATTACAGATTCCACCGAACAAATAAAAAACTCTGTTAAGAATAACCTATTATTTATAGAGATAGCCGGCAATGGTTTAGGTCTGTCTATTAACTATGAAAGATATATTTCTGATAATTTGAGCTTTCGTGTGGGGTGGGGCAATGATATTTTTAAAAGTACATACATTCCATTACTATTTAACTATAACTTTGAGCTGCCATGGGAACTAGGAATTGGAATAGTTTCATATAATTTTCATCTGGGGTACAGAAATGACAAGATATTTGCATCCAAATCGAGTGGCATTTTAATAACATCGGTTATTGGATATAAAAAGAAATTTAATTGGTTTCTTTTAAAAGTTTCTTTCACTCCCTTTTATAATCCGGTAAACTCTAAATTTCAACTGTACGGTGGTTTAAGTCTTGGAATTGCTTTCTAACTTTTTACATCTTCCTTCCAATCACTTCAGCAATTGCTTTTACCTGTTCCATTAATTCAGCAAACTGTCCCGGTAATAAAGCCTGCGGGCCATCTGATAAAGCTTTTTCGGGTTCGTGATGTACCTCGACCATCAGTCCGTCAGCTCCTGCTGCAACGGCGGCACGTGCCATAGGCAGCACTTTATCGCGTAAACCGGTCGCGTGCGAGGGATCAGCAATTATAGGCAAGTGACTTCGTTTGTGTATCACAGGAATTGCAGAAAGGTCGAACGTGTTGCGTGTATAAGTTTCAAAAGTCCTTATCCCTCTTTCACAAAGAATTACTTCCTCATTTCCGCTTGAAAGAATATATTCGGCAGACATTAAAAGATCTTCCACAGTTGCTGACAATCCCCTCTTCAGCATTATCGGTTTTGTTGTTTTTCCTAGATCACGTAGCAGAGGGAAATTCTGCATATTTCTTGCGCCAACCTGGAATATATCGGCATATTTTTCAATCAGGTCAATGTTGCTCGATTCCATCACTTCTGTAATAACCAGCAGACCGAATTTATCGGCTGCATTCCGCATAAGTTTTAATCCTTCCTCTCCAAGTCCCTGGAAGGAATAGGGTGAAGTTCGGGGTTTGAATGCACCACCTCTTAAAATTTTTGCACCTGCTTTGGAAACCATCTCAGCAATTGTAAATATCTGCTCTTCATTTTCAACCGAACAGGGTCCTGCCATAATTATAACTTCGTTTCCACCAATTACGACATCTTTTATTTTTATCTCGGTATTTTCCTTATGATAGTTTCTGCTTGCAAGTTTAAATGGTTCGGTGATCCGGTAAACTTCTGCAACACCTTCCAGAATTTTTATTTTTCTTGTATCAAAATCCGGTCGTACACCAATAGCACCAAGCACAATTTGTTCCTCACCTGTAGATTTATGAACATTAAAATTATATTCTTCAAGGTGTTTAATAATATTTTCTAATTGTTCCTGGCTAACATTTTTTTCAAGTACTACTACCACAATTATCTCCGCTAAAATTAGTTATGGAATTTCTTCTCTCCGGCTTCTACTGCAAAATTAATATGATCTTCCTTTCTTGGAATGGCACACGAATATATTGAACTGTAAGCACAATAAGGATTGTAAGCTAAATTAAAATCTATTGTGTATAAACCGTCAGGATTACGATCCAAATAAAAGTCGATATAACGCCCAACGTTGTAGGTTTCCTTGCCTGTCGTTTCATCAGTGAACCAGATTGAATAATATTCCTGGTTGTCTTTAGTCCAGCCTTTATAAACATTTACTTTATAAGTTTTATTTTTATAATTGATATTTACATATCCAAACCTGAGTGCTTTTCTTTCTTCGCCCTTTGTACCGAATATTTTTACCGTATCTTTTTGCGGATATTCGTACAACTTACTTTTAAACACATAATCAGGATTTACTTTATAATATTTCAAAGGATGAAATTCTGCCAGCGAATCCTGGTTGAAGGGAGAACCGGGATCATTTTTCATATAGTCATCTTTTTCTTTCCTGAATTTTTCAACTTCCTCAATATATTTACTATGATCGGGCGTTGCTTCCTTTGAACAGGAGTTCAAAATTACAGGAACTAAAAATAAAAAAATAAGAATTATATAAATTTTAATATTTGAATTATTATGTGTCATATTTTATGTTTCACTCTCTTTAACTTTCTTCTTTAATTCATTTAATTTATTCAGCGCTTCAACCGGGGTCAGGTTATTGACCTCGATATCACTAATCTCTGTTCGTAATTTGTCATCCTTAATTTCAAAAAGATTGATCTGGCTTTCGTCATCCCTTTTTAATTTTTCCATCTTTTCTTTTTTAATTTCATATGGTGTAAGTTCTTTCCCTTCGAGATTTTGCAGAATCTCCTTTGCACGGTTCGTAACAAAAACCGGGAGACCTGCCATTTGCGCAACCTGGATTCCATAACTATGATCTGCCCTGCCGGGGTTTACTTTATGCAAAAAGATAACTTTGTCATCATATTCACGAACTTCCACTTTGTAATTTTTAATCTTCGGAAAAAGCTCTGCCATTTCATTTAATTCGTGGTAGTGAGTAGCAAAAAGAGTTTTCGCCGAAACAGCCGGATTTTCGTGCAGGTATTCCGTAATTGCCCACGCAATCGAAATTCCATCAAATGTGCTGGTACCCCGACCGATTTCATCTAACAAAATTAAACTTTTTGAAGTAGCGTTATTCAAAATATTTGCCGCTTCCTGCATCTCCACAAGAAAGGTGCTTTCACCCGCAGTAATGTTATCGCTGGCTCCGACGCGGGTAAAAATCCTGTCAACCAGGCCTATTTTGGCTCCTTTTGCAGGAACAAATGAACCTATCTGTGCAAGCAGAACGATTAATCCAACCTGCCTGAGATAAACAGATTTTCCTGCCATATTCGGACCTGTCAGCAAAATTATCTGCTCGTTTGAGTTGTCGAGTTTTGAGGTGTTGGGCGTGAATTTTTCGCCCGGTGGAAGAATTCTTTCAACAACAGGATGCCTGCCTTCAGTTATTTCAATTTTATCATCTTCACTCAATTCAGGTTTTACGTAATTGTATTCTGTAGCACATTCAGCAAATGAGAGAAAACAATCGAGCATTGCGGTAAGTCTTGCATTATTTTGAATTGCTTCTGCTTCAGCGCCAACTATTATTCTTATCTCATTGAAAAGCTGTGACTCAAGTTCATAAATTTTTTCTTCTGCATTCAGAATTTTGTCTTCATAAGTTTTCAATTCAGGAGTAATAAACCTTTCAGAATTAACCAGGGTTTGTTTGCGTATGTAATTTTCAGGAACTTTTTCTTTGTGCGCATTGCTGATCTCAATATAATAACCAAAGACTTTATTGAAGCTAACTTTGAGTGAAGAAATTCCTGTTCTTTCTCTTTCATCTTTCTGAAGATTGGCAATCCAGTCTTTTCCATGAATTGAAATATCTCTCAGCTCATCCAGTTCCGGACTAAATCCGCTTTTAATTATTCCGCCGTCCGAAATACTTAAAGGCGGTGAATCAATTATTGCACTTTCAATTTTAGCAACTGTTTTTTCAAGAGAATTTAATCCATCGTCGATCTGCCTGAGTGTTTTTACTTTTGCATCTTTAAGTAATCCTTTGACGGACGGAACTTTCTTCAGAGAAGTTTTTAAATAGATAATTTCACGAGGATTTGCTCTGCCGGTGCATACTTTAGAGATCAGTCTTTCGAGATCACCAATCTCTTTCAGTTCACTAATTAATTTCTTCCTTAGATTCTTATCCTGAAAAAGCTCTTCAACGCTTTCCTGTCTTTTCAAAATCAATTCAAGGTTTTTTAACGGCGCCGATATCCATTTCTTCAGCAACCTTCCACCCATTGCTGTTTCGGTTTTATCGAGAATAGAAATCAGTGAACCTTCTCTGCTGCCATCCTGCATCGAGTATGTGATCTCAAGGTTCCTTTTGGTAGAGTGATCGAGTATCATATACTCGGAAGGATTGTAAGCGGAAACTTTGTTCAGATGTGAAAGATTAGCTTTTTGTGTTTCCTGCAGGTAGTTCAGGATTGCTCCACAGGAAATTATCCCTGTCATAAAATGATCTATTCCAAAACCTTTCAAAGTTACAGTTTTAAACTGCATCACAAGCATTTCTTTGGCATATTCAAAGTTAAATATCCAGTCATCTAATTTTGTTATCCTTATGTCCGGGTTTATTTTCTGAATAAGTCTTATGAAAATATCCTTGTCTTTCTTCTGTACAAGAATTTCTGAGGGAGATATCGACTCGATTTGTTGAGACAACTGATTAGCAGGAACTTCAAAGGTATAAAATTCCCCGGTTGAAATATCGCAAAAGGAAATTCCGGCAATATTTTCTTTATCGGAATGTGATGCCGGCTTAACACAAACTGCCATTAAATAATTATTCTTTTTATGATCGAGAATTTTATCCGAAAAATTTACTCCCGGAGTCACAACTTCTATTACTTCTCTTTTTACAATGCCCTTTGCAAATTTCGGGTTTTCAACCTGTTCGCAAACAGCAACACGGTAGCCCGCACGTACGAGTTTTGGGAGGTAAGTATCTATTGCATGGTGAGGAAACCCCGCAAGTGGAACATCTTCAGCAGCACCGTTGGCTCTTTTTGTTAAAGTTATTCCCAAAACTTTTGATGTTATTTTCGCATCTTCATCAAAAGTTTCGAAAAAATCTCCCATCCTGAATAATAGTATAGTATCAGGATTTGCAGATTTTATCCTGTTGTATTGAGCCATTAATGGGGTTTGATTCATAGCAAATTCAGATTAAGATTTAAAAATACCTCAATACCAAAACAATTTCAATTAAAACAATATCAGCTTAGTTTTATAATTCAAACCAATATAGCAGAAAAAATTGCTAAATGTTATTAACCGATTATAATCAGAAAATTCTGATATTAATGGAGTTCCAAACTTGCTGGATATTCGCCCGGGAGTCGGTCACGACTGGCGCTGGCGGCGTGAAATGTTTCCACAATACCCGGGTAAAACTAATGATCAAACAAAAGACTGAGAATGGGAATATTAAATTATTGACTTTCAAAAATAATTAAAGCGGGAAACACCGCCTGCAGAAGTGTTAACAAAATAGTTAGTCCGGTATTTTTTACGAAATCAGTAATTTATCAAAGTAACAGTTAAACCCACATTTTTACTGTAACAGCCCCGTAAAAACTTTGATCAAAGATTTGTTATATTATAACATCTCACAAAATTAATTTTATTTAATATGCCGCGATTCGACTTTCAGGTTACAAAAGAATCACGTAAAAAATATGAAATAGACAGCTCGCTTTTTACCATCAATGGAGACCTGATAATTGCGGACTTCAGACAGGCAAGAAGCCTTGCTGAAAAAATTAATTCAGAAAGAAGAATAAAAAAGTCGAAAGATTTCATTACGCCGGGTGTAATTTATGGTGCCGGTCTGCAGCACGAAATATTTCATTACGTGATAAGAGTATATGAAGAAACTGAAAATAAAAATGTCTTTGAGCGGGCAGTAAACCAGCTAACTTCAGAATTAGGCGAAAAAGAATTAGAAAAGATATTGCTTTGTTTCGTAACAGATTTCCCACCCCAGGATGTTTACTCCGGAATTATTTCTGCAGATTTGTTTCTGAACGGATTAACTGACAACAAGCCTAACAAGGAAATAATTTTAGAAGAACTATTATTATTAAATATCGGGAATAGTAATCCGGCCGCAGAAAACCTGAGAGAACTTTATGATGATACCCAGCTCGAAGAACAAACAGATTACTCAAAGTTAATTAGCAGTACAAATAAATTCTTTGAAAAAGAGAAACTACTAAGACCGGAAAATTTATCTTTGGTACAATTTCTTAAAAAACCAATCGAGTCCAATCCTTACGATCTTCAGGGCCAACTTGAATTCATCAAAAAGAACTGGGGCATTTATATAAAATCCGTTTTTGATGACAGACTGTTGAGAAGCAAAGACCTTTTTGCAGAAGATGCAAGACTATTTCATATAGGCGGCTTCCACAAAGGTACTCCTCCTGTGCCTGACTACGATGCAGAATATTTGAGAAGACTCAGAGAAAAAATGAGGGCCGGTCAAATCTTAACAGAAGATGAAAGCCGGTACTATTATGCTGAATATGAACACTTCACAACCGACATTGACTGGATGCCAAAGGTTGTAATGATCGCGAAAAATGTTTTTGTATGGCTCGATCAGCTTTCAAAAAAATATCAAAGATCAATAACAAGGCTTGATCAGATTCCGGATGAAGAGTTGAACGATCTGGCCAGATGGAACTTCACAGCGCTCTGGTTAATCGGCCTCTGGGAACGAAGCAGCGCATCAAAAAAAATAAAACAAATGACCGGCAATCCTGAAGCAGCTTCCTCTGCATATTCACTTTTCGATTATGTTATTGCTCACGAACTTGGCGGCGAAGGAGCCTTCGAAAACCTTAAATACAGAGCATGGCAGAGAGGAATTCGTCTTTCAAGCGATATGGTCCCTAATCACATGGGAATTTTTTCCAAATGGATGATTGAGAATCCTGATTACTTCATACAATCCGAATACCCACCATTTCCGAATTATACTTTCAACGGGCCCAATCTTTCAGATGATCCCCGCTTCGATGTAAGGATCGAAGACAAATATTATTCACGCGAAGACGCAGCTGTAGTATTTCAAAGAAGAGATAATCTAACGGGTGATGTAAAATATATTTATCACGGGAATGACGGAACAAGCATGCCGTGGAACGACACCGCACAGTTAAATTTATTACAACCT
>CAZQQD010000077.1:2204-14325 GCA_964595355.1 uncultured Ignavibacteriaceae bacterium | reverse complement strand
CTGCATTCTGGACAAATGAAACCCAACTCTCCCGGAATTTCTTCCGGATTAACGAGAAAGATTGAGTTACATTTGGAATTATTGCATTTTGTGAAGTGCCACTTAATAGTAACTTTTTTTGTGATAGCAGACTCCCGTTGATTATTACAATTATTAAACATAAAAATATATATTAAAAAAGTCTATTGAAAAAAAAATCTCTTTTTAATTGACATTTCCGTCATGATTGATAGAATTATCAATATTTGTAAATTGTGCATCCTAAATATATTTAATTGTTTATAATTAATAGTTCAAAATAAATTCTACGATTTATTTATCAATTATAATCGGAGAGCAAATAATGGATAAAATTAAATCTTTTAAGGCATATGATATCCGTGGGAAAATTCCATCAGAATTGAATACTGAATTGGCTTATAAGATTGGGCGAGCTTATGCTAATTATCTCAATGCAAAAAAAATAGTAATCGGGTATGATATAAGAAAATCATCAGTGGAAATTTCAAATGCCTTAGCAAAAGGATTGAATGATAACGGAACGGATGTTATTGATATTGGTCTCTGTGGAACGGAAATGATATATTTTGGCACTACACATTTCAACGCAGATGGCGGTATCATGATAACAGCAAGCCATAATCCACCTGAATATAATGGGATGAAGTTTGTAAGAAAAAATTCAGTTCCGGTCGGATATAATTCAGGCCTTAATGAAATTGAGAAGAAAGTACTTAATGATGAATTTGGCGATAAAAGTAAAGATACAGGAAAGATTATTAATCAAGATATTATGAAAGAGTTTATAAATCATCTTCAAAAATTTTATGACCCCGAAAAAATAAAACCTTTTAGTGTTATTGTGAATGCCGGTAATGGTTGTGCAGGGTTGGCTTTAAATGCCATAGAGAATAGTCTCCCAATAAAAATGATAAAAATATTTAATGAACCTGATTCGAGTTTTCCGAATGGGGTTCCAAATCCGCTGTTGCCCGAGAACAGGCAGGCAACGTCAAATGCTGTAATTAAAAACAAAGCTAATCTTGGAGTTGCGTGGGACGGTGATTATGACAGATGTTTTTTCTTTGATGAGAAAGGAAATTTTATTGAAGGATATTACATTGTCGGATTACTTGCAAAATCAATTTTGAAAAAACATCAGGGCGAAAAAATAGTGCACGATCCTCGCTTAGTGTGGAATACAATTGAAATTGTAGAACAATCAGGCGGCAAAGCTGTTCAGTCTGTAAGCGGGCATGCTTTCATAAAGCAAAAAATGAGAGAAGTAAATGCTGTTTATGGAGGAGAAATGTCGGCACACCATTACTTCAGGGAGAATTCATATTCCGATAGTGGAATGATACCTTTTCTCTTAATGATGCAGCTAATGTCCGAAGAAAATAAAAAGATTTCTGAACTGGTTGGCGAAATGATTGATAAGTATCCTTGTTCAGGCGAGATAAATTCAACAATAGAAAATCCAAAAGAAAAACTAAAAGAGATTGATAAAAAATATATAGGTGGGAAAAGAGACTATTCTGACGGATTAAGTGTTGAATATAATGATTGGAGATTTAATTTAAGAATTTCAAATACTGAGCCGATTATCAGGCTAAATGTTGAAAGCCGTGGAAATGTAGATTTGATGAAGGAAAAAACCGAAGAATTATTAAAAGCTATCAGAGTTATAGACTAAAAACGATTTTTCTAAGTAAAATTTAGTTTGCAGAAGTTGTCACTTCAACTTTAAACGAGACTTTTAACGTATCCCACATCAGATTAATAATTGCTGAATTGTTTTTACCTGTGGGCTGAACATTCATATTGCTAAAAGTGTAAAGAAGCCATTCGTGAAAATCGTTTTTAACCGGTTTAACTTTTATTCTCAAGGCATCCTGAAGCTCGTTGTAAGTAAAAGCCCCCCATTGATTTACAATTTTATTAAAAATTAAAGTCCACTCTTTTTCTTCCGGAATTGCAAAAAAGGAATAAGAGCCTGCTGCAAGTTTTTTACCATTTATAATTATGCCTTTACTGAAAGTTATTTTAGTGGCCTCATTAGCTCCCGTCCGCCAGACTTTATTATAAGGAACCAACCCTCCCCAAATCTTTCTTCCTTTTACACCAGGCCTGCTATAGTTGATAGAGATATCTGTAAAGCCAATTGTTTGTGAAACCGATGCTTTGGGGCTGACTCTTATTTTGCCCGCTAGTATTTCATCTCTCGTTTGTGACCAGGCAAAAGCGGTCATTAGAAAAAACGAGAACAAGAATAATGTAATACTTTTGCAATTATCTGATTTCATTAAGGCTTAAGTTAGTTATTAGTAAAAATTATTTAGTTTCAGTTTCAACTTTAAAGGATACTCTTAATTTTTCCCAATCCAGATTAACATTAGCTGAATTTTTCATTCCAGCTTTTTGAACATCCATATTGGAAAAATTATATTCCAGCCACTCCTGGAAATCGTGTTTGACAGGTTTTACTTTTATTTTCAATGCATCCTGAGCTTTATTTTTATCATAAGAAAATGCTCCCCAGGTATCGGCAACTTTGTTGAAAATTAGAGTCCACTCATTTTGAGTCGGAATGGTAAAGAAGGCATAGGAACCAGCCAGCAATTTATTTCCATTGATCCATACTTCTTTACTAAATGTAATTTTTGTTGCTTCATTTGCACCAGCTCGCCAAACTTTATCATAGGGAACAAGGCCACCCCAGATTTTTCTGCCTTTAACTCCCGGTCTGGAGTAGTTTATAGTTACATCAGTGAAACCTATAGTTTGAGATACTGAAGCTGTTGGGCTAACCCTCACTTTAGGGCTCTTATTCTGGGCATTTACTGGAGATATTAGAATAATAACTATGATAGCTACTAAGAATAACAAAGCTAATTTCAAAATTGCTAGTTTCATTGCAAACTCCTGCTTCTTTAAAATGTCATATTCCCTTTTTGGGTAAGGATAATTTAGGCCCTAAAAATTAAAATAGTAATATAATCTTTCATGTCAAGATAGTTATTTTTTAATATTAATGTTATGCATTAAAGTTATTATTGCTTTATTTTAATATTACATATACTCTAAAATTTAGCTGAAAAAATAAAAGAATGAAACCTATTTTAATATTTTTTTTACTTACCGGGCTTGCTTTTTCACAGTCAAGATTAACAAAAACAGATCAGGAATTCGGAGCGCATATTAAAGAAGTCTGGGCAAAAACAAATAAAAGTAATTATCAAAAAAACTTTAGCGACCTTATAGCAGAATGTAAAAATTATTTAAGAGATCATCCTCAGTCGGCTATTAAACCGGGTATACTTGGATATGTATTTGAAATGACAGCAGCTATTTCTTCAGATGCGAAAGACGTTGTAAAAGCTGCGGACGTTTTGCTGCAGAACGACAATTCAATTAGAACAAGTTTACGTGTAGCACAGGTTTTAATAGAAAAAAAAATAGATGATAAAAGAGGAATTGAAATACTTAAAGAAATTATTCCCGAAGCGTCCAGAGGCAAAGAGTATTACGATGCAAATTTGCTTCTCGCTTCAGGTGAATTGCATTTAAAAAACTATCAAAACTCAATAGATGCCCTAAACGCTGCGATTAAAAGTGACTCCTCAAGAGTTGATGGTTACAAAGGATTGGTTGAGATTCTTCCATTAGCCAGAATGGAGGATGATGTGAGTAAGGTTAAAGCAAAATTAAAGATTCTGGAAAAGGATCCCAATATTAACGTTGACCTTTCCTCTTTTTCAATTTTTGATATTAATGAAAAAGAAGTAAAATTTAAAAACTTCAAAGGCTCTATTATCATAATGGTCTTTTTCAGGTTTGAGTGTCCTTATTGTAAGAAAGAAATGCCTGTTTATAAGGAATTAATTGAAAAGCATCCTGAAATAAAATTTATTTTTATTAATCTTGAAGAAACCATTTCGGAGATTAAATCTAAATATTTAAAGGAGGACGAATATTCATTTTTAAAAAATCAGACTATAGCTAAATTTGTAGATGTTTTTGACAAGATTCTGGATATTACCATAACGCCTCAGACTCTGATAATAGATAAAAACTCAATTGTTAAGTTTGACTATCGTGGCTATCAGAAAAATTTTGCTGACAAATTTGAGAGTGATATAGAAACATTAAGATAAAAAAATCTAGCCGGCGATTAAAATTTCCTTAATGAATCGATTAGCCTGTCACATTCTTCAAAGGTGTTATAAAAATGAGGTGATAGTCTAACCATTCCTTCACGTACTGCACAGGTTACTTTATTACTTGCAAGATATTCATATATTTTTTGTGCTTCAGAATGTTTAAAGGTTACGATTCCTGAAAGATTTTCTTTCGGGCAATCAGCAAGTAAAGGATTAATACCGGTCTGCATTAGCTGTTGAGATAAATAAGAAACCACTTCTGTGGTTCTATTTTCAATTTCTTCCCAGCCAAATAACCTAAAGAAATCAAGCGCTCCACGAAGAGCAAATATACCTATATGGGAAATAGTCCCGTATTGATATCTATCGGCAGTTTTACGAGGTATTAATTCATAATTTAAAATATTCCATGCATCCTTAACAGATAACCAGCCTGCATATTTTGCCTCTATTTTGTTTTGCATATCTTCTGTTAGGTAAATGAATGCAAGGCCTTGCAATCCAAGCAACCATTTTTGTGTACCGCAGGAAAGAAAATCAATATTGCATTTTTTTACGTCGAGCCTGAAAGCACCCAGACCTTGAATAGCATCAACGCAAAATATAATCTCTTTTTCTTTGCAGTATTTTCCGATTTTTTCAATATCAGCTCTGTAGCCAGTCAAGAATTGTACAAAGCTGATGGAAACAAGTTTTGTGTTAGGTTTAATATTTGAGATTATATCATCTGCTGAAACTATACCTTTGTGCGATTTGACAAAATCAGTTATTACACCTTCTTTTTGAAGATTTAAAAAGGGGTAAACATTGGCAGGAAATTCAATGTCATTTAATAAAATCCGGTCTCCTTTGTTCCATTTTATTCCGGAAGCTAAAATATTAATACCGTCAGTTGTGTTGTCAGTATAGGCAATTCGATCTGGTGTGCAGTTCAGATAGTTTCCAAGATCTTCTTTAGTTGAACTAACAAAATCACTAACTATGGAAAAATTATCAATTTTTATAAAACTTCTTTGATTACAATATTCGTTTATCTTATCCGTAACTAATGTTGAGAGAGGCCCGGTTGATGCATGATTAAAATAAATTGCTCCTGTTTTTGTGTGGGGGAAAAAATCTCTTGCCCTGGATAATTCCATAAATGTCTCTATAATAATTTCTCAGTAAAAAATTAAATTTATAACAAAAATAGATAAATATAAACGAAAATATGTTTTTTTATTCCATAAAAGTACAAGTCTTTCTTTTAATTATTAAGTACTTGCAACTCGTTTTGATATTCATGCCTTTAATGTTTAGATTTTATAAGTAATATTTATTTAAAGTGAACATTTTAAATAATTTTAAACAAATTGTGGGGAATAATGAAATATGTAAAGGCACCCAAACATAAAGAGTTAAAACCTGAAGACCTCAGGTGGGAATGTAATCCGGACATCTTTGAATTTAAAACTACAGATGAACTTGAACCTATTGAGGGTATTTTAGGACAGGAGCGCGCTCTTAATGCGCTTAAAGTTGGAATGGATCTTCGCAGTCCAGGCTACAACATTTATATTGCAGGACTTTCCGGTACCGGCAAAACTACTACAGTAAAAAAAATTCTTGAAAAGGTAAGTTCACAATGTCCCTTGCTTTTCGACTATGCCTATGTAAATAATTTTAAAAATGGAGATCGGCCAATACTGCTTACCTTTATGAAAGGGAATGCAAAATTATTTAAGCAAGATCTTAATTCTTCCATAGAAATTTTAAAGACGAAAATACCACTTAGTCTTGAAAGCCATAATTATCTTAATCAGAAAAAGAAACTGTTAAAACAATTTAGCGATAAAGAACAAAAATTGATGAGTGGCTTTCAGGAGAAATTAAAAAAAGAAAACTTCCAACTTGGTCAGGTAAAACAAGGTGAGGTGGCTCGTCCTGATATCTTTCCGGTTATCGAAGGTAAAGCTGTACCAATTTATCAACTTGAGGAATTGGTTCAGCAAAAAAAAATCACGCAACAAGAAGCTGAAAAAATAATTGAGAATTATAGAAACCATCAACCGGAATTACAATCGCTATTTAAAAAAGGATTGCAAATCAGTCAGGAATTCCAGGAAAAACTTCTCGAATTAGAAAAGAAAGCAGCAGAAGAAGTTGTAAAAGGAGTGATAGAAAATCTTAAAGAGAAATATACTGACACAAAAGTTATAAATTATCTTGAACAGGTTGAGAAAAATATTCTTAATAATCTGCAAATTTTTAAAGGCCAAAAACCCCAGGGCGACACAACATCAGAAGGATTTTATATTGACTATTTTAGGATTTATGATGTAAATATTATTCTTGATAACACTGACTCAAATTACTGTCCGGTAATTATTGAAACCTCACCGACATTTGTTAACCTGTTTGGAACAATTGAAAAAGTTAATGATGGGCGGGGCGGCTGGTACAGTGACTTTACTAAAATAAAAGCAGGCTCTATACTCCGCGCAAACGGTGGATATCTTGTTCTGAATGTCAATCATCTTTTTGAAGAACCAGGTGCTTGGAAAATATTAAAAAGGGTTTTGATTTACGGGAAACTTGAAATACAGGACATGCAGAATATATTTCAGCTTTCAACTTCTATTTTGCAACCCGAACCAATTGAGGTAGATACAAAAGTAATTCTGGTCGGTAGCCAGAGAGTTTATTCTATCCTTTCTGAATACGAAGATGATTTCAATAAAATATTTAAGATAAAAGCAGATTTTGATTATGAAATAAAAAGGACAGACGATGTGCTTATTGAATATGCACGTGTTATTAAAAAATTAATTAAAGAGGAAGGTCTGCATGAATTTCATAAAACAGCGATAGCACAATTAGTAGAAATCGGTGCCAGATATGCAGGACAGAAATTCAAATTGACTACAAGGTTTTCAGTAATTGCGGACATGGCTAGGGAAGCAAATTTCTGGGCAAATGAAGCAGGTGAAAATGAAGTTACAGAAAAACATGTGAGGAGAGCATTTGATGAACTTAGAGAAAGGCATGGGTTAACTGAGTCGAAGATTGACGATATGATAAAAGATGATATGATAATGATTGATACTGAAGGAGAGAGAGTGGGGCAGATAAATGGTCTGGCCGTTTATGGTACCGGCTTATATTCATTTGGCAGACCTACTAGAATTACTTCGGCAATATCTCTGGGAAGCGGAAACATAATAAATGTTGATCGCGAATCTGAAATGAGTGGTAAAACATACAACAAAGGAGTTCTAATTATTACAGGATATTTTAAGGAAACTTTTGGGAGAAATCATCCATTAGCGTTCAATGCAAATCTTGTGTTTGAACAATCTTATGGAGGAGTAGATGGAGATAGTGCTTCCTGTGCTGAAATTTTTACGTTACTTTCTACTTTGTCTGAGGTGCCCATTAAACAGTCGATAGGCGTAACAGGTTCTTTAAATCAAAAAGGTGACGTTCAACCAATTGGCGGAGTGAATGAGAAAACGGAAGGCTTTTTTGATGTGTGCAAATCAAAAGGTTTGACAGGCGATCAGGGAGTAATTATTCCATATCAAAATGTTAAAGACCTAATGCTTCGTGAAGATGTAGTCGAGGCTGTAAAACATGGTAAGTTTCGTATCTGGCCAATAAAGAGAGTCGAAGAAGGCATTGAAATATTAACCGGAATTAAAGCGGGGAAATATACGGGTAAAACTTATGAAGCTAACACAATTTTTGGTTTAGTCGAAAAAGAAATCAAAGAACTTTACATAAAATCAAAGCCTAAACTTGACCATTCTGATAAAAGTAAATCCAAGTCAAAGAGGACAAAATCGCGGACTAAAAAGAAAAAATGAGCACTACACTTCCTGAAAATTTTGCTAAAACCAAAATACTTTGCACACTTGGTCCGGTAACAAACAAATCTGTTACAATAAAGAGTATGATTCTAAATGGAATGGATGGTATAAGGCTGAATTTTTCTCATGGAGATTATAATTTTTATGAAAACTTATATCAGGAAATTCATAATGCTTGCCTTGAAGAAAATACTCCTCTTTCAATTTTAATAGACCTCCAAGGACCTAAAATCAGAATAGGCGAATTAAGTAAGCCTGAAATTGAATTAGTGCAGGGTGAAGAAATAGAGATTTCGACCAAAGAAATAGCAGGAACCAAAGAAAAGATTTCTTGTTCTTATGAATCACTTGTTAAAGATGCGAAAATTGGTGACCCTGTTTTGATAGATGATGGTTTGATCAGGTTAAGAGTTAAAAAGAAAAACAAATTTTCGATTGTTTGTTCAATAGAGAATGGAGGAATTTTAAGACCTAAAAAAGGGATGAATCTTCCCGGGATGAAATTATCGACAGCATCCGTTACTGAAAAAGATTTCAGAGACTTGGAGTTTGCTATGAAGCATAGAACAGACTATGTGGCACTTTCATTTGTAAGAAGCGCTAAAGATATTATTCACTTGAGAAATTGGATGGAAGATAGAAGTTTTGTTAAACCCATTATTGCAAAGATTGAAAAGAAAGAAGCCTGTGACAATATTGATGAAATTATTAATCAAGCAGATGGAATTATGGTTGCACGCGGAGACCTTGGTGTAGAAATTCCCGCACAGGAAGTTCCAATAATTCAAAAAGAAATCATTAAAAAATGTAATGCTAATGGTAAACTTGTTATTACTGCGACTCAGATGCTTGATTCTATGATTCACAATCCGATCCCCACGCGCGCAGAAGCATCCGATGTTGCCAATGCAGTGCTGGATGGTACAGATGTTGTGATGCTAAGTGGAGAAACCTCAATTGGAAAATTTCCTGTAAATTCAGTTCACATAATGAATGAAATAATCAAAAATGCAGGTCCTCATATTATACCATTAAAGGAAGATGAATTTATAAAATCAGAGTCGACTGAAGAAAATTTATTTGATTCAATGGGACGCGCAGTTGTGGCTATGAGCAGACAGATACAAGC
The DNA here is from genome assembly GCA_964595355.1 of uncultured Ignavibacteriaceae bacterium. Lineage (GTDB taxonomy): Bacteria > Bacteroidota > Ignavibacteria > Ignavibacteriales > Ignavibacteriaceae > JAKAGZ01. The sequence goes on along the minus strand of CAZQQD010000077.1, from coordinate 5,185 downwards.
AGCAGCTATTGTTGTATTTACTTTCCAGGGAAGAACAGCGATGAACTTATCAAAGTATAAACCAACTGCGAAAATAATTGCAGTTTCCAATAGTTTCGACACAATGAATAATCTGTGTTTAAGATGGGGCGTAACTTCTACGTTTTGTGAGGAGATTGACAAGGAACACCTTGCAATTGATAAAATTAAAAAAATGGTTCTTGATGCCGGGCACATAAAAGAAGGTGATATAGTAATTTTTATGGCTGGGGCACCGTATTCGGAGAAAAGCAGAGCAAACTGGCTCAGGTTCGAAGTAATTTAATTTGTGACTTTAAGCATAGCTATTCTTCTCTTATATTTATGAAAATTGCTTTTATAATTTCTTCCTATATATTTATCATCCAGCAATGATTACACAAACAAAAAATATGGTAGAAGCAAAATGGTGGGAGCCTTTTGAGAAAGATAAAATTTTGTGCACGCTTTGTCCACGTTATTGTAAAATAGGCGAGGGACAGCCAGGATTTTGTTATATAAGACAAAATCACAGCGGAAAACTTTATACAACGGGTTACGGTCATCCGACCGGCTTTGCAATTGACCCGATCGAAAAGAAACCATTAAATCATTTTTTACCTGGTACTTCGGTACTAAGTTTTGGAACTGCAGGATGTAATCTTGGGTGCCGCTTTTGCCAAAACTGGTCAATAAGTAAAGCAAAACTTGATGAACTTAATTCAACCAAGGCCACTCCGGAAGATGTAGTCAGGCTTGCCCAAAAATATAATACGCCTTCAATCGCATATACGTATAATGATCCAACAATTTTTGGCGAGTATGTAATAGATATTTCAAAAATTGCACAGGAAGAAAATATAAAATCTGTAATGGTTACTGCCGGATACATAGACAAAGAAGCACGAAAAGAGGTTTACAAATATATTGATGCTGCTAATGTTGATTTGAAAGCATTTACAGAAAAATTTTATTTCAGGCAGACATTTTCACATTTAAATGATGTGCTTGATACACTTATCTGGTTAAAGAATGAAACTGATGTCTGGTTTGAAATTACTACCCTTTTAATTCCTGACGAAAATGATTCTCCAGAAGAAATTAAAAATGAATGTGATTGGATCCTAAAAAATTTGGGTGATTCAATTCCGTTACATTTTACTGCGTTCCATCCTGATTTCAGAATGACAAATAAAGAAAGTACTCCGGCAAAGACACTGAACCGATCGAGGGAAATTGCTCAATCAATGGGAATAAAATTCTGTTATGTGGGGAACATTCACGATACAGAGGGGCAAACAACCTATTGTCCAGCCTGCAAAGAAGCTCTGATCAAACGTGACTGGCATGATGTCTATTCGAACAAAATTAAAGAAGGAAAATGTTTTAATTGCGGTGCAACAATACATGGAGTGTTCTGATTTATTTCAATACCTTTCTGAATTCTTTTCAAAATTATTCTTAATTTCATATCACAGTTTAATACTTTTATTAAAATTATAAGAAACCAGATTGAAAAAATTAGTAATAATTGCTATATCGATAATTGTCGGTCTGGTAACGGTTCTTTATGTTAATGAATTTGTAAAAGGAACAATCGCTTCTCTTTTGTTAGGTAAAAATATTGTGTATTCACTTAAGGGAATAATTTTCACTGCAATTATTCCATTTACAAAAGAAAGCAACTTATTAGTTATTTGGTCAATTTTTTCAATTCCGTTAATATTATCAATAACCTTTATTGAGTTATCATCTTTCTCTTTAAAAAAAATTATTAACCTTAACCTGAGAGCTGGCGTTATTATTTTTGAACTTATAAACTTAGGTTTTATTATTGCAAATATTTTTACAGGGATTTTATCAGTTCTGTTGAAGAATTCGTTTACAAATGGCTGGTCAATTTTATTTTTGAGAAGCGGATTCCTTTATGAAAAACAATTAATTGTAATGATGCTGATATTAATATTAACGTTAACTTATGTCAATTTTACGGCAAACCGGCTTAAAAATTACCTTACTATAATTAAAAAAAAATAATTGGAGTTAATAAATGGGAATGTTAAATGACAAAATAGTTTTTATAACAGGTGCTACAGCTGGAATTGGTGAAGCATGTGCAATAGATTTTGCTCGTGAAGGCGCAAATCTTATTCTTTGTGCGAGAAGAATTGAGAAGCTTGAAAAACTCGTCAATAAAATTAAAAAAGACTTCGGTGTAGAAATTCATTATTTCCAGCTTGACGTAAGAGATAAATATGCTGTCGAAACAGAAATCTCTGCTTTGCCGGATGAATGGAAAAATATTGATATTCTTGTAAACAATGCCGGACTTGCAAAGGGATTCAGTAAAATGGACAATGGTGATATTGAAGCCTGGGAAGAGATGATAGATACAAATATAAAAGGTCTTCTATATGTTTCCCGTCAGGTTTTACCTTTGATGACAGCAAGAAACCGTGGACATGTAATTAATATCGGTTCGGTTGCCGGTCATGAAGTTTACCCAAACGGCAATGTTTATTGCGCAACTAAATTTGCGGTTCATGCTTTAAGCAAGGGAATTCGTTACGATCTTTTGGATAAAAAAATAAAAGTGACAACAATCGCTCCCGGGCTTGTTGAAACAGAATTCAGTGAAGTCAGGTTTTCGGGAGATAAGGATAGAGCGAAACAAGTTTACAAAGGGATTCAACCACTTGTCGCAAAAAATATTTCCGATCTTGTTTTATTTGCAGCTACAAGACCAGAACACGTTAACATAAATGAAATTGAAGTTACGCCGACAGCGCAGGCTTCTTCGACGCAGGTTTTCAGGGAAAGCTAATTATAATGTTACTCACGTCTCTTGACGTGAGTAGTTGCACAGCACAACTCTGGAGATTTGTGCAACAGATGAATAATGCGTGTCAGAAGTAACTTCCAATTTATTTTTGAAAAAGGTTGTTCAAGATTTCAGAAAGTTCAGCGGCGATATTTTTTCTATC
>CAZQQD010000077.1:0-2104 GCA_964595355.1 uncultured Ignavibacteriaceae bacterium | reverse complement strand
GCATTCATTAGCTCATTTACTAATTCGTTATAAGGTAAAAACCCTATAAATTCTGTATAAGGTATCAAAGAATTTTTTTCAATTTCCTTTTTTATTCCCGGACTCACTGTTCCAATAAATTTTAACCTGAACTTTTTCTTCTTTTCAATTATCTCTTTTAGTGCAGACCAAAAGTTTTTCGGATTCTGAAAATCAAAAATGTTCCCGGCGTGGACCAATGTCTCAATTTCTTGTTTATTATTACACATCAGGTCTTCAAAATTGTCTTCATTATATCCCCAGTAGAGCACATTACTTTTTCCTTTTATAAAACCGTACTTATTAGCGTAATCGTTTTTCATTGTCTGAGTTACAAAAACTATTGACCTTGCATTTTTTAAAACGGATTTTTCAAAATAATTATCAATACTTCGTATCAAACTATTTCTCTTAAATTCTCTGTAGTAAGCAATATCTACCCAGGGATCAATGAAAACTGGAACGTGGGGGACTCTGTTTCTTTTACTCAGGCTCATTCCGATTAAATGAGTAGTGTGCGGTGGACCAACTGAAATTATTGCATCAAATTTTTCTTTTCCAAATAGTTCATTTCCGGCAGGCACCGCAGAAAAATACCAACCAACTCTCGCATCAGGAATGAACAAATTCATTCTTATCCAGATTGAAATCCTGTGAACCAGGCTTTTGTTCGTTTTTGAAATGGTTTCTGATGCAACTAGTTGCTCGTCTTGAGATTTTCCTATAAATTTTCTATAAATATTAAAAGGTTCAAAAGATTTTGTTTTTATAACCTGAAGATTTTTGTCAATATCTTTAAGGAGACTTTCATCCTTTTGTGTAAACGTATCGTTCTTCACTGTTAATACCATAGGCTGCCAGCCAGATTCAGGTAAGTATTCTATCATTTTCAGGGGCCAGTGAAGAGAGGCTTTCCCAGACGGTGGCCAATAGTATGTGATGAATAATACTTTTTTCATCAGAATTCTTTTTCCCCTACAAATCTTATCACTGATGCTTCACCTGAATGGAAAGAACTTTCTGATAAATTAATAATTTCCTTAATTAACAAATTAATTTTTAAGCCGGTAAATATTTTTCTAATATTTTCAATGGAATAAAGCATATTGGTATTTTGCGGACCACCGGAAGTTCTTCCGAGCTGTTCCTTTGAATACACTTCCATTATGACGATCCCGTTCGGCTTTAATGAAGAGATTATCTTTTTATAAATTTTATCTCTTATTTTTTCATTTAAATGAAGAAATATTAAGCCTGTTGCATCATAAAAAATTTTCTGAGGTTCATAGTTTTCAAGGTTGTCTACCATGTAATTTATATTAACATTTTTTTCATTTGCCAACCTAAGTGCTTTTTCTTTTGCTCTTATACTGAAGTCTACAGCGTCTACCTGCCATCCCTTTTGTGCTGCATAAACTCCATTTCTCCCTTCACCTTCCCCGAGCATTAAAATTCTCCCTGGTTTCAGTAAGTCTAATTGTTCTTTAAAAAATACATTGGGCTCGGTACCATAAACAAAATTTCTATCAGAATATCTATCATCCCAGAAAGAACCTCCAAAATCATTCATTGATTATCTCCAAAAATAGAAATTACGTGCTATTCAAAATAATAAAAATTCATTTTACAATTCAGTTTTGGCATTTTTCCTGTATAATTGCCATTTTACTATAAACAATATATTAACGGATACAAATTCATTTTATTGTTTATTATCTTTGTATAAAGAGTTTAAAATAAATATGAAATTAAAGCTTAAAAGTATAGATAAGTTTGTTGTTATTGGGGACAGAGTCCTCATCAGACCAGAGGAGAACTCTGAAAAGACCGCAAGCGGTTTGTATCTTCCCCCTGGAGTTTCCGAAAAGGAAAAGATTCAGAGCGGCTACGTGATAAAAGTTGGGCCGGGATATCCTATCGCATCGCAGGGCGAAGACGAGCCCTGGAAGGAACCAAAAGATCCTATAAAATTTATTCCTCTTCAGATTAAAGAAGGAGATCTTGCTATATTCCTTCGCAAGGAAGCTTTTGAAATAGAATTTGAAAAAGAGAAGTTTTTGATAGTACCACAGTCTGCAGTACTACT
>CAZQQD010000076.1:10159-15030 GCA_964595355.1 uncultured Ignavibacteriaceae bacterium | reverse complement strand
AACCCACAAATAACTTAGTACTCACTTATAGAACCTCTAAAAAATAATATTAAAATAACCCGGCTTAATACCGAGACATTAAAAATACATATAAATATGTTTATAACCTAATTATTTTTGAACATATATAACTTCTCAAAATTCGGTTAGTCATTCTCGTGTAAACGGGAATCTACAAATATTTTATCGGATTCTCACTTTCGTGGGAATGACTTTGTGTTAATAGACGACTTTTCAGAATTCTTTTTAGTTAGAAAGGTTCTACTCCCAGGAAATGTCTAATTATTTATATATCCATTACCTAGGATAATTTCCTTTAGAGCCATGCCTTTTTCGATTTGTTTTTCAAGGTTTTCGAGATGATTAGAAAGAAAACTTATTCTTTTATTTTCATCACGTATTGCCAATAAGCTTTGCTGCTGTTCAAGTGTTAAACCTGATTTTTCAGCAATTTTGTAGGATTTGTTCCTGGAATTTGAATAGTTTTTCCAAAAAGAATCTTCAAGCTTAAAATTCACTTTGTCAATGATTACTTCAAATTTCTTTTTGAGCTCTTCGACAGAATCTTGATTAATTACGACATCGTTAAGGTCGCGAAAATTATCTACTAAACCTTCATAATATCCATCAGGGTGATTATGATATTCAATTAGTATAAACCTGTTTATGGCCTGTACAACGATATCTGATTCACCATTATCATATTCTGTGAGAGTCTCTGTCACCCTGACATAACTACCGACCTTGGATAATACTTTCCCTATTTGTGCTACAATTCCAAAACCTTCGCCGTTTGACTGGCAGCGGCGAAGCATTCTCTTATATCTTTCTTCAAAAATGTGCAAAGGGTATTTTGATTCGGGAAATACTACTAATGAAAGAGGGAATATAGGTATTGTTGAAGAATTCATATACAAATATAAAAAGGTTGCATCAAATAATCTTTAGTGCTTTAATTATTTGCACTTCAGCGGTTTATTTAATGCAACCTTAAAGGGTCAATAAGAACAATTATTTCGCTTTTGCAAAGCGGGAAGCAACTTCATCCCAGTTTATTACATTAAACCAGTTTTCAATGTACTCCGGTCTCCTGTTCTGGTATTTCAGATAGTAAGCGTGCTCCCAAACATCCAGTCCGAGAATCGGAGTTCCCTTTGTTTCAGCAACGTCCATTAAAGGATTGTCCTGATTAGGAGTTGAGCAAACTGCAAGTTTTCCATTCTGTACAATTAACCACGCCCAGCCAGATCCGAAACGAGTTGCTGCAGCGTTGCTGAACTGTTTTTTGAATTCATCGAATGAATTAAATGCAGAGTTAATTGCATTTGAAAGATCACCGGAAGGATTTCCGCCTCCGCCTTTTTTCATTACTGTCCAGAATAATGAATGATTGAAATGTCCTCCTCCATTATTTCGTACACCAACAGGATGTTTTGAGACATCTTTTAATAATTCTTCGAGCGGTTTACCTTCAAGTGCTGTTCCTTCAACAGCGGCGTTTAACTTATTTACGTAACCGGCATGATGTTTACCGTGATGAATTTCCATCGTCGTCTTATCTACGTAGGGTTCAAGCGCATCGTGTGCGTAAGGCAATGCCGGCAATTCAAATTTAGCCATAATCGTATCCTCCTGTTATTATTCTGAATTATTCACAAATTATTTTATTCAAGTATTGGGTATAAAATAATAAGTAATTTTATACACCAAATGATTCGCCGCATCCACAAGTTTTTGTGGCATTCGGGTTGTTAAAAACAAAACCCTTACCGTTTAAGCCATCTGTAAAATCAAGCACTGTGCCGGAAAGATAAAATAAACTCTTTCCATCGACAAAAAGTTTTATGCCGCCTTGTTCTATAGTTGTATCGCCCTCTTTTGCAGCAGCATCGAAACCAAGAGAGTAGGTAAGACCCGAACAGCCTCCGCCTTTTACTCCGACTCTGAGGCCATAGTTTTCGGGTACTTTATTTTCACCCATAATTTTTTTTACTTCATTTACAGCTTTATCAGTCATTATAATTTCTACATCTAATTGAGTATCGGCCATATCTAATCCGTTTTTTTTATTTTTAATCTTTGTGCTAAAAGTAATAAATTTCCCGGTAATTACCAGCCCAGGCTACCGGGGGCTGGTAATGCGGCGCGGGAAATCAATCAAAAAGGATCACCAGGTTCTTTAGTAACAAATTCAGGATAGTTTAATTTCCATGTACCTGAACTTACGGGTACAAAAAATCCCTGGTTCTGAAAATGATCAGCCAGCATAGTAGCCAGCTCCTCAGCATCAGAGTAGGAAATCTGGATACCTTTTTTTTCTAAAAATTTTCTGATCCCAAATTGAAAATCCCTGAAGAAGAAATTTGAGTTATGAAAAACAGGGAATTTCGCTTTAAGGAAATTCAGAAATATTGTTTCATCATTTTTTAGTAATTCAAAGTACTTGTTAAGTTTTTTATTCATCTCAAACCCCCTTTATAAAATGTGACTTATTTTAGTTCTTTGAAAAAGATTATCAATTTCTATTTGTACTTTTGCTAGCGGATCTCGAATCTGGCAGCAATCCCAATGTGAACAATCGTGATAACCGCCTTCGTTTTTCATACATTTTGTCAATTTATAATGTGGTTCCATTGCAAGTATTACATCCAGCAATGCAATTTCTTCAGGATGTCTTGCCAACGAATAACCGCCTTTAACTCCCTGAAAAGAATCTATCAGTCTTTTTTTAGAAAGTTTCTGCAAAACCTTCGCGACAAACTCAAAGGGAATATCATATTTGTCCGATATTTCCCTTGCTGTTGAAGCATTGCCCCCGTTTTTCAGGGCCATATACTTAACGGCCATAAAGGCATATTCAGTTTTCTTTGATAATTTCAGCATATAAACCGGACTAATTATGTCGTATTTCAAACTTATAGAATATTAGTAGTAAATGCAAATAATTTATTGTGTAAAAATTCCTCAATTTAAAGGGGATTTTACTATTTTACTGTATAATAAACATTTGAGAAAAAAGCACAATTCATCATTAAAAAGAAAAATATTATGGACGACAAAAATTATTTACTCGGATTACGAGTAACCGGTATGTATCAAATTATACTTGCTATTCTTATTGTTGTGCTGGGAATATATATGCTTAGCATAACAAAAGAGGGAAGTCTTTTATGGATTGTTTATATCTTTTTAGGGGTTATTCTTTTGTTTCGGTATCTTAATATGCCGAGGGAAATAATAGTGGATGAGGAATTATTAACATTTAAAAACTGGTTCGGTAAAGAAAAAATGGCTTATATTAAAGATCTGAAAAGGATCAGCAAAAGGATGAGTTACCTTTATGTTTATACAGATGAGAAAAGAATTGTTATGCCTTCAGGTTTTAATGATTTGAAAAAATTGGCTGACGATATGAAATCCAGGAATCCGCAGGTGGAGATAACCGGAATAAAATAGCTTTAATTGTAGAGACGCATTGCTATGCGTCTCTACTAAAATTATGTTTTATGTTTCTTTCCTGTTAAGAATCCAATTAGCCCACACAAAAATCCAAGCACAATATAACCTACGCCTGTCGAAGACATCCAATCCGGTTCAATTACTTTTAAGTGTCCTTTTACTTCGAGGAAATAAAAAATAATTGTTCCTATAAAACCTAAAATTGTTGCAAATGTTATTTGTCTTTTATTTATGTTTGGAAGGAAAGATGCAACTACAGGGATAAAAATTGTTGTAGTTAAAACTCCTGATGATAAATAAAAAATATCCCATAGAGAATTTGTAAAAAGTGCATAAAAGAAAGCAATGAAAACTGCACCAACAGAAACCCATTGTGCAAGAGTGTTTAATTTTTTACTGTTCCATTTTTCACTAAAGTGTGGTTCCAGTACATCGTAAGAAAGTGAAAGTGCAACAACATTTCCGCAGGTATCAACTGTCGACATTGAAGCTGCGAGCAGTCCAATTCCTAAAAGAACGTTCAACCAGCCGGGACTGAAATCCTGCATAAGATTTGCAAAGATCAAAGCTCCATCCTGCAACTTTGCCGGAATTTCCCCAGCAACTGGTTGATAAAGCAGCAAAGCAGAAAGTCCAATTATCATCGGCAGTATTCCTACGAACAAAAATGAATTAAAACCTGCGACAAGAATTCCTTTTCTTGCTTCCTTATTATCGCTTGCAGCCTGCAACCTGATCCAGACATCAGTTTCAATAAGCCAGCCGGGTAGATATGCAAAGAATGTCATAGCAATCAAAGCTAAGCCAGGTGAGAAAAAACCGTGCAAACCGGAATTAGCTTTCGGAGCAAGCGAATCTGCAGAAAATAATCCTGCTGTAATGTTGTCACTTCCTAAAGCTTTTAATCCAATGTATGCAATTACAATCACAAATATTGAAACAAAGCCAAACTGGATTCTATCAGTCGATACAACTGCCTGAAAACCACCAGTATAGGTGTAGATTGCAATTACAAGCGCAATCAGGAACATTGTTGCTTCCGGAGAGATTTTCAGGAATGGAGCAATTGTAATTCCTGCAGCATAAATTTCTGCTCCGCCCCATACTATAAAAACAAATATCAAAGGAATTGCTATTAATTGTCTTAGATTTTTTCCAAATCTCTTTGCAATTAATTCCGGCTGCGAAAATGCCTGAAGTTTTCTGAACAGAGGAGCAAAAAGAAAAAATCCGCACATTGTAATCAACCATGGTATCACTAAAAGCCAGGCTGCTCCAGTACCGTACCAATAGAATAATTGTACGCCATAAACACAAGACCAACTAATTGACATCATACTTGCAGAGATTGAAAGGCCAATCAGAAAGCCCGACATCTTTTTGTTTGATGCCCAGTATTGTTGTGTGTCAGG
>CAZQQD010000076.1:0-10059 GCA_964595355.1 uncultured Ignavibacteriaceae bacterium | reverse complement strand
TGAATGTTGAATGTAATATTAGCTACTTAGGTGATTAGAAACAAATAGAAAATCGGCGTGAAATTATCAGCTAGTGTTATCGTGTTCTATTAGAATCCAAACAGGCTTAGCGAGCTTTTTGCAAGTTCTACTAATGGAGTGAAGTAAATTCCAAAGAATATGATCGGAACTACAAGTACTCCCAGCAGAGTAAGGTTGGGAACAGAAGCCGAGAATCTTTCAATTTCTTTTTCAGGTTTATCAAGGTACATATTCTTCAGAACCCTGATGTAATAATAAAGTGATACTACGGTATTCAGTAAAGCGATAATTGCAACGGCGATCATTTTAGCGTCAACAAGGGCAATAAACAGATACAGCTTAGCAATAAACCCGGCAGTAGGAGGTAAACCGGTAAGTGAAACTAAAAATATCGCTAAGCAAATTCCAAGAACAGGTGTTGAATAGCCGAGTCCTTTGTAATCGTCAAGTTCTTCACTGCCAATTTTATTTGCTATAAGCATAACAATAAAGAATGCACCAAGATTCATTACAGTATAAACGGCAAAATAAATGAGAACGGCGAGAATGCCTTCATTAGACATCACTACCAAACCAAGCATTAAATAACCGGCATGTGCAATACTTGAATAGGCAAGGAGTCGCTTCATATTATTCTGCCACAGTGCAGCAAAATTTCCCAATGTCATTGTAATGATTGATATCAGGATAAAGAAACTCTTCCAGTCAATAAGATTTATTATCTGCCAATAGCCTTCTGCATTAACCGATTTGATAAATCCAACTTTAATAAATCTTATCAGTAATGCAAACCCGGCTGCTTTGCTAGCTACAGAAAGATAAGCTGTAATTGTAACAGGAGCTCCTTCATAAACATCCGGTGTCCAGAAATGGAAAGGTGCTACAGATATTTTAAAGCCTATACCTGCAAAGATTAAAATACCAGCAAAAATCAAAGTTAGTTGATTTATCTGTGGAGCCTGTAGCAGCGTATTGATTTCATATAGATTGGTTGTACCTGTCAATCCGTAGACAATTGAAATTCCGAAAAGCATTATTCCGGACGAAACACCTCCGTAAATCACATACTTAAGTGATGCTTCGCTGTTTCTCAAAGTCTTTTTGGTGAATCCTGCTAAAACGTAAGAAGAGAGTGATAAGAGTTCAACTGATAAATAAATTAAAATAAGATCGGCTGCCGAAACCATAAAGAACATACCGAGTATCATTCCAAATATCAGGGCATAATATTCACCAAGTCGGTCAGCAGCAGCATAAAGTTCTTTATTTGAAATTGAGAAAAGAATTACGAGTATTGAAGAAACTATAATCAAAAGTTTGAAATACGCACCAAAAGGATCGGCGACAAGTAAACCTTTATAATCAGCCGAGGAAAATGCTAAAGAATTTAATGAGAATTGTTCTATTACAAAATAACCGGTTACTATCAACCCGATTATAGAAAGCCAGGGGAGTACTTTTGATTTATTCTTAAATATTAAATTAAAAGTAACAACGCAAACCAGTACAATCGCAACTGCAATTTCAGGTTTGATGAGATATAAACTGTCAGTAATAGAATTCATTTTCTTTAGTATTTAGTAAAATTAAAATCCACCAATCGAACTATAAAGAGTCTGTGCATGGTGCATAAAGTTAACCATAGTATTAACTGTCGTATTCATAATATCGAGCATTGCTGATGGATAAACTCCAAGAAAAATTATTATAAGTGAAAGCGGAATAAGCATTGCATATTCTCTGAAAGTAAGATCTTTTAATTGTGTCCATTTCTCTTTTAGTTCGCCCATATAAATTCTCTGGAATGTCCAGAGCATATAGCCGGCACCCAAAAGAATACCAAGTGTTGAAATTACTGCTATCACTCTTATAACATCAGCGCTGAATGCACCAAGGAATACAAAAGCTTCTGAAATGAAGCCGCTTAATCCCGGCAGACCGATAGCTGCAAAGAATGCAAGAGTAACAAATCCGGTGTAAACAGGCATCTGGTTGGCAAGACCTCCAAAGGCATCGATGTCTCTTGTGTGTGCTCTGTCGTAAATAACTCCTACAATAAGGAAGAGCATAGCTGTAATTGTTCCATGGTTGAACATCTGGAGAATTGCACCTGAGATTCCCGCAGTAGTAAGAGATGCCATCCCAAGTAAGACAAAACCCATGTGCGAAACAGAAGAATAGGCAATAAGCTTCTTGAAATCCCGTTGCGCCATCGCGCACAACGCCCCGTAGATTATATTTATCATTCCAAACAAGCCTATATACCATGCCAGTTGGTAGGTTATTTCGGGAAAGATGGGATAGCTAACCCTTAATATTCCGTAAGTACCCATTTTCAGGAGCACGCCTGCAAGTATAACACTAATTGCTGTTGGGGCTTCAACGTGTGCATCCGGTAACCAAGTATGAAACGGAAACATCGGTATTTTAATTGCAAATCCAACAAATAAAGCTATATAAGCTATGAATCTTAAATTATGTGGATTGAATGGGGAAAGTATTCCTGTGGCCGTAAAGTTAGCTTTATTCATCATTGCTAACATATTAAAAGTAAAAACCTTAGTCCCGTCAACTAATGTTTCAGTAGAACTAAAATAGAGCCCAATCATCACTAACAAAATAAAAATACTTCCAAATAATGTGTACAAGAAGAACTTGATAGCTGCATATTCTTTCCTTGGACCACCCCAAATACCAATTAAGAAGTACATCGGGAGCAGCATTAATTCCCAGAAAATGTAGAAGAGGAAGAAATCAAGTGCCACAAAAACACCCATCATTCCTGTATCAAGGAGCAGAAACAAGGCAAAATATCCTTTAATTGATTTTGGAATATTCCAGGAAGCAAGGGTCGCGATAAAAGTAACTATCGCTGTTAACAGAACCATTGGTGCACTGAGACCATCGATACCGAGGAAGTAATCGATTTTGATTCTGCCAATCCACGAAAGTCCTGAAATATCGATCCACCTGAATTTTTCCACAAACTGGAATGAATTCGGATCGTTTATTCCTCCTGCTGCATAATTAAAATTTGCGAATATCAGAGCAGCAAAAACAACCTGTAGTCCTGTAATTATAAGCGTGAGGATCTTAATTGGTTTTACCTGCTCTTTCGGCATGAACATTATAATCAGCATCCCTACTATCGGGAGGAAAGTTATCAACGTTAAGATGGGAATGTTTTGCATTTTATTAATTACCTAATTTATTCAATTACATTTTTTAAAACTTAAATAACAGTAATAAAATTACTAACGAGAAAATAACCAGCACTATATATGTCTGAACTTTGCCTGTTTGGAATCTTCTGAAAATCAATCCAATAAAACCGCTCAGATAAGCCATAAAGTTTACCAGTCCATCGACAACAATGTTGTCGAATTTTCCGCTTGCTCTCGAGAAACCTCTTGTGAATGTTGCAGAGAAATTTACTATTCCATCGATAACGGTGTTATCAAACCATGCAAGGGCTCTACTCAGTCCGATTGTACCGGCTACAAATGAAGCATAGTATATCTCATCAAAATACCATTTGTTGAATGATAATTTGTAAAGAGGTTGTACCCTTTCGGCAAGTTTATCGGGATCAAGTTTATTCCATTGATAAAACATAAATGCAAGCAGTATACCGCCGCCGGCAAGCAACAGAGAAAGAATTAATCCGGGTATATGTGCATGATGCAATGCGTCTTCATACGTTTCGGAGTACATCATTTTCGAACCTGCTTCTACTGTTTTCATTTCAGTTACCGCAGTAGTTTCTTTCACATCAGATCTCATAAATGAATATCTTGCAGATTGAGGAGTAACGAGTTCAGGAGCCTTAATCCAGTTTAAGAACCAGCCTGCTTCAGGGTTTGCCGGATTCGGTGTATAAAAGAAGAAGATAGATAATGTCGCCAATACTACAAGCGGCATTGCCATTACGAATCTTGATTCGTGGGCATGATCATATTTGTGCTGATCTCTCGGCTTTCCGTGGAATGTTAAGATTACCAGCCTGAACATATAGAATGCGGTTAACAACGCAACAAAATATCCGACCACAGCAAAGAACCAATGTCCGGTTATATATCCGAATGCAAAAGTTCCTGCAAGAATTCCGTCTTTACTCAGGAATCCGGAAAATAAAGGAATTCCTGATATTGCTAGCGATGCAATTAAAAACGTCGCATAAGTAACAGGCATTTTCTTTCTGAGTCCGCCCATATTCCTGATATCCTGTTCGTGATGCATTGCATGAATAACGGAACCACTTCCTAAGAATAGCAAAGCTTTGAAGAATGCGTGAGTGATCAGATGGAAGAATGCAAATTTATAAGCACCTACTCCCAATGCAAGAATCATATAGCCTAACTGGCTAATTGTGGAATACGCAAGAACTTTTTTAATATCGTTTTGAGTTAACGCAATAGTAGCTGGAATAAATGCTGAAAGAGCGCCTATGATTGCTATAACAAATAGGGCATTTCCACTTAAAAGAGGAAACATTCTTACAACAAAATAAACACCTGCAGCAACCATTGTAGCAGCGTGAATTAATGCACTAACGGGAGTCGGACCTTCCATTGCATCCGGTAACCAAACATGTAGCGGGAACTGAGCTGATTTACCTATTGCTCCGCAGAACAAAAGTATGCCCATTACAGTAAGGCCGGTTTCACTATTAAAAGGAAGAACACCTTGCGATATTTGGTGAAAAACAGTCTGGAAAGTAAAAGTGTGATACGTTGAGAACAAAATCAGGATACCGGTAAACATTCCGATGTCTCCGATCCTGTTTACAATAAATGCTTTCTTGGCAGCATCGGATGCTGATTTCTTTTCGTACCAGAATCCGATAAGTAAATAGGATGAAAGCCCGACAAGTTCCCAGAAGATGTACATCATCAGTACATTGTGTGTAAGTACAATTCCACTCATCGAGAAAGTAAAAATTCCGAGATAAGCAAAATACCTGTTGTATCTCTTATCGCCTTCCATATATCCGATTGAGAATATATGTACAAGCATACTGATAAGAGCAACCGCAAACATCATAATGACTGTTACATTGTCAAGGAACAATCCAAGATCAACTGTAACTTTGCCCATTACGGGTCCGATACCGAGATTAATCCACTGAAATTCTGAAGTAATATTACTGTTTTGGTAGTAAGCAAGTTTTGAATAAAGTAATATCACGGAAAGTATAAACGTGGCTATGATAATTACAATTTCAAAGAGATATACTTTCTTAATCTTCTTCGCAAAGAATAATGTAACAATGAATCCGATTAAAGGAAGGAAGAGGATTACAATTGAAAGTTTTATTAGTAATGCTTCAGTCATATTTGTCAATCTTTAAGATTATCAATCTCATCAACATTGATGTTTGAGAAAGTTTTATAAATATTCAAAACTATAGCCAGTGCAATTGCTGCTTCAGCTGCAGCGAGAACAATTACAAAAAGTGCTATTAATTGTCCCTGAAATCCGAAATTCCCGTAACGCGCAAAAGCGATAAAATTTATGTTCGCTGAATTCAATATTAATTCAATTCCCATTAAAACCATTACGGCATTTTTTCTTGTAATGATTCCGAAGATTCCCAGACAAAAGAGGATCGAACTGATAACCAAATATTGACTTAATCCAACGTGTGTCATAAAATTATTTCCTTGCCATTGATGCCGCTCCAATCAGAGCTATCAGCAGTACAATTCCGAGTAATTCAAAAACTACTGCATATTGGGTAATTAATAATATTCCCAAACTTTGAGTTGAAGGAACGTCAACAGGGTTTGCAGTAGTTTTCCATCCTGTATTCAAAAGGGTGGTGATCAATAAATACATGAACGCAACCACCGCTATTGCAGCAGGAATTATTTGAAGCGTTCCGGTTTTAATATTAACACTGGTAATCTTGTTTGTAAGCATCACTCCGAAGAGTAAAAGGATAAGAATACCGCCTACATAAACAATTAACTGAACAACGGCGACAAAATCAGCTCCTAATAGAACGTAAAGTCCTGCAACACCAAAGAATGTAAAAAGTAAATAGAATGCTGAATGGATTATGTTTCTGCTCGTAACAACAAAGAATGCAGATAAAATGGTAACGGCTCCGAAAAGGTAAAATATTATATCATAAATGTTCATAAGTTATTCTGTTTTATCTTCTTTGTTTTCTGGTTTAGTTTCATTATTTCCGGAACTAGTTGTCTTGTCATCTGTTTTCGTCTCTTTACTCTCCGTATCTGTAGCCTTGGTTTCCGGTTTAATTTCTTTATTCTCCGGTTTCACTTCCTTGTTTTCTGCTTTAGCTTTATCTTCTTCAGCTTTTTTAGCGGCTGCAGCAGCGGCTGCTGCTGCTTTCTGTGCAGCCTTTTCAGCTTCAAACTTTTCATAGTTCACTTTTTTCTGAACTCTCTCTTCCGGTGATAATGTTGCATAATCGTAAATCAGATTATCTCTTTTAAACTCTGAAAATTCATAAACATCTGTCATGTAAATACATTCAGTCGGGCAGGGGAATACACATAGCTGGCAATAGCAGCATTTTGCAATATCAATATTAAACTTGGTTACCCAGAGAGCTTTTCTTTTCCCATTGGATGTTTTGCCAAGATCCTCATCCGGAAGAGATTTTACAGTCTCAATTTCTATACAGTTAACAGGACAGGCACGTGCACACTGGTCGCAGCCGATGCAGTCATCCATATTCATATAAAGTCTGTTCCTTTCGCGTTCTGGCAATTCGAGCTTTACATCAGGATATTGAATTGTTACAGCCGGTACAAACAAATGTTTGAATGTAACCTTCATTCCGATAGAAACTGTTGAAATTGCAGACCAGATATTTTTGAAATATTGACTCATATTATAGAACCGTTATCAACCCGACAATTAAAAGATTAACGAATGCAATTGGTATTAAATATTTCCAGCAAACAGCCATTAACTGATCGACTCTCAATCTTGGAAGAGTCCATCGCAGCCACATTTGAACAACTACAAAGAAAACGCCTTTGAATGTGAACCAGAAAAATTGTTCAATAGGAATAAGCCACGGAAGGTGGAATGTGTTACCAAGATATCCGACAGGGGATTGGTATCCCCCGAAAAATAATGCAACAACTATGGCTGAGACTGCGAACATGTTTGCATATTCTGCAAGAAAGAACATTGCGAACTTCATCCCTGAATATTCAGTGTGATAACCCGAAACAAGCTCTGACTCAGCTTCAGGAATATCAAAAGGAGTTCTGTTCACTTCTGCAAGAGTGCTTATGTAAATAATCACAAAACCGATGATCATAAAAGGGATGAAGAGAAATTTTGTAAGCGAAAGTCCGGGACCGCCCAAGATCATCCAGTTCCAGAAATGCCCGCTCTGCATTTCACTTAATTTGTTAAGACTTGCAGTTCCGGTTATCATTATTAAAGTTAAAACAACGAGTATTGTTGGAATTTCATAGCTGATTATTTGAGCAGCGGACCTCATAGCTCCAAGCAACGTGTATTTATTATTAGAAGCCCATCCCGCCATTAAAATTCCCGCAACTACAAGTCCTGTAATTGCGATTATAAAAATTATTCCGAGGTCAATGTTTGAGCCGATAAATGCACTCGTAAAAGGAATAGCAGCGAATGCTGTATAACTTCCTGCAAAAACTAAAACAGGTGCAAGATTGAACAACGGTTTATCGTTTGGTGAAGCAACAATATCTTCTTTCTGAATTAGCTTTAAAATATCAGCAACTGTTTGAAGTATTCCGTGAAAACCGACTCTCATCGGACCTAGCCTGTCCTGCATATGGGCAGAAACCTTTCGTTCGAGAAGAACTGCAACGAGAGCAAAGGGGAGAATGAAAATGAACAGTGGTAAAAGACTTCCTATAACATAAGCAAGAATCTGACTACCGGTTAAATTATAGAAGAAATCGTAAATCATCTGTCCACATCTCCTAGTACAATATCGATACTTCCAAGAACTGTAATTACGTCGGCAACAAGGTGTCCTTTGCACAATTCGTTTATAACTGCAAGGTTCACAAATGAAGGTGCTCTTACTTTTACTCTGAATGGATTTACAGTTCCGTTACTTATAATAAAATACCCGAGCTCACCGCGCGGACCTTCAACACGGGAATAAACCTGGCCAACAACCGGTTTAATCCTTTTGGGAATTGCAGAAGTAACATCGCCTTCGGGAATTTGTGCAATTGCCTGTTCAATTATTCTTAAACTTTGTTCCATTTCCAGAACACGAACGAAGTACCTGTCCCAGCTATCACCGACTGTTCCCATTCTTCCATCGCCAACAGGGATATCAAAATCAAACTTGTCATAAATCGAATAAGGGTCATCTTTTCTTAGATCCCATTTCATACCTGAAGCCCTGAGCATCGGCCCGGTTATTCCATAGTTAATTGCAGTATCAAGCGGAAGAATTCCGACATTCGCAGTTCGTTCAATAAAAATTTTGTTGAAAGAAAGCAGATCGTTCAACTCTTTTATTTTAGGTCTGAAATAATCAACGAAATCTTTTGTGAGTCTCAAGAAATCATGATGTAGATCGTGGCTGACTCCTCCAACCCAAATGTAATTGTATAAAAGCCTGGCGCCGCAAGTCATTTCAAAAAGGCTCAATATTTTTTCACGGTCGCGGAAACAGAAGAGGAAAGGAGTAACTGCACCAATATCGGCACCGTAAGTTCCAAGAGCAACAAGATGTGATGCAATTCTTTGAAGTTCACCCATTATCACTCTTATATATTCCACTCTTTCAGGAACTTTGATATCGAGCAGTTTTTCAACTGCGACGGCGTAACCAAATTCATTATACATTGAAGCGAGATAATCCATCCTGTCAGTGTATGGAATTACCTGTGGGTAGGTCATTGCTTCTGCATGTTTCTCAAAACACCTGTGAAGATAACCGATGTGTGGCTTAACATTTACTATTAACTCGCCTTCAAGCTGAAGCTCGAGTCTGAGCACACCATGAGTAGAAGGGTGCTGAGGGCCCATATTGAGGATCATTTCCTCAGTTTTCAGCTTTTCGTTTGTAGTAGTTTTATTTTCTATATCTGCTGCCATTTTTTATTTATTTACCTGAATTAATATGGAACTTTCATCCCCTGGTAATATTCAGGATTTTTATAGTCTTTACGTAACGGATGTCCTGCCTCCCAGTCGTAGGGCATTAAAATTCTTCTAAGGTCAGGATGATTCAAAAATTTAATTCCCAAAAGGTCATAAGCTTCTCTTTCGTGCCAGTCTGCTACTCTCCATATTTCAGCGACTGAAGATACTTCAGGGTTTTCTATAGACGTTGATGCTTTTAGAACTAATTTATGTCGTAGTGAAGTCGATTCAAGATGATAGAAAACGCTTAATGTTCCACCAGTTGTTTGAGTATTGCCGGACTCATCAGTTTTCTTTTCACCGTTAGCATCATCAACACCTGAAAGGTTCATCAGGCTGTCAAATGCTAAATCATTATCTGAAATTAAAAAATTGCAGATCTTATCGATCTCAAGTGGATTAACTACTATAAACTGTTCAATTGGAATGTCAGTTTTTAGTTCGATTATACTATCGCCAAATTTTTCTTTTAACAGGTTGAATATTTCTTCAGTAGTTTTCATGCTGATTTCTTAACCAATGATTCGTTTCTAATCTTTTCCTGCAATTTCAACAAGCCTTCCAACAGAGCTTCGGGTCTTGGAGGACATCCCGGTACGTAAACATCGACAGGAATTATTCTGTCAACGCCTTTGAGAACGTGATAACCATGTTCCCAGTAAGGACCTCCGCAGTTTGAACAACTTCCCATAGAAATAACATATTTAGGATCAGGCATTTGTTCATATAATCTTTTAATACGGATTGCCATTTTGAGAGTAACAGTTCCTGAAACAATGATTACATCTGATTGTCTTGGTGAAGGCCTTGGAATAACACCGAAGCGATCGAAGTCATAATGTGAAGCGGAAGTTGCCATCATTTCAATGGCGCAGCAGGCGAGTCCGAATCCCATCTGCCATA
>CAZQQD010000075.1:0-15077 GCA_964595355.1 uncultured Ignavibacteriaceae bacterium | reverse complement strand
TTCAGGATTATCATTCTTGTTGCAACAATTTCGACTTCAGAAAGAATATGTGATGATAATAAAATGGTTTTATCTTCATTTTTACTAAGGTGAATAATAAGTTCCCTTATTTCTTTCATTCCCTGTGGGTCTAATCCTGTTGTAGGCTCATCCAGAATTATAAGATCTGGATCGTGGAGCAATGCCTGAGCTAGCCCAAGTCTTTGATTCATTCCATGAGAAAAAGTTTTAACCTTGCTTTTATATCTTTTTTCCAGTCCGACAAATTCAAGCACTTCCATAATTCTTTTTTTAGAAACATCCGTTTGAGATAGTCTTCCAAGAATTTCAAGATTTTTATAGGCGGACAGATACCCATAAAAATCTGGTTTTTCTACTATAGCGCCTATATTCTTGAGGATCGATACCCTATTTTTTTTCAGCGATCTTCCGAATAATTTTATCTCGCCTTCGGTCGGAACTACAAGAGACAATAACATTCTGATTGTTGTACTCTTCCCCGCCCCATTGGGTCCTAAAAAACCAAAAACATCCCCGCGATAAACGCTTAGACTAAGCCCGTCTACAGCTTTTACCTCCTTAAACTGCTTTGATAAATTATCTATTTCTACAATTTTTTCTGACTGCACGATTTTTATATGTATTATTGGTTACTCAAAGATATAAATTTTATAAATACAGTAAACTATTTTTACACGAATGGAAAAAACCCAACATGAAAGTAGTTTAATGTTAAACATTTAAATTTCAATCAGTTTCAGCAGTAACAATTTATTCAAAAAATATTTTTTTTAACTTGAATTTTAAATTTTCTCTCTACTTGCAAAATTTTTTTTTAAAGATTTAATTTGTATTTCTCTGAAAATTTCACAAACTTGCTGTTGGTTGTTCTACGTTGCTAATCCAGAAAATTTTTGCCTGTTTTTTTTAAAACTTTTTTAATAATGTGATCTAAATTGCGGTTTTGATTTCAATTCGGCATATCTAAATGAAAATAGAAACATAACGTGCGCCAATAATTCACATTTTTTCAGGTTCAAAAAATCTGGGGACAAAATTCTAGGTACTTATTTAAGTAATTCAGTTTAATTGAGGGTGGTATCAATGCAAGTAAACAGACTTTTTACTGATCCTGATAAAGATATTTCTTCATATTTTGAATTTGTAAAAAGAACCTCTGAAATTAAAAATCCCAATGGATCTATCGTCTTCAAAATGGAAGATGTTTCTGTTCCATCTCACTGGACACAGGTTGCAACTGATATTATCGCTCAAAAATATTTCCGTAAAGCAGGCGTTCCAAAATTATTAAAGAAAATAAAAGAAAAAGACGTCCCGGTTTGGCTTCAGCAATCTACTGCAGATACAGAAAGACTAGCAGAGCTGCCAGAGAAAGACAGATTTACTTCAGAAACTGATTCGAGACAGGTTTTCCACAGGCTGGCAGGCTGTTGGACTTATTGGGGATGGAAAGCAAAATATTTTAACAATGAAGATGATGCTAAAGCTTTCTACGATGAGTTATCTTTTATGTTGGCCAATCAGATGTCAGCACCAAATAGTCCGCAATGGTTCAACACCGGATTGAACTGGGCTTATGGTATTACGGGTCCCGCACAAGGACATTATTATGTTGATCATGCAACCGGAAAATTGACCGCATCGAGCGATGCATACACGCATCCTCAACCACATGCTTGCTTCATTCAGTCAATTAAAGATGATCTTGTTAATGAAGGCGGAATAATGGATTTGTGGGTGCGTGAGGCTAGACTTTTCAAATATGGATCAGGAACAGGATCAAATTTCTCGGATATTAGAGGATCAAACGAGCCATTAAGTGGTGGAGGGAGATCATCCGGGTTAATGTCCTTTTTAAAAATAGGAGATCGCTCAGCAGGTGCTATTAAATCAGGAGGGACAACCCGCAGAGCCGCTAAAATGGTAACTGTTGATCTTGACCACCCGGATATAGAGGAATATATTAACTGGAAAGTGACAGAAGAACAAAAAGTAGCCGCATTAGTTTCAGGATCAAAATTATGTGATTTCCACCTAAATCTAATTATGAAGGCTTGTTATGATGAACATCCTGAAAATGACAGATTTAATAAAAAGGCTAATAAGAAGCTAAAACATGCCGTTTTGGAGGCAAGGAAAGCTTGTATTCCAAACAATTATATAGAAAGGGTAATACAACTGGCAAAACTGGGCTTTAAGTCAATAGAATTTCCAGTTCTCGATACCGATTGGAATTCTGAGGCATATTTGACAGTTTCCGGGCAAAATTCTAATAATTCTATCCGTGTTACCAATGAATTCATGAAAGCTGTAATTAATGACGAAGATTGGAATTTATATTGGAGAATTGAAAAAAGAAAAGCTAAGGAAGAAAACAGAAACCCGAAAGCTTGCAAAACCTTGAAAGCAAGAAATTTATGGGATGATATATCTTATGCAGCATGGTCTTGCGCGGATCCTGGAATTCAATTTCATACAACAATTAATGAATGGCACACCTGTCCTGAAGGCGGCAAGATAAAGGCTTCAAATCCTTGTTCCGAATATATGTTCCTCGATGATACAGCTTGTAATTTGGCATCGTTAAATCTTGTAAAATTTTATGATACAAAAACAGGCAAGTTCGATATTGATTCTTATCGCCACGCAACTAAATTATGGACGATTGTACTGGAAATAAGTGTGCTGATGGCACAATTTCCCAGTAAAGAAATTGCACAGTTGAGTTATGATTACCGAACTCTAGGGCTAGGTTATGCAAATCTTGGTTCATTACTAATGCTTCAAGGAATTCCTTACGATAGTAACGAAGCATTTGCAATTTGTGGTGCTTTAACATGCATTATGCATATGTCAGCTTATGCCGCTTCAGCTGAAATGGCAAAAGAACTTGGCTCTTTCAGTAGATATAATGAAAACAAAGATCATATGCTTAAAGTTATCAGAAACCACAGACGAGCAGCCTACAATGTTCCTAACGAAGAATACGAGGGGCTAAGCACTCATCCGGTGGGAATAGACCCAAAGTATTGTCAGTCTGATTTGCTTAAAGCTGCAAGAGAGGATGCAGACAGGGCACTTGAATTAGGAAGTCAATATGGATACAGGAACGCTCAGGTTACGGTGATTGCTCCGACAGGTACAATTGGTTTGGTTATGGATTGCGATACTACCGGAGTTGAACCTGATTTTGCATTGGTTAAATTCAAAAAATTAGCAGGTGGTGGATATTTCAAAATTATTAATCAATCTATTCCCCCCGCACTTAAGAAATTAGGTTATAATAAAGATCAGATAACTGAAATTGTCAAATATGCTAAAGGAGCAGGAACTCTCAAAGGCTGTCCTTTTATTAATCCTGAATCGCTCAGTGCAAAAGGTTTCACAGAAGATGCACTGGCAAAAATAGAAAAGCAGCTTCCGGGAGCTTTCGAATTAAGTTTTGCTTTTAATAAATTTACTCTGGGCACTGAGTTCCTGACAAAAAAATTGGGAATGGATCCTGAGGAAATTAATTCTTATGATTTTAATCTTCTTACTGCATTGGGATTTTCAAAACAAGAGATTGCCTCGGCAAACGACTATGTCTGCGGCACGATGACAATCGAGGGAGCTCCATTCCTAAAACACGAACACTACCCTGTCTTTGATTGTGCAAACAAATGCGGCAAAAGAGGCACAAGATTTATTCGTCCATCCGCTCATATCAAAATGATGGCAGCAGCACAGCCGTTTATTTCAGGTGCAATATCAAAGACTATTAATATGCCAAATCATTCTTCTGTTGACGATATAAAAGATGCATATATGCAATCGTGGAAACTGGGAATTAAAGCAAATGCTCTTTACAGAGACGGGTCAAAACTTTCACAACCTCTCAACTCCGTAAGCGAAGAGGAAATTGAAGCAATTATAGAAGAAAAAGAACATAATGATATCGTTAAAATAGCTGAGAAGATAATTCACCGTTATATTGCAAAAAGAAGAAGGTTACCTGACAGAAGATCCGGTTATACTCAGAAAGCAAAAATTAACGGACAATCTGTTTATATAAGAACAGGTGAATATGATAATGGCCAGCTCGGCGAAATTTTTATCGATATGCACCGTGAAGGTGCTGCATTCAGAAGTTTGTTAAATTGTTTTGCAATTTCGATTTCCCTTGGATTGCAGCACGGAGTTCCGCTGGAAGAATTTGTTGACGCATTTGTCTTTACCAGATTTGATCCAAGCGGAATAATAACAGGAAACTCGAAGATAAAAATGTCAACTTCTGTTATAGATTATATTTTCCGAGAATTAGCAGTCACATATCTTGGCAGAAATGATCTGGCTCACGTTGAACCTGATGAAATCAAGTCCAAAGCTTCAGCCGGGATCGTTAAAAAATTAAACGAACCTGACTTTATCGAAGAAGAAATTGTAGGAGAAAGATTGATCGAACTGGACAAAGATTCTGATGATTACAATTTTAATTCATCGGCGACCACAAAACCAACAACAATTAAGCATTCTGCAAAAAACGGTAATAAAGATATGTCAGCCAAAATCCGCCAGGCCATTGAAAGAGGTTACACGGGCGATATTTGTACAGAATGCCAAAGCATGACAATGGTTAGAAATGGAACCTGCTTGAAATGTATGACCTGTGGTTCTACTTCAGGATGTAGTTAAAAATTGGATAATAAGTAACTGAAAAAGCCGTTCACTTGAACGGCTTTTTTGTTTTAAAACCATAAAAGAATACAATAAGATCTCCAGTTGAAAGTTCAATGATTTTGCAAATCCTAAAAATTAATCTTACTGCTTATCAATGATCCGAAGAATCGTTGGGAGCACGATCAGTAAAAGTGGCAAAGCAATGAGAAATCCACCAATTATAGCTATTGCCAAAGGTTGGTGCATTTGTGCGCCCGTTCCGATTCCGAGAGCTAATGGAAGCAAGGCGGTAATAGCACCAAATGCTGTCATTAATGTAGGACGTAGTCTAAGTGAAATAGAATTAACGATTGAATCTTCTTTATTTACAATACTTGTTTTTGAATTGATGTATTGGAGATAAATAAAAATTGAATTTTCACCGATTATTCCTACAATCATTATAATGCCGGTATAGCTTCCAACGTTAAGAGGAGTTCCAGTAATAAATAATGCGAGGAAGCTTCCAGCTATTCCTAAAACTGCTATAAATATAATTGAAATGGAAATTCTAATCTTTCTGAAGAGAAATAGAGAAACAGTAAATACCAGAAGAATAGCTAAGATAAGGATATTCAATAAGTCACTGAAAGCTTTTTGCTGCTGCTCATATGCACCGCCGTAAACTATTTCATAACCTGTTGGTAATTTTATTTCCTTCCCAATCTTTTTTTGAATAGCTGCAACTGTACTCCCCAAATCACGATTGTTTAACCTGGCAACTACATCGTATTCCTGTTTAAGATTCTCCCTGTCAATTTCCGCAACACCTTTAACGAATTTTATTTTTGCAAATTCGCTTATCGGTTTAACTGCTCCGTTATTGAGAAATAAAAAGCTGTTTTTAATATCATCCAAAGAATTTAACAGCTTTCCATCAAACATTCTAATATTGAAGAGTTGGTTTTGTCCCAGCACATTACCCACAACTGTACCTTTAATTTTATTATTTATTTGGTATTGAAGTTCACCCGGCGTTAATCCGTATTGAGCAAGCTCAGCATTTTTCGGTTGGAAGATAATATTAGGTCCTGCAATTGTAATTCCGTCGAAAACATCTGCAGTTCCTCTTGTATTATCAACAATGTCTGCAATTTTCTCAGCAAGCTCTTGCAATTTAGCCTGGTCATCACCAAAAACTTTAATTGATATCGGCTGCTTTGTAGCAATTAAATCACCGAGCATATCTTCTATAATTTGTCCGAAATCAACCTGCAGGGCAGGTAGTTTAGCTTCAATTTTTCTTCTGATTTTATCGGCAACCTCGTCAGTAGTTAAATGCCTGTTCTTTTTAAGGGCGATTGTATAATCTCCAGTATTGGGCTCAGTTATAAAAAATCCGTTTTGCGTACCGATCTGACGTGAAAATGATTGTACTTCGGGTGTGCTTTGTAAAATATGATCGACTACATCCAGCATTCTGTCTGTCTCTTCCAATGAAGTTCCGGGGGGACTTACAAAGTCCAGAACGATTGAACCTTCATCCATTTTTGGCAAAAACCCGGACGGCAATTTGGGAATTATATAATAAGAGAATGCAATTAAAAAGATTATAAAAGCAATCGATATCCATGCTTTGTGAATGAAAAAGTAAACCCAGCTTCTTTTCTTAATTTCTTTGTGTTTTCCTAAAGTAGAACCTTTTTTTGAAAAAAGAATATAAATTACAGGCAGCCCTATCCAGGTAACGAAATAAGAGCAGACCAGGGTAATTATCATCGCATTTGTTAACACTTTGAAATACGCACCTGCAACACCGCCCATCAGGAAAAACGGGAGGAAAATTACTATGGTACTTAGCGATGAGCCAACCATCGCAGGAAGCAAATATTTTATTGCTTTTGATACTAAAGTAGTGCTCCCCTCCTCAGGATTCTCTTCATGAGTCCGATGTATTTGTTCAACGATTACAATCGCATCATCTATGATAAGTCCTATTGCAGCAGCAATGGAACCTATAGTCATTATATTAATTGTATAGCCGATAGCATACAGTACTATAAAAGTTAAGCAAAGTGTAATGGGAATGGTTGCTAAAATTACAGAACTTGCTTTAAATGATTTAAGAAAAATTATTGTAATTAAAATCGCCAGCAGGAGCCCCACCCAGACAACATCCCTTACGCTGCCAATAGCATCGGACACAAATTCCGCTTGATTATAAAAAGGACTAAGTACCACCCCTTTAGGAAGAATTTCTTGAAGCTTGGGCAGTTCTTTTTCAATCGAACTTACAACTTCCAGTAGATTTGCACTAGGTTGCTTTAAAATATGGATCGTAGGAACGATCTTTCCGTTCGCTTTTATTTTCACATATTTTCTCTCGGAACCTATTTCAACTTTCGAAATATCTTTTAACCTGATAACCCGTTGGGGAGTGTTAATAATTACAAGGTTCTTCAATTCTTCTTTACTGTTTTGTGTAGCCTCGGTAAGAGTTAAATACAGCCTGTCGTAATTGTTTATAAATCCAGTTGAAGAAATAAAATTTGAAGCGGATATTTTGTCTGCAACTGTTTGAGGAGTAATTTTTAAATTGCTAAGCTTAGCCGGGTCTAAAATAACATGGTATTCTTCAACTTTCCCGCCTCCAACTCCGACTTCGGAAATACCCGGTATTCTGGATAAAAAAGGTTTTACAGTATACTCTGCAATATTTCTTAATTCTATCTGGCTGTAACCTTTACCTGATATTGAATAACCCATAATAGGAAAAATCGAAGGATTCATCCTTTCGATAGAAATGCTTATCCCCTGGGGCAGATTTTGCTTAATCTCATTAATCCGGGATTCGATCCTTTGCTTATCTAAATTAATATCGGATTTCCAATCAAAGAACGCGGAAATCTCACAACTCCCTCTGCTCGTTGTACTTCTTATTAAGTTAAGACCCTGGACTCTCTTAATCGCATTTTCCAAAGGAACAGTTACAGCTACAGTCATTTTATCTACGGGCTGTTCGCCGTTATCGGCTATAACTTTAACTTTGGGAAAAGTAATATTTGGAAATAATGCCGATTGAATATGTATGAATGAATAAACTCCGCCTAATAAAATTATTATGAGAATTACTGCAATTGGGCTCTTATATTTTACATAGAAATTATTCATTTAACAATTTCGACTTTTGAAGTGTCCGGCAAACCGTATGCACCAGATAGAATTATTCTGTCGGATTTATTAAGAGGGGGTGAAAGGATTTGAACAAGGCTATCTGTCTCAATTCCTTTTTTAATATCAACTTTTACAGCGGTTGTATCATTTTCCAGTTTCATTAGCCAGAATGCATCTTCAGTTACATTTGTCACAATAGCACTTTTAGGTATGACAGTTGCACCCTTAAATAACTTAACAGGAATTTTTACAAGTACATTTAAATTCTCCGGAAGCTCTTTATTTTCAGATAATTTTATCAAAAATGTTTGGGTCTGATTGTCAGGATCTACTGCCGGTACGCTTTTTTCAACAAAGCCATGTAATTTCTCACCACCGGGTAGATTTATTTCACATAAAGTTCCTTTTTTTATTTTTTGTGCATCTTCAAACGGTACGTTTAGCTTAATTCTCATAGACGATGGATTTGAAACAATAGCAAGCTGCTCTCCTCCGGAAATGAAATCGCCTGTATGATAATCCAGCTCAGTCAATACACCCTTTGTTTTGGCTCCAATGTCAATTATTCCGTTAAAAACTTTATTGCCAATATTAATTCTTAGGCTGTCAACTGCCGATGATTCTTTGGTTTTTACATTGAACAGAACATCTCCGCGATTTACCTCATCGCCAATATTTTTATAGATTTTTACAATAAATCCTTCGAAAGGCGTTCTGATAATTTCCTTATTCAAAAATACTGTATATGCATTGAGATCGATGTAATCGCGCAGGTTCATAACCTGCGGATTAGTAATTTCTACGGGAGTACCGGCACTGGTGTTTTCGTCAGCATTATTGTTGTCACCAGAACATGCAACAATGGAAAATGAGATTAGCCCTAATATTAAATAACGAAATATTTTCAGAATATACTTTTTTAAATAGTTCATTCTACCAGTTCCAGAAATTGTAATTGTTTATTTCCATTTGATAATTTATCAATGTGGTAATGTGTTTTCGCTTTAGGTCGAAATAATTTCTCAGCAAAGTCAAATAATCAACCATCGAAATATTTCCTTCCTGCAATTGATTTTTCGATATATTTAATAAATTCTCGTAATCTTTTAACTGGCTCTCCATTTCTGTGAGGTTGTTCTTCAGAGTATTTATCTTTTCATGCGAATTTTTTCTTTGAATAAAAATGTTATATGATAGATAATTTTTATAATCCCCCAGAGTCTTCTCCGCAATTGTGCTTTGCTGTCTTGTAATATCTTTTTGTCCCCCGTCAAGTAACGGGAGCGAAAAATTGACTCCTGCACTTATTCCAAATTTTCTTTGAATATTATCCAGTTCTACAGCATTCAACCCGGCATTAAAAAATAGAGCTACCTGTGGCCGATATTTTGTTTCAAATAAATTCTGCTGGTAAGCAGTACTCAAGCTATCAAGATTATATTTCGTAAGAAAATTTGAGCTGCCTTCATCTGCTCCATTTTGAGTTAATCCTAACGAATCAATCTTTACAATTGATGTATCACGAATACCGCACAAAGCATATAATTGCATCAAGTTATTCATATAATTCTGACGTGCTTCATTAAGATTTATCTGTTGAGTTGTTAACTCAACTTTTAGGAGTAAATAATCCTGTGCCTTTGCATAGCCATTTTGCACTTGTTTACCCGTGATAGAAAGTTGATCCTTAAGATTATTTACAATATTATTTGAAAGTCCTAACAAAAGCTGATCGTGCAAGGTGCTTAAATATTGATCAGTAACCTCTTTTTTTAATGCGTGTTTTTCTTCTTTGGTTTTATTTTCATAGCTTTTATTCAGAGTAGTTCTTTGCAATTTCAAAGCATTCATCAGACTACCATTGAAGATATTCTTTTCAAAATTAATTTGGGTAGAATAAAGTCCGCCGTTCGTAATCCCCACGTCATAACCTATTGCCGAAGGGCTAGGATTCGTTGAAAGTAACTTCCCATTATTGTTAAAATAAGGTGCAAACAAATAATTCGCTGTGAGCGAGACCTGAATGGCAGAATTTACAGCCTCATCAAGCCGGGATTGAAGGTTATTTATTTGTCCAAGATTTTTGTAATCCTTTAAAACCGGTGAATTATTAAAAGCTTTATTTACAAAATAATCAAGATTGTACTGCCCAAATAATAAACCCGCAGCAAAAATTACTATAAATGAGATTTTTTTAATCATTAATTATACGTTCAATTCACAATCAATATCACAACTAAAACGAACATACGGGAATATAAGTTCCTGCTAATTTTAGTCAATTCTTTACCTGATACTGCATTCAACATATTATCTACAGTAAAACCTACTCTCTTTAATCCTCTTATATAAAAGCTAATCTATTCAAAAAATATGAAAAATATAATATTAAAGGTCAATAGGCCTCTATAACCCACACAGCAACAGTGCATAATATGATTTACAAGATTCAAAAATAATTACCATTCATCATTAATAAATTGTTTTAATAATAATTTTTTATGAATTTAACTTGTATAAGAAAATACAGAATCATCAATTAGAAAACAATTATAAATATGTACTCTACTTTTTCCATTCCATCTCTTATTCTTTGCAGATCTCTCATTGGAACATAATATTTCATTCTAAGAGTTCTTATAACTTAATAATTAATCGGGGGTATTATGAATACTATTAAAAAAGTGCTGCTTCTTCTTTTTATCTTCATTTACATCCAGCCAATTATTGCACAAGAAGAAGATAAATCACTAATTACTATCGACAGGTTATTTAACACACGTGATTTTTCTCGTGAAAGATTCGGGCCCGTGCGTTTTCTGGACAATGGAGAAGGATATACTTCACTTGAAAAATCTGAAACCGTCAATGGAGCACGGGATATAATTAAATATAACACAAAGTCAGGCAAAAAAGAGATATTAGTTCCGGCCGATCTATTAATCCCGGAAGGCGATACCACTGCTCTTTCAATTTCAAACTATGAATGGTCTCCTGATAAAAATATGTTATTGATTTTTACAAACACAGCTCGTGTATGGAGATATCATACACGTGGGGATTACTGGGTGTTGAATCTCAACACTAAGAAACTTATGAAACTCGGTGGTGATGCGCCGGAATCTTCTTTAATGTTTACAAAATTTTCACCAGACAATAAAAATGTAGCATATGTCAGTGAGCATAATGTTTTCGTACAAAATTTATCAGACGGAAAAACTACCCAGTTAACATTCGACGGATCTAAAACAACAATTAATGGAACCTTCGACTGGGTCTATGAAGAAGAGTTGGATGACCGCGACGGCTTCAGGTGGAGTCCTGACAGTAAATATATAGCCTACTGGCAGCTCGACGCTTCGGGGATAGGTGAATTTTTAATGATCAACACCACCGACTCGATTTATTCCTACACCATACCCGTTCAATACCCAAAAGTAGGGACAACTAATTCAGCCTGCAAAGTAGGAGTTGTCAGTGCTGACGGTGGAAAAACTGTGTGGATGAATGTTCCCGGTAATCCGCGCAATAATTATATAGCAAGGATGGACTGGGCAGGAAATTCCGATGAAATATATGTCCAGAAACTAAATCGTATGCAAAATCAACTTGATATAATGTTATGCAATATAAAAACCGGGAATGCAAAAACTATACTTACCGAAAATGACAAGGCATGGATAGATATCAATGATGACATGCACTGGTTTAACGATGGCAAAAATTTCACCTGGGTAAGTGAGCGCGACGGCTGGAGACATGTCTATGATGTATCAAGGGATGGAAAAGACGTAAAGTTAATTACGCCGGGCAGTTTTGATGTTATAGAAATTGAAACCATTGATTTTGATAACGGATGGATTTATTACATAGCATCTCCTGAAAATCCTACACAAAGATATTTATTCAGAGTTTCTCTGGATGGAAAAGGAACGACTGAACAGATTACACCTTCGGATTTAAGTGGTATAAATTCATATCAGGTATCAGGCAGTTCAAATTATGCCATTCACACATATTCGAATATAAACACGCCTCCTGTTACCGATCTTGTAGAACTTCCATCACATAAAGTCGTAAGAGAATTAGTTAAAAATGAAAAGCTGAAAAATACAATCAATGAAATTAAAAGGTTGCCTGCTGAATTTTTCAAAATAAAGACAGCTGAGAACATTGTACTGGATGGGTGGATGATAAAACCACCGGACTTTGACCCCAATAAAAAATACCCGGTGCTTTACTACCTGTATGGCCACCCGGCTGCACAAACTGTTCTTGATAGATGGGGCGGTTTTAATTACCTGTGGTATTTAATGCTTGCTCAGAATGGTTATATTGTCATGAGTGTTGATAACAGAGGTACACCTGCTCCAAGAGGACGAGACTTTAGAAAATACATTTACAAAAATGTCGGGGGATTAGTTTCGAAAGACCAGGCAGAAGCCATGGAAGAAGTTCTTAAAGAATACAATTTTGTTGATCCTGATAGAGTTGGTGTGTGGGGCTGGAGCGGAGGTGCGGTATCTACCTTAAATTTAATGTTCCGCTACCCGGATATTTTTAAAACAGGTATGGCAGTTGCTCCTGTAACGGACGAACGCTTATATGACACAATTTATTCCGAACGCTACATGAGCACACCTGCAGACAATGCCGATGGTTATAAAGAATCAGCGCCGCTAACTTATGCTAAAAATCTAAAGGGAAATTTACTTGTTGTTCACGGAACCGGTGATGACAATGTACATTACCAAAATACAGAAAGGCTGATTAATGAACTGGTGAAGTATAATAAACAATTTTCAATGATGGCCTATCCTAACAGATCGCATGGAATTTATGAAGGACAGGGAACAAGGTTACATTTATTTACTTTGCTAACAAATTATTTATATAATAACCTACCGGCCAGAGTAAAATAGTATGTTTTTCACTCTCTTCCTTGTTACAGGAAGAGAGTGATTTCTAATGTAAATTATTTTATCCTTTTCCTTAAGCAGGATAATAAATTATTATAATTGCAAAAACAGTAATTACTTAGAAGTAGGATAACCTTTATTCTCCCAATTATGCTCAAAATCCTTTGGAATATCCAAAACTTTCACGTTTTTATATCCCATATCGTTTAAAGCTATAAATGCAGGGCGTATATTTGGACAATGATTCATAGGACAGCAACCACAATAAATAACTATAGATTGGTTTTTCTTATAATTCTTTACTGTATTTTTTAACTTTTCAAGACCCGCCTTATTTGAAGCTGTCCCTGCAAAAATGGAGCCGGGTATATGACCCTGATCATAGAGGAAATCAAAACCTACCATTAATAATACAGGCTTATTAGATTTTTTACTGGTGAGAATATTATTAAGTTTTTCAGATGTAATAACCTGAGAAGATGTCCAGGGATTAATAGGTTTACTTAAAATATTTCGCTGATGACTTGTCTTACTTTGAGCTAATGTTTGTAAGCTTAGAACCACGCTGAAAAATACGATCAGTCGGATAACAGAAAAGCTTCGTTTAATATCCATAATTAATTCCTTACTATTTAACAATCAGAAGAATAAACAAAACTTATCTATTATGAGTTCCAGAAACAAATCAAAAATAAATCTTGGAAACTTTGGGAAAGTTTTTAACACTGTTTTACTTCGAGCCCAGTTGATCTGGCTCAATTCTTCTTCCGCCCATAAATCGCTTGGCATAGTAATCCATATCAAGAGATGATATAGTTACTCCGTTATTTGTTGATGCGTGTGCAAAAAGGTGATCGCCTATATAAATTCCAACGTGGCCAGGTTTTTCTCTTCTGCTGGTATCGAAAAAAACAAGATCACCAAATTGTAAATCATCAATATCATTTACTTCCTGACCTTCCTGATATTGCCCGCTTGCTGTCCTATCTAATTTTACCGACAATGATTTACTAAAGACCAATTGAGTAAAACCAGAACAATCTATCCCTTTTGCCGAATTACCACCATATTTATATGGAGTATCAATATATTTAATTATTTCCATTAACATCCTTTCTTTAGGAGTTCCATTTTCAAATGATAGACCGTCTAAATTAATAGTTGGGCTGATTTTCTTTAGCACTGAAGCCATATTAATTTTTTGCTCGTCTGGTGGTAATACTTCAGAATCATCTTCTGTCTCGTGGATCACGCCGGAATCATTTTGTTCAGAAGAGGTTAAATCATTACCAGTTTCATCATCATCTGGAGTAAACCTTACATTTTTAGTTTTGTGGGTATCAGAATCCGATTTTTCGCCATAACGCGAAACATTTGATGTGGAAGAACATCCGATAATAAAAATAAAAGAGAAGGATATAATAAAGGTTGTTATATAAAATTTCTTATCGAACATCTATTGACCAAGGTATGACCTTAAGTTTTTACTCCTCGAAGCATGTCTTAACCTTCGGATTGCTTTTTCTTTTATCTGCCTGACTCTTTCCCGTGTAAGATTAAACCTTTCTCCTATTTCTTCAAGTGTAAGTGAATGTTCTTTATTCAATCCAAAATAGAGACTAATAACTTCCGCCTCTCTTTCAGATAAAGTTGATAAAGCCCTCCCTATCTCTGCCTTCAATGATTCATTCATTAATATAAAATCGGGATTAGGTTGCTGATCATTCTGAATGACATCAAGCAAGCGGTTGTCTTCCCCCTGAGCAAATGGTGCATCCATTGAAACATGACGACCTGAGATTTTTAGTGTGTCGGCAACTTCACCTACATCCATATCAAGTTCATTTGCAAGTTCCGATGCACTGGGTTCGCGTTCAAATTCCTGTTCCAGATTGCTATATGCCTTACCAATTTTATTTAAAGCGCCTACACGATTAAGTGGCAATCTTACAATCCTGGATTGTTCAGCAAGTGCTTGTAAAATAGATTGCCTTATCCACCATACAGCATAAGAAATAAATTTAAATCCTCTTGTTTCATCAAATCTTTTTGCTGCCTTAATAAGTCCGAGGTTTCCTTCATTAATGAGATCACCGAGAGAGAGTCCCTGATTCTGATATTGTTTTGCAACACTCACAACAAAACGGAGATTTGCTTTGGTTAAAGCTTCGAGAGCTAATTGATCACCATTTTTAATACGAATGGCAAGTTCTATTTCTTGTTCGGGAGTTAGCAGATCAACTTTTCCGATTTCCTGAAGATACTTATCAAGAGACTGGCTCTCACGATTGGTAAATTGTTTTGTTATCCTCACTTACAACCTCA
>CAZQQD010000074.1:0-15167 GCA_964595355.1 uncultured Ignavibacteriaceae bacterium | reverse complement strand
GAATTAATATTTTTCTTCTGCCGAGGTGATCAGAAAGGGCTCCCATAATGGGCTGCAAAAAAGCAACTACAAAACCGTAAATTGAAATTAAAATTCCAACCATCACAGGAAGAGGGAAATGGAAATAATCTTTAGGTAGTTTTGCTATGTAAAGAGGAATAATTATAAATAAAAGGCTGTTACCTAATGCGTCTGCAAGCCTAGCTACGGAAAGGGCTAATACAGCTCTGTTGACCCCGAAAAAATTCATTAATTTTTCTGTCACGTGACTATTTCCGAAAAAGATTTAATCTATCATTATAGTAAAAAATCTGATAAGTATGAAATTTTAAAGCACGTAATTCCTTAGAGATGAGTCAGAAAGTTAGCATTTTTCTCAAAAGCTTAATTATTTATTCATGATCTTTTTAAGTCTTCTGTTAACAAGTTCTACACCGTGTTTATAATTTATCTCTTTTGAAACTTTCAGGGCTTCATTAAGAAATATTTTTGCCTTTTCATAATTATTTTCTGCTGTATAAACGTCACCGAGTGAAATTGTGGAAAGTACAATTACTCTTTTTGCATCAAGCAGTTTTGATATTTCATAAGCCTGGCTGTAATATTTAATTGCTTTATCATACTGTTTTTTAGCCTCATATATTCCCCCTACAGTGAGATTGGAAAAATGTAAATATATTTTAAATCCAACTTCTTCTCTCAGCTTAAGTGATTCCAGAAAATAGTCGAGTGCTCCATCCAGGTCTCCGTTAGCCTGGCGTATAAACGCAATGTGACGTGTTGCATAGGATTTTTCTAACTTGTGATTATACTTGCTGGAAATTTCCAATGCATTTTTATAATACTTTAGCGCTTCGTCTGTATTGTCTTTTCTTTCATAAATTATACCTGTATATATGTCCGATTCAGCAATACCGCGTGTGTCGTTTAATTCTTTTCTGATCTTCAGTCCTCTTAAAAAATAATTCAGGGGAATGTCATAATCACCTTTATCAGTATTATATTTTTGAGAGTAATAAGTAAAGCCTAAGAATGTAAGTGAGTTAGCAATTTGCATTTTGTTGTCTGTTCTTTCAGCAATTTTTTCACCCTTATTTAGGTATTTGATTGCTTCATCATATCCCGTGTTACTTGTAAAACAATTAAATGCATAAATTTTGCCAAGTTGATTATATACTGAAGATCTGTCGTGTTCTGTAACTTCTTTCATCTCCGCAATTTTTGTAGCACCTGATAGTAATTTTATTGCGTCATTAAGTCTACCTTGATAGTAATAATATTCACTTATCGAATGGATATTATCCAGTATTTCAGAATAACTATTTTGTAATGAATCAATTTTAATCGAGCTTTGTTGAGAATTAGAAGCAGAAAAAGTCAAAGAGTTAAAAAAGGTAAGATATATTAAGAGTATAGCAATTTTAAATTTCATTATGTTTATTCATTTTTAAAGTGAAAAAAATAATTCCCACAGTTTTTAATTTTTTATCTTCGTAGTTAGTAAGGACAGACACGTCTGGATGCCTTCAAAATAATTCCCCAACCTGAGGTTCTCATTGGGACTATGCTGGTTGTCATCCATATTCACCATAGCAAGCAGCACTGCTGGGACGTCAAGTTCTTTAATAAAAAACGAAATTGGAACAGAACCTCCGGCCTGTCGAATTTTTATTAATGTATTCCGAAAAATATTTTTCATAACACGGGTGAGCCAGTGATCTATTGGTGTTCCGAAATCTGTTCTGAAAGTCGGGTATAAATATTGGTAATTAAATGAAATCAGCTTATCATATTTCATTCTTTCTTCTTCCGTAGGCTCGTTATTTACAAAATGATAACCCTGTTCAGCAATATGGTGTTTGACCAGATTAATTAACCTTTGAGGATCACTTTCAGGAACCAAACGTATATCCATTGCTGCAGTAGCGCTTGCCGGTACAATTGTTCTTGTTTGATCTCCTACCCAGGCGGATTGTAACCCATCAATATTTAGTGATGGATACTGAATCGATTCCTGGTAATTATTTCCAACTCTCTCTGCTTCTGTAATTCCAAGTCTTTTTTTAATTTCATTTTCATCGTCCGGTACATTGTTCATATTTTTTTTCGTTTCATCATTAAATTTTACATCGTCATAATAACCTGGAAGCAACACTCTGCCGTTTTCATCTTTCATAGAAGAAAGCAACTGTGCAAGTCTGAACGCAGGATTAGGGGCATAATTTCCGTAATGTCCACTATGTTGTGGTACTCTGGGTCCAAAGACTTTTAACTGCATGGTTATAATTCCTCTGGCTCCGTATATTAATGTCGGCAGGTTTGAAATATGCCTCGGCCCGTCAAGTACTACAAGATAATTCGCTTTTAATAATTCTTTATTATTTTTTATCGCGTCCAGAAGATGCGGAGAACCCAATTCTTCTTCTGTATCAAAGATTCCCTTTATGTTGAAAGGTGAAGTAATGTTTTCTTTTTGTAGAATTTCCAGAGCACTTAAAAACATTGCGATTGGTCCTTTTGCATCGGCTGCAGTACGTGAAAAGACTCTCCATTCAGGATTGTATGATTTATTGAGATTGTTCCAATTAATAATATTCCATTTTGAATTTCCCACTGGCTTCTTTAATACCGGGGTAAATGGATCGGGTTGCGCCCATTTGCTTGAATCAACGGGCTGTCCATCTAGCTGCATATAAAAGAGTACTGTCGGAAGTTTATTACCAATTATTTTTTCAATAAATAATTGAGGATTTCCTTCTGTGGGTAAAATTTTATAATTGAATCCCAGCGGTTTAAATTTTGAAATAACGTAATTTATATTTTCCCAGATGTCTTCCTTAACAAATGCAACGTTTGGAATGCTCAATAGCTCTTTCAAGTTGTTCACAGAAGTTTTCAAATTTTCTTTGGCAAGATTTGCAATATTATCTTTTGATAAACTTTGGGAAAAGATAGATAAAGCTGAAATTAAGAATATAAAAATAGTGTACTTTATATATCGTGAAATTTTCATTGAAGAATCTCTTATAATGTTCATAAATAAAGACTATTTTTCTCCGGGGTGATAGCTTACTTCAGCATTTTTTTTGACATCGTTGAGATACAGCCACGCATTTTTGTATTTACCTTGTGTGTAAATTTGTGCCTGGTCAAAATAATGCGATGAAGAAGGGTCAGCGCTTTCTCCGAAGGTAAAGAGTGATTTGGATTTTATTTTCGGGCTAAATTCAACTATACATACATAAGAATTTCCGCCGTAACCGTATCTGTTTTTTAGTCCTTTAAATTGATTGGACCAAATTGTAAAAATGCTGCCAAAGTAGGTTGGCACTCCTGCCGCAGGAATACTGTATTTGTCATCACTAAAACTTCTTTCATTAGAACTAACTCTTTGAAGCCTGTTTATATCCCCCCATTTTATTTTCCAGCTACCTCTGGTATTTTTCAGTTCTTTAACAGCATTTTCGAGGGCAGTAATACTTTTGAATTCATCTTTTGTTTTATTACTTGTTAACTGGGAATATTTTTCATCCCAGTAAAAATATAGTGTCATTTCGGTTGATTCAATTGTACTTTTCCGGCTCCAGCTTTCAAGAAATTTAACTGCATCCCCAATTTCATCAGCCCTTTTAGGGTTTTCAGTTTTTAATTCTTCCCACTCGTTTACAAGTTCGGGAATGTCTTCATCTGCTTTTTGAATATGAGTATCATAGGTAGATTTTTCCCATTGTTCAAATGTAAATTTATGCGTGCCGGATAAAATTCTTCTCGATGACTTACTTCGTTCGTCGTCACCTTCGGTCACCATATAAGGAGGAAAATCGCCTGGTTTTGGATTATCGTACTCAGTTGACAAAAACGGCGTCCCGTTGCAATTCTGCAACCAACCGGATTTCGGATTTAATACCTGCGGCAGTTCGTTCATAGTATGATAACCTTTCCACTCTGTTGCGGAAGTTGTTCCGTCTACTGGTTTTGACCAATCAAAAGAGGTATCGCGAATAGGCACGCATGCATTGTACACATAAAAAATATTCCCCGATTTATCTGCATAAAGATAATTACCGAATAACATATCAAGCTTTGAAACTGCTTTTTTGAATTGTTTCAGATTTTTTGCTTTCGTCATATTATACCATTCATCAAGCCAGCCGGGTTCTCCATATTTTGCAAATTTTACTGAAAGAAACTTTCCGTTACGTAATCCAAGTACCGGTCCGTGCCCGGTATTTAGGAACCGAAACTTTATAGTTTTCATACCTTCATTGGTTTTAACTTTTATAGATTTATACCATTCGTTCGCTTTTTTATATTTGCCGTCATATAAATATGTGGGTGAGTTTAACGAATCGTTTATTACTTCTATATAAGTATCTCTCATATCAGCGTAATTATCGGTGCTGGCCCAGCCTAAATTTTCATTGAAGCCGACATAGGGGAAAGGGAAACCGAATCTTGTATAACCGCTGAAGTTCCAGCCTTCTTTACTCATAATGTGTCCTTCGTAGACCTGTGAGGGCCCGAAGAACGGAAGGTGAGGATTTATTAAAAGCAACGGATATCCGGAAGCACTTTCAATAGCTGATACTGCCCACGAATTTGAACCTTCAAGTATTCTTTCTTTATTGTTATAAACAGTAGAAAAATCCTTGTCTGGATCCAGACCGGTAAAATATTTAAACGCATTTTTGACGTCTTTAATTTCTATTTCTGAACGTGTAAACAAAAAACCGCGTTGATAATAAAGATACTTTATTAAAGCCAAAGAGTACCAGGGTTCAAAATGTTTGATTAATTTCGGTTTAACTTCAGAGTTGTTTCTGAGGTAAAAATTCAGTCCATCAGCAAACCCCCTGCAGATGCTTTTTATTTTGGGATTAGCTATCTCATAATTTTTTTTTGATAATTCGGGAATTTGCATAGCTCCGTTAAGCCAGTCACTAACTAATGCTTTTTTACCGTAAACCTCAGATAGCCTTCCTATAGCTCTTATAAAATTATTTTCTATCTGATCGAAATTATCTTCTGCTTCTGAATAGGCGAAACCAAAAGCAGCGGCTTCATCAGTGTTTCCGTAAACGTGAGGAACTCCATAACTGTCCCTGTATATTGTAACTGAAGCAGCTAATTGTTTTTCTCTCTCAAATTCCGTTTTTGATTGTCCTGAAAGGTTTGTGCAACAATTGAGAAGAATTGAAAATATTAACAGAATTGAGAATCTGGAAAAAAGCATAGGTGCTCCTTTGCTTTGTTATGAATAGTTCTTGATAACTAAAGATATGAAAAATTAATATTCGTTTTTACCGATTTTCTGAATCTGGGTTGGTAGTGGTTCTTAAATTAGGAATGATTTAGTCTATTCTTTTTCCCGAGCTCTTTTCAAAAACAAAAACATTCTCTTTTAAAAATGAAATTCCAATTTCTATATTCTCATCCAAAATAGCCTCGGGCGATACTTTAGCAACAAAGTCTGTATTTACCGCTGATAAATAAGCTAATTTCTCGCTGCCAAGTGAACTTATCATTTTTATTTTTGCGTTGAATCGTCCCTTATCTTTTTCTGTAATTTTTATTTGTTCCGGTCTTATTCCTGCAATAAAGTTTGTTCGGTTTTTTGTTATATCTGTTTTGTTTGAAATATATTCAAAAAACTGTTCTTCAAAAATATTGATTGGCGGCGAGCCGAGAAATTTTGCAATAAACAAATTCCGGGGATCTTCATAAATTTGATCCGGGTTTCCGATTTGCTGAACCTCACCATCTTTTATTACAGCGATTTTATCACCAAGGGATAAAGCTTCTGTCTGATCGTGTGTTACATATATAGTCGTAATATTTAATTTTCTCTGAAGCGATTTTAATTCACTTCTCATATTTATTCTCAGCATTGCATCCAGGTTTGAAAGGGGCTCATCTAATAATAATACGGATGGATTTCTGACAATTGCCCTGCCAAGTGCAACCCTCTGCCTTTGACCACCGCTTAATTCTTTTGGTTTTGCTTCCAATAAGTTTTTTAGCTCCAGTATTTCCGAAGCTTCATATACTTTTCTTTTTATTTCATCTTTATTAAGTTTAGAAATTTTTAATGGAAAAGCGATGTTCTCAAAAACTGTCATGTGTGGATACAGGGCATAACTTTGAAAAACCATTGCAACATCACGCTCTTTTGGCGGAATAAATATTTTATTATCTCCGGATACAACTGGTTTTTCGTTAAAATATATTTCACCGAAAGATGGTTTTTCAATTCCTGCAATAATATTTAATAAAGTGGACTTGCCGCACCCACTCGGACCCAGGAGAACAAAAAAGCTTCCTGGTTCGATTTCAAGATTTATATTTTTTAGCGCATTAACTTTGCCACGCCTGAGAGTGAAGAAATTTTTACTCAAACTGTTTATTTTGATTTTGTTCATCCTTTAATCGCTCCTTCAGTTAAACCCTGCATAATATATTTCTGAAACAGGGCAATTACCATTATAATTGGGAGTACAGCTATTACTGCCGCTGCCATTATGTATCCCCAGGGAATTTGTCCGTACAAACCTTCAAATAATGCAATGCCCACAGGGATTGTTCTTGCCTTATAATCAATTGTAAACATCAGTGCGAATAGAAATTCATTAAAGGAAAAAATAAACGAAAGAATGAATGCTGAAAATAGACCAGGTAAAGAAATAGGTAAAATGATTTTGCTGAGGATTTTTAATCTACCTGCTCCATCAATTAGGGCTGCGTTATCAAGTTCTTTCGAAAGCCTAGAGAAATGACTGAGCATTATCCAAAGAGCAAGCGGAAGTGCAAGAGTTACATACGGAAATATTAATGAAGCATAGGTATTTATCCAACCAAGCTCGGATAGCATTTTAAAAAGATATCCTAATAGACTTATCTGGGGAAACATTGAAAACCCAAGTAATAAAAGAGGTATTAAAATTCTCCCGGGGAACTTTAGTCTAGTAATCGCATAAGCCGAAAGACTTGCAATTATTGTTGCAAGAATTGCAGCTATTGTAGAAACTATTAAACTGTTCTTTAAATAATCTAATAAATGAACAGAACTGCTCGTAAAAATTGCTGTGTAATTATTGAAGGTAAAACCAAAAGAAGTTTGCCCTGATAAAAAATCAGGGTTTTTGCCTAGTGAAATAATTATCATCCATAAAAATGGAAGCAAGCAGAAAGCTGTTAAGACAATTCCACCGGTTATTAAAAATATTTGTTTAAGTCTTTCTTCATTCATTTGAATTCTTCCGTAAGTCTTCCAAATTTCATATATAAAATTGCAAGTGCTGAGGCAAGTAGGAAAATCAAAACAGAAATTGCGGAGCCGTATCCAAAATCACCTGACAAATAATATTTAAAAGCATAGAGTGAAACTGAAGTTGTACTTCCGCCGGGGCCACCTCCGGTTAACACATATATTAAATCAAAAATTCTGATTGCGTCAATTGTCCTGAATAATAAAGCGACAATTAATACAGGCCTTAATAATGGAAGTGTTATATAAAAAAAACGTTTTATAAAATTCGTTCCGTCTATTTTTGCCTGCTTGTATAAATCAGCTGGAATTGTTGAAAGTCCTGCAAGCAAAATTATTGTAATAAATGGTGTGGTTTTCCAGACATCGCTGATTACAATTGAAAAGAATGCGCCTGTCGATGAACCGAGCCAGTTGAATGGCGAACTTGAAAGGCCAAGTTGTATAATTATATAATTGAAAAGCCCGTACTCGAAATTATAAATAAGTTCCCACGCTCTCGCAGAAATTGCTATTGGAATTGCCCAGGGAATAAGGATTACTACTCTTAAAAGGCCCTTCCCGGGAATGTTTTCGTTCAGAACTAAAGCGAAGATTGTTCCGAGAAATATTTCCAGCAACACCGAAATCAATACAAATAAAATTGTAAATTCGAAGGACTGCCAAAAATGAGTATCAGAGAACAATCTTTTATAATTTTCTAGTCCGATAAATTTTTCAGGTAAAAAGCTTACATCTCTGAAAAAACTTGTAATAATTGTTCCCACAACAGGAACAACAATGAAGATTGCAACAACTATTATCAGTGGAATATTAAAAATATATCCTTGTTTTGTTTCGCTATTTTTCGGCATAAACATTTTCTACTGAATTAATTTCGTTTTGTATTTTGTTCAACGCATTTTTCGAAGAAATTTTTCCAGCGATACATTCATTAATATATCTCTGCATAATGTCAGAAACTTTGTTATAATATGGTAAAGAAGGACGCGGAACCGAATTCCCTAAAGCTTCATAAAGGATTTTTAACTGAGGAAGCTTTTTGTTTAAGCTTTTATCGGAGTATAAATCTTTTCTTCCCGGATTCCAGCCTACCGACGTTACAAGGTCTTTTTGCACATTATAAGAAGTTACAAATTTTATAAATTTCCAGGCTTTGTTTTTCTCATCCGAGAATTTTGAAATTCCAATATGCCATCCGCCGAGAGCAGAAGCAGATTTATTGTTGTCAAAATGTGGTAAAAGAGCTACCCCTACATTTCCTTTTACGTTAGAATCCTTACTATCATGAAGTTTTAAAGCATAAGTCCAGTTTCTTTCAAATAGTGCATTGCCTCTTTGAAATGCTCTTCTAACTTCTTCTTCTTTCATTTCTGTATACGTGTTTCCCGGAGATATTTTATACTTAAGAACTAAATCTCTCATAAATTTTAATGCGGTAACATTTTCAGGGGAATTTAGTTTTATTTCTCCATTTTGCATTATGCTTCCACCGTTAGAAGCAATAAACTCAACAAAGTTACAGATCAAACCTTCATACTGAGCGCCTTGCCAAACAAAGCCATTAAAATTCTTATTGTTTTTTCTTTCTCCATTTTGAATCTTTTCGGCTTCTTCAACTAATTCTTGCCAGGTTTCCGGTGGTGAATCAAATCCGTATCTTTTTAATAAGTCTTTTCTATAATAAAGCAATCCCACGTCAAGAAAAACAGGAAGGGCATAAAGAGTGCCGTCTGTTTTATCGACAGAATTAATTATCCCACGGAAAAAATTATTTAGAGAAAAATCCTTCTCTTTTGCATATTTATTTAAAGAATAAAGCCAGCCGGATTTTGCAAACTGGTTAAGCCAAACAACATCCATTAGAAATAAATCAGGATTTCTCTGTTTCGCTTCTAATGAAACAATTAAAGATTGTTTTCTTTGATCTGTATAAGTGGGCTGGCGA
Source organism: uncultured Ignavibacteriaceae bacterium (assembly GCA_964595355.1). Classification (GTDB taxonomy): domain Bacteria; phylum Bacteroidota; class Ignavibacteria; order Ignavibacteriales; family Ignavibacteriaceae; genus JAKAGZ01. The sequence continues at coordinate 5,955 of CAZQQD010000074.1, read as the reverse complement.
ATTAATTGTAAATCAGAGTTTGTCGAATCATTAAACCTATTTATAAGTATTTGCCAGTAATCGACTTCTGTCGGTGAGCCGCCAATCCAGATTGTAAATTCTTTTTTATTATTTCCGCAGCCGGAAGTAAGGGTTAAAAGTATAGTTATTATTAGAATAAATATCTTTTTATTCGGCATTGAACTTAATTTTACTCTTTTTAAGTAAATATAAAAACTCAGGAAGTTAATAGAAATGTAAAAGTGGAAAGATTATAACTGTAGAGACGCGTTTTCAGCGTCCCTACAAATACATTTTTATTTTGCAATTCCAATCACGCCGCATCCTGCTCTCGGTCCTGCTGCGCCTGTTGGCTGTGAATGGAGATCGTCTGTTCCTACGTGAACTATCAGCCCTCTGCCAATAATTGAATGAGGCCCCCAGAAAGAAAGTAAATTATCAGTCCATTCAAAATGGGCTTTACCGTTAGCATCTGCTGTTATGTTACCCATGTCTCCAATGTGCCTTATTTTATCCATGGGTCCGCCGTGGCTAACTCCTTCTGGATTAAAATGTCCGCCTGCTGATGTTCCGTCCGGAGCGCTGCAATCTCCATATTCATGAATATGAAAGCCATGACTTCCTGGTTTTAATCCCTGAATATCAGCTACTACTTTAACACCGTTTTTTACTTTAGTAAAGGTAACGATCCCGTGAGCATTGTGACCCTTTGTAGGATGAACAACACACACAGCTTTTGTGGTGTTTTCCATCATCATATTGTCTTTCATTTTATCTTGCATTTGCTGTGGATAGGCCGCCAGAGATAGAAATGCAATAATTAAGAATGAAAACAGAATAAAATTAGGTTTTCTTTCCATAGTTTCCTCCTCTAATTAGTGATTCGAACTGCTATTGTCTTAAATAACTTTAGGCTTATTTAAGCATGGTCATTTTAAACTTTAATTAATTTGAGCAGAGTTACAAGATAAATATTAATCTTAGCTCAAAGAATCAATTATTGTGAAAAATTTTTTTTGATTAACTCGGAAATTGTTTGACCAATGCTTAATGAAGCGGTAGCGGCAGGTGACGGTGCATTCAAAACGTGAATCATTTTTTCTGCTTCGATAATTCTGAAATCATCAACGAGTTTTCCGTCCGGTTCAAGAGCCTGTGCACGAACGCCGGCACCTTCCCGGTAAATATCATCGTACTTAATTTCCGGAATTAACTTTTGTAAGGCTTTAACAAAAGCGGTTTTACTAAACGAACGGTAAAATTCATGAAATCCCATTCTATAATGTTTCGCTGCCATCTTCCAGAAACCTTTGTAAGTAATCATTTCAATCATATCCGGAAAAGAAATATCAGAGTGTTTATAACCTTCTCTCTGAAATGCGAGCACAGCATTCGGACCTGCTTCAATTCCCCCTTTAATCATTCGTGTGAAATGCACGCCGAGGAAAGGAAATTTAGGATCGGGAACAGGGTAGATTAAATTTTTAACAAGATGCTCTTTTTCTTTTTTAATTTTATAATATTCGCCTCGAAACGGGATTATTTGTAAACCGGGTTCTACTCCGCATAGTTTTGCAATTCTGTCGGACTGCAATCCCCCGCAGTTAACTAAAAATTTAGTTCTGATCTCACCACTTTCTGTTTCTAAAACAAGAGTTCCGTTTTCTCTTTCTAGATTTCTGAACCGGCTTTTGGTTTTTATCTCTCCTCCTTTTTCCAGAATTAATTTTTTATAAACCTCAACAACATCTTTATAATCCACAATTCCGGTGTCACCAATAAATAAGCCGTCTATCCCATTTACGTGTGGTTCATATCCTTTTAATTCTTCTTTTGATAGTCTTTTAATTTTTTTCAGCCCGTTCTCTTTTCCCCGTTTTTCAAGTTCATTAAGTGCAGGAATTTCATTCTCATTTGTTGCGACAACAAGTTTTCCGCATTGATCGTGTTTAATCTCGTTTTCTTCGCAGAACCGGTACATCATTTCTCTGCCGAGTGTGCAGTTTTTAGCTTTCAGGGAACCGGGCTTGTAATAAAGGCCGGAATGGATCACACCGCTGTTGTTACCTGTCTGATGTGCTGCAAGGTGGTCTTCGGTTTCAAGGATTACAATTTTATAATTTGCTTTTTTCTGAAGGTTTATTGCCGTAGAAGTGCCAATAATTCCTCCACCGATGATTGCTACGTCATATGTATTTGACATTATTAGCTCTGTAAATAATTATTTTTGTTGTTTTAAAATAGTTTTCTGAATAATGAAATTAAAGAAAGGATTTTATTATTTTAATTAAGTATTTAGAATAATAATACTAATATGAATAAATACGTAGCTTTTCTTCGTGCCGTAAACGTCGGTGGCCACAATAAAATTAAGATGGACGATTTGAAAAAGCTTTTTATATCGCTGGGATATAAAAATGTAGAAACAGTAATTCAAAGCGGGAATGTCATATTTGAGACCCCCGAAAAAAATGTAAAGGCTATTACTGCGAAAGTTGAGAAGAAATTAAATGAGTTAATGAAAAAAGAAATTAAGACTTTTGTAAGAACTCATTCCGAACTTTCTAAAATTGTCAAATCAAATCCGTTCAGCAAAATTAAAGCGGATGATAAAATTAAGACCTACGTTTTCTTTTTATATAATGAGCCTGAGAGAAAATTTAAACTTCCATTAGAATCGTCAAACAAAGAAATTAATGTGTTTCTGAAAATAAATCTTAATCTTTTTATGCTTGTAAAAAAGATTCCCGGTAAAGCATCTTCACCGAATGATTTTATAGAAAAAACTTTCGGTGTTTCTGCAACCGCGCGCAATTGGAATGTTGTTTGTAACATAGCAGATAAGGCATCTGGATAAATTATGAAACCTAAGTTTTTCCCAGATCCCTTAAAATTTCGCAAATGGCTGGAAGAAAATCACAGCAAGAAAAAGGAATTGCTTGTAGGATTTTATAAAAAATCATCAGGTAAGCCAAGCATAAAGTGGCCTGAATCAGTAGATCAGGCACTTTGTTTTGGATGGATCGATGGAATCCGCAGATCGATTGATGAGAAAAGTTATTCAATAAGATTTACGCCGAGAAATCCGAAGAGTACCTGGAGCGCAATAAATATTAAAAAAGTTGAGGAGCTTAAGAAGCTTGGTTTAATGAAACCAGCCGGACTTGCTGCTTATAAAAAAAGAGAGGATAAAAACTCGAAAATTTATTCTTTCGAACAAAGAATTGTAAAATTTAGTGCCGATTATGAAAAAGCTTTTAGTAAAAATAAGAAAGCATGGCAAAATTTTCTGTCACAACCGCCTTATTACAGGAAAACAGTGACTCACTGGGTAATGAGTGCGAAGCAGGAAGAAACTCGTTTAAGAAGGTTAAATATTTTAATAAGAGATTCTGAAGAGGGATTAAAAATTAAGGAAATGAGAAGGGCGGGGAAATAAGGTATAAGTTCTGGCAGGCAACCCCGAAGATCTCTTGGATGACCCCCGGGGTTACATTTCTGATTTACTTAGCTTTCTTTATATAAATATCACCTACGATAGTAGAAATTCTGACTTTATTCTTTCCGCCATTGAAAGTGCCGGTTCCTGTCAATACTTCTGCTCTTCTCCAGCCGTTATCTTTTTCTTTTTGTGCCGTTGATTCATTAAGATTATAGTCGCTATGAATTTTATATTCTCCCCGATCGCCTTCATTGTATGTTATTTGTGCTTCAACATCCATTGAAAAATCTGCAGGTACAACGAGAGTTATATCGCCGCTCATTGACTTTAGCTCAATGTCTTTATCATCACCGGTTCCGGTTTCAGTTACATCAATATCACCGCCCATTGTAGTTGCAGTTACACTTCCATTAACTGATCTTATTAAGATTTTTCCGCCCATTGTTTTGGCTTTTACAAATTTATCCGCAGAGTTTATTGTTATATCTCCACCCATCGTGTGTACATCTGCTCCGTAAGGTGCACTATTCAGATCAATGGCTCCGCCCATTGTAGAAATGTGCGTTTCCTTCCCTGTGGAACTGCCGTCACGTCTTTTAAGGTTTTTTATTGTAACATTTCCACCCATTGATTTCCCGTCTACATTTCCGGTTACGTTTTCAATATTTACTTTTCCGCCCATAGTAGATACATTTCCGTCCACATCAGAGTCTGTAAGAGTTATTGGTCCCCCCATAGTTTTTAGTGAGAGATTCCCTTTTAAGTTTGATAGGGTTAATCCTCCCCCCATAGTTGTTCCTTTCAATTCGCCATCAAGGTTTTTTAAGGTAACGGCACCGCCCATTGTTTCAAAATTCAGATCAAATTTTTTAGGAACTTTAATTGTAATATCAACTTTTGAATTTCTGTTTCGATCGTATCCTTCATAGTCACTGCTAACATTTACTCCTGCCGAGCTTTGATAAAAATCAAGGTTAATATCTTCCCAGTCTCTTCCGCCCAACTCGGCATCTATAGAAACCATATCTTTATCCCAGCCCTCGACGTTTATCGAAGCACCAGTCCTGAAATTAAGATCAAGAAGCTTACCGCTTTCTACAGCAAATTCTTTATGAACCCTCTGATCTTTTTGTGGAGATGTTTGTTTTACGCAGGGAATGAATCCCGGCGTAATATTCCATTCGGTTTCGTATGAGGAGCCGCCGAAAACTATTATCATTAAAAATGACGCTGAAAACAAAAAAAGTTTTTTCATTTTTCTTTCCTTTATAAATAATTATTTTTTTCTTATTTGTATATTTCCGTTGATCGTGTATATGTTTATAGTTTGACCGCCGCCATTGATAACATAATCTACTACTATTTTATCGCCTCTCTTATTAATAGTTGCAGGATTTTTTGCATCAAAGTCTGAATGGATAAGGTTCATTAATTCTTTTTCTTCATCACGTCTGTTATAGTGCCTTACAACTACTGTCGCTGAAATATTTACTTTAGCATTAGATGGCAGGTATAAAACCACATTCCCGTTAAGAGTCTTTAGTTTACTGCTACCATTCCCAGATGGAGTAAGTTCAATGTATATATCGCCGCTTTTTGTATCGGCATTTACAGAACCCGTTATATTAGTTAACCTAATACTTCCTCCGAATGTGGTTGCCTCAATATTTCCATTTGCGCCGGAAAGCGAAATATCACCACCATAAGTGTTTATGTTGGCGTTACCGGAAACTTTACCTAGCGCAATGCTTCCTCCCATAGTTTTAACATCAGCTATTCCGCCAACATTTCCGATGGTGATATCACCGCCCATAGTATTTACACTTAAATCTTTATCAGCCTTGGTAATATTAATAGAGCCGCCCATTGTGCTTACGCTTAATTTTCCGCTTACGGTACCTGTTCTTACATCACCGCCGTTAGTAGAAAGCGTTAGTTCACTACCAATATTTCCGGTTGTTATGTCTCCTCCATTGGATTTTAAAGTTGTTCTTCCACTCACATCTCCAACTCTTATGTCACCGCCTGCTGTAAATACCGTTGCAGTTCCCTTTAAGCTGCCTGTTTGTATAACATCACCTGATTGTGTATGTATTTCGGTATTAAAATCAGATGGAACACTAACCCGCAAAGAAATATCTCCCGACCATCCCCAGGAATTGGAATAGTTGTTTTTAACCGTTACTGTATTTCCGTCAAGTGTGGCTTTAATGTTGTTAATATCTTCTTTGTCATCAGAATCAATTTTTATATTAACTTCATTTTTATTCCAGGTAGTAACCCTTACATCACCGGAAGTAATCGATACATTCAATGTTCCGCCCTTATTTACATTGAAGGATTTTGTTCCACGTGTATTTTGTGAAATTCCTGTGTTGCCCTGCGCATTTATTAACGCCGGCAAAAAGGACAGGATAACAAATGTTTTTAATATTAAATATGATGTTTTCATTATAGTTGTGCCTCCTTAACCAGTGATGCTGCACGAATTCTTACATATTCATTGTCATCAT
>CAZQQD010000073.1:0-15307 GCA_964595355.1 uncultured Ignavibacteriaceae bacterium | reverse complement strand
TTTTGCGGAGAGACAGGGATTCGAACCCCGGAAGGACTTGCATCCTTAACGGTTTTCAAGACCGCCGCATTCAACCACTCTGCCATCTCTCCGATTTTTGAAGTTCCTTAAATTTTAAGCCTGATTTATACGATTTTATTTCTTTCTCTCTTTTATAAGCTTCTGCCTTAGTTTCAAATCTTTCTGTGTAAACAATTTTCCAGGGTTTATATGCTTTAGTTGATCTTGTTTTACCTGAATTATGTTCCTTTAACCTTTTTTCTAAATTTGCAGTGCAACCTATATAGAATCTTTCTTTAACTAGATTTTAATATATAAGCAAACATCTTAAGACCGCCGCATTTCCCGCATAACGGGACAAGCAACCTTTACCCCACATTATGAGATTTACCCTACTTTGTGGGAACGACGTTTATCCCGCCTTGCGGGACCATCTCTCCGGGCTTGTGATTTTGAAAGCACAAATATAATAATTGTTGCTTAATGCACCAAGAATTTCGTTTTGAAAGCACTCATAAATTCAGGTTTTTTAGAATTTTGTTATTATTATTTATATTTATCCTTACTTTTTGAAATATATTAAATAGCTTAAAAATATTGTTAGAATTATTCAATTGAAAAATTTAAAAGAATATAAACTTTTTGCCAAACATTTAGCTATTATCAGTGGATCTGTAATAAACACTTACTTTCGTACTGATATAAAGGTTGATTCCAAATCGGATTCTTCACCTGTAACCATTGCAGATAAAAAGGCCGAAGAATTAATGCGTGGGGAAATTATGAAAGAATTTCCTGATCACGGGATTATTGGAGAGGAGTTCGGGAAGCATAATGAAAATTCTGATTATCAATGGGTGCTCGATCCTATTGATGGTACAAAAAGTTTTATCTGTGGTACAGTTACTTTCGGCACATTGATAGCTTTAACATATAAAGGTCAGCCGGTCCTCGGGGTAATTAATCAGCCGGTGCTGAAAGAATTTTTGATCGGGGATAACGTTACCTGCGAACTAAATGATAAAAAGGTTTTTGTAAGAAATACTAAAAATTTATCTGATGCAACTTTACTAACTACAGATCATCTTAATATCGGGAAATATTACGACCAGCTAAAATTCGATGAATTAATTAAAAAAGTTAAACTTTACAGAAACTGGGGAGACTGCTACGGTTATTATCTGCTTGCGACTGGTTATGCAGATATAATGATTGATCCTATTATGAGTATCTGGGATTCAATGGCTTTAATTCCGGTTGTGAAAGGAGCAGGGGGAACGATTACTGATTATAAAGGAAATGAGGCAGTAAATGGAAACAGCATAATTGCTTCGGCTCCTTTAATACACAGCGAGGTAATAAAAAATTTAAATTAATAGCCAAATATTATAAAAATAAGAAAAGTTAAAACAGCCACTATTAGAGCCATAAGTCTTCTATTTTTTACATAGAAGAAACTTATCATTCCTGCAATCCACAAAATGATTATTGATATTCCCCCAATGCTGAATAACTGAGTAATCTGCGGAATTGATTTCCCTAAGGCAGATAATTCATAGGTCCTTTTAACCGGAGTGAGCAGCATTGCATAAAACACGAATATAATAAATGCAAAAAATGAAAGTTTTTTTATTTTTTCATTTTCGTTAAAAAATTCTAATCCAATTCTTGTACTTAGTAATATGCCCCCGAAAAGCGCGACGTAAAACCAGGCCATTATTTGGTTCGAAACTCTTCCCAGGAATTTTATAGTCAATCCATTTTTTTTAGGGACAATAAAAGTCTGCCCTTTGTATTTTAATGTTACTCTGTAATCAACCAGACTTTGTGAAGGGTGTTTTGGAATTTCTGCTGTTAAAACTCCATCTCTATATTTCATCGGAACATTAATCCAGTTCGTTCCCGGTTTTGAGCTTTTGTATTCAAGATTAGCCTGTAAACTATCTATCTCACTAAATAGCATCACCGAATAAGCTTCATCACTTCTATAAATTCTATCGAACTTATAAGCTACTTTTTCATTACCGAACTCAACAGTTCCGGTAACTGGTTTTTCAGGGCTGATTGTTCTTAACAGAAATACAAAGATTATTGTAATAACTATTGCGCCGCTCCAAAGTATGAATTGCTGTTTCATAAAAATTAATAGTGTAATAAAATTATTATACAAAACTACAAATTTTATTCAGGAAATAATTAAGTGGTGTTAAAATAAAAAGCAGGTAAACTATTGAGATAAATCAAAGGTTTACCCGCTGTAATAATGATTAGCCCTAATTAAAGAGATGTACCCAATTTGAATCTGAGATTAAATAGTACTGTAACAAAACCGAAATGCCCGTCATCCTTTTTTGTTAAAACTACTGATGGTCCAAGTGCAAATGCACTTGCTGCCCAACTCTCAGCAACTTTCTCAACCATTAGGTTTATCACATATTGTGGTTGTCTGACATCAGAACTAGGCATTGCATCAAAACTAAAATCGAAAGTGCTACCAGCGAGTGAGAGTTCACGCCCCGTAAACCCTATGTGCCATTCATATAGATATCGTGCAATATAAAATTTACCTCTTGTTGAACCCATTATAGATACAGGATATCTCAGTTCCCAACTGAAATAAGAATCATGCAAAATTTTTGCATGTAAACCTAATGAGTCAATATCATACATCCGATAGCGCATTAATTGACCAGGAGTAGGGTTATTAAATACACTTTGATAGCTGACTTCAAAGAAATTACCTAACGGGAAAACATATCCTAGCTGATATCCGTTTACAGCATAAAGATTGTTGGCATTATTTTTTGTTTTTATTTTCACTAAACCATCAAAGAAGCTGAACACTCCCAACCTGAAACCAAGTATATGAAAATTACCTTCTACAAAATTGGTTTCGAGTGGTCCGCTGTAAGGCGTGCCCATTCCCATAGATAGTCCTATATCACCTTTAATAGGCATTCCGAATCTTTCACCACCAAATACCTGGAAAAATGGATTTATATATCCCTTCGTAGAAGAAATTTGCTGTAAAGTTGGAGGTTGAAAAGCTTTATTAATTCTTAGTTTTCCTGCGACGCGTGTGAATACACTTCCAAAGTTAATGTTTTCTTCAAGATTAATTTTAAAAGGGTAAGTGATAATTTTTGCTCTGGTTTCCGGAGTAAAAGCCAGGAACGGATAAAGAGTTCCTCTTATTGAAACAGTTTGATTATTAGGATCACGAAGATCGACAATAATTTCGGCTTTAGGGTCCGGCGGATCTATAAAAACTTCCGTCTGAATTTTAACAAAGAGACTGTCATCAAGAGGTTCCATCTGGTAATATTGAATTTTTTCTCCCTGTTCATTTTGTGCATTAGTAATTCCGGTACCGCAAATGAAAAACAATATAAGTATAAGAAAGTAAGGATATTTTTTAGTCATAATTATTTCCAATATGTTCAGAGTTATTTTGAAAAATCTGTAAAGTAAAAGGTATCTCCAACTTGAGTTCTGTGATTGGCCTTTTGATCTTTTACTGTAAAAAAGAAATTTGTTTTATATCTGCCACTTGCGTCCCTAAGGTCGCCGTATTTATCCAACCAGTCATTAAATTTCCCCTGTGTAGAAGCTATTTTTAAAGATACATTATATACTAGGTTGCCTTTATTATCTTTTAACGGACCACTTACGGAAATAGGACCTGAGTAAGATACTTTTAATTGATCGGGGCGGTTATCTACTATTGTAACTGTAAAAACTGTTGTCCTCTGAAGATCCTGAACATATATATCGTTACCGTCCATTTTTGTAGTGACTTTTTCAATTCTAATTTCAGGAATCGGTCTTGGTGTTGTTTTAATTGTTTCCTGTTGACTTCCATATTTTATTACAATCGATTCCTCTCCAGCAAGGTCAAACTTTTTTTCTTCCCCGGGATTAATTACTGTTATCGGGTTTTGCATTTTTGCAGGGTCATAAATTTCAACCGGAACATTTCCTCCGTTCTTAGTAATGTTCCAGGTGTTCTGATAAAAAACCTGTGAAATAGAAATAGGGGATTGAAGCTTAGTTTGTTCCTTTAAATTTGGTTTATTCTCAGGTGATTCCTTCTTTTCAGGAATTTTAATCTCTTGTAATTTTTTATTCATTACAGCCAGCTTTTCTCTTAGCTCTTTATTTTCAACAACTACATTGGGATCAACCTTAATTTCAAATTTTGATCCCTGTGCATATAATGAATCGATTAATACAACCAGTGAATCTCTTACACTTTTGTCAACAGCCTGATCTTTAGAAACGACTTCATGCAGATTAAGATCAGCCCCTTTCAAAGCAAGAACCGTAATTACAAAAATGTAAAGTACCTGGTATATTATAAACTTACTGTCACGTTCTTTTTTTACCATATTGTTTTACTTTTTAACTACTATTGATTCAAGATGCTTTAGTCCGGCGAGAGTCTTTTCATCGCTCAAAGATCGGGCGGCCGTTGTCAGTGAATTAGCCATTGAATTGAACGCTTCTATATTTTCAGGATTTAATCCGGGCATGCTGCTCATTTTATCCAGTAGGTCGTGAGATGATTTAAAGTTCTGAAGAATAGAAGAACTAAGCGAGGAGGTCTTTTCAAGCATTGTGTTGTATGCTTCCAGGTCTTTTAAGGATACTTTGGAATCGGGTCCGCGTCCGTTGGTTCCGCTGATTTGAGTCAGTATATTTTTCGAATTCTCTGTTTGTATTCTTGAAAAATATCTTTCTTTAAGATCACTTACCTGTGTCGCGATATTCTGGAATTCAACTCCAAGCTGATCAAGGACCGGTTCGAATAATTTACCCAGAGCGAGCACAATCAGAGATTTAATTTCAAATGGAACTGAAAGTCCCAGAAAAACTTCTTCTCCCATTCTTATACTTATCAATAGCAGAGCTGCACCGAGTAGCGGAAGTGCTGTTGCAATACTGTCGATCACACTCGTGTACGAAGTTATTACTCTGTCGATTGTTTCTGAAGCCGGGTTTCTGACAATTTCAGTTCTCAATTTTTGATAGGCAAGGTAAGCGAAAAAAATAAAAAGAATATATACAATTAAAGGCAACCACCAGAATTTATAAGGTTCAAAAGCTTCTGTCGCTGGCTGCCATCCCGGGAATAATGATTTTGCAATATTTACTGATATGTTTCCCAGAATAGGAACAGATGAAATATCCATGAAAAATGAAATGATCAAAGCAAGGAATGAAATGATAGCAGGTTTTATAATTAAAGAGAAATTAATTTTTTCAATAGTTTTAGAAACATAGTCATGTACAATCTCTTGGAGCCCATTTTTATCAAAATAGCTTCTTATTATTTCTTTTTCCAACGACGCTTTTTCCTTTTGGTCCGGTGTGTTTAGCATCGACTACCTCATAATTTTTTGCAAATTTTGTTATTTTTTCCATATTTAATGGCAATTCTCATACCAAAAACTCTGTTTATATTAATAGCCTTTAAATCTTTAATTTCAATCAAAAATGCGAATTGTTATGCTTAATGGGTGTTTCTTAACTTTAATAAAAGTACAATTTTTATAAATTTGTAGAAATTACCGCCCAAAAATTATACTCATTTTTATTTTGTTTTAATCGTTAGTTATTCAGTTCTTTAAGGATGAAAATGAAAAGTAAATTGTAATAGAATTTTTTTCGTACCCCGGTAAAATTTACACTAAGTCTTTTATTAATTAAACCCGCCCGAGTTCTTTTACCCAAGATAAATGAGGGTGTAAAGTTAAAACAGAAACCCGTGCAGGTTTATTAGCACGGGCTTCACATTTATATTTTTTTGTACTCTTTTATAAATTACATTCCGAAAAATTTCAGGAACGGTATTGCTTTTGCGAGGAAGAAAAGAACTAATCCTCCAATTAGCCAGACTCCGAATACAAGCATATAATATTTTTGGGTTGATGAAGATTTAAACATTTTTGCCAGACCAATAGCAAACACTATATACGACCAAATGGCAAAAATATCTAACTTTGCATATATCCATCCGACTATGGTCGATTTATCTGATCCCATGAAGGAGGCAGCACTCGGATCCATAAGATATTTACCCATTAATAGTGCTACAATTGTAACTATGATTACACCAAGTATTCCGATATAGGCCGACAAACCGCTCGCCACTAAAGTAGAACTGTAACTTCCTTCACCTTTAAGAGCAAATTTGGCAAGCAAGAAATAAATTCCAGCTATTATAAAGAAGATAACAAAGACTGCTATCAAGATCCCGACAGTCTGAATAACCAGGGCAATTCCTCCCATTTGATCCAACCGGTTTTCAATCATATCCCTTTGCTGGTTTGCCTGGTCCCTTGTAATTTGACCGCTCTCAACCTGAGCATCCAATCTTTTTTCTATAGTTTCCATTTGTTTTTGCTTTAACTGATAGGCAATATCCGGATTGCCGCGATATACGATCTGTTGAATCGATACTAAAACCGCTAATAATAAAATTGGTAGAAACCAATCTATCGTTTTGGGTGGAAATTTCGCAGTTTTTTCAAATGTTGCAGTCGGTTCAGAAAAAACACCGATCATTTTATCTGAATGACTGAGTTCTTCTTCCTGTAGCTCAGGTGATGCCCCGGTATCTTGATTATCCATTTGTACTCCCTCTAATATTGTTTGAAAATAGCTATAAAAAAATTAGAGATTGTTCGTTCAAAAGGCAATAAAAAAATGATGAGGGAAGAAAAATATAATTATTATTTAATATTGTTAAGATCGAGAATTTTCTGGTAAAGAGTTATAAGGTTATTTAACTTTGTGTAATTAAAAATGAATTTTCTTTATAAAGGCAGAAAATGAAAACTATAATTGAACCATTTAAAATAAAATCCGTTGAACCAATTCGTTTTACAACAAAAAAAGAAAGGATAAAAATTCTGGAGAAGGCCGGTTATAATCCTTTTATGATACACGCTGATGATGTTTTAATCGATCTTTTAACTGACAGCGGGACATCAGCTATGAGCGCTAAACAATGGGCGGGAATTATGGATGGCGATGAATCTTATGCCGGTTCAAAAAGTTTTTACCGTTTTGAAAAGATAGTGAAAAAAATAACTGATCTGAAATTTGTTATTCCGACTCACCAGGGCAGAGCTGCAGAAAAAATTCTTTTTTTTAATGTTGGAGCTGCAGGTAAATTCATTCCTAATAACACTCATTTTGATACTACAAGAGCTAATATAGAATTTACCGGTGCGGAAGCTGTAGATCTTTTAAACGAAACAGGGAAAAAACCGGAAGTAAGAGCAGACTTTAAAGGTGATCTGGATGTTAATAAGCTAAAAGAGTTTATTAAAGAAAAAGGTTCTGAAAATATTCCACTGTGCATGCTTACCATTACAAACAATTCAGGGGGCGGACAACCTGTTTCCATGAAGAACATTCGTGAAGTTAAAGCAGTTTGTAAGAAATATGGAATACCGCTTTTTCTTGATGCCTGCCGTTTTGCTGAGAATGCATACTTTATAAAGAAAAGAGAAAAAGGATACAAAAATAAATCGATACTCGAGATTGCACAGGAGATGTTTTCTTACGCAGACGGCGCTACTATGAGTGCAAAAAAAGACGGCCTGGTAAATATTGGTGGATTTCTTGCGATGAACAATTCTGAATTAGCAATGAAATGCAGAAATCTTTTAATAGTAACAGAAGGATTTCCTACATACGGCGGTCTTGCAGGCCGTGATCTTGAAGCAGTTGCTCAGGGATTGGAAGAAGTGCTTGAAGAACATTATCTGCAATACAGGATCAGAAGTGTTGAGTACATTGGCGAAAAACTAGTTGATGCAGGTGTTCCCATTATTGAGCCGCCCGGTGGACATGCTATATATATAGATGCAAAGAGGTTTTTACCAAATGTCCCATCTGAACAATTCCCCGGACAATCAATAGTGTGCGAACTTTATATTGAAGGTGGAATAAGAGCAGTTGAGATTGGAAGTGTTATGTTTGGAAAGTATGATAAATCCGGCAAGTTAATTCCTCCTCCAATGGAACTGGTTCGACTTGCAATTCCAAGAAGAGTTTATACACAGAGCCACATTGATTATGTGCTGGAAGTAATTTATGAAGTATTTAAAAACAGGAAATCCTTAAAAGGATATGAAATAACTTACGAAGCCCCGATGCTTCGGCATTTTACTGCAAAGTTTAAACCAGTTAAATGATAAATGGCAATAGAACAAATTTATTCATTCTCAAACAACAGACAGATCTGGCGACTGCTACCAACCAACACAGGCAAACTTATAATAGAAGAAAGAGATACTGAAAAGAGGGAAGTCTTTTTCAATTGTTTGGAAATTTCTTCAGGCAAAAGAATTTTTTCTGATTTTCAGCTTGATGAAAAGTTCTGGGTGGGAATAGAAACTGTAAATAACGACATTATTTATTTCCATAAATTCATCAAACCAGATATGCCCGGTCATCAGGGAATAATAGCTTTTGATATTAATTCTGAAAAAATTCTTTGGGAAAACCCGGAATATTCATTTCTATTTATTGATGGTAACGAAATTTGTTGTTACAAATCATTGTTTGAAGGAAGAAGTTTTTTCATTCTGGATTGCAACACAGGCGAATTGATTAAAACACTTGGAAATGAAGTTTCAGAAATAAATAATCTCCGGGAGCAAGCATTAAATAAGCAGTCATTTGAGGAATATATTTTTCCCCAAACTTTTTATTCTGAAAATATACTTCCTGAAAAGGTTTCTAAAATTTTTAATGAAATAAAAAGTGAAAAAGTTATTGCCGGGAATATCGAATATGCATTGTTTAAAGATTTTTTATTTTTTAATTACCACGAAGTTTTAAACAACGGATCGCTGAGGAATATCCTCAAAGGTATAAACCTGACAGAAAACAAATCCGTAATGGAAGAAATATTGATTGATGAAACCAGGGCTTTTGTGCCGGATTCTTTCTTTTTTAGAGAGAATTTGATGTTTTTATTAAAAGAAAAAATCTGGCTTGTCGTTTATAAGCTAAAAAGTTAAATTATATAAATTTCGAAAATAAGAGCCCTAAATAGATGGCTCGAATTCTGAATTTGTAAATAAACTATGGGGGCAAAATGACGACAAGCGGGGAAGAGAGGGCAATTTTACTTCATTCTGCCCGGGAAGCAATTCGCTCATTATATGACAATGAAGTAAAAATTCCTGCAATCGATTTTAATTATTATACGGGATTAGCAAAAAAGAATGCAGGTGCTTTTGTTACGCTTCTTGAAAAGGGCAGGCTCAGAGGTTGTGTAGGGTATATCACTTCTATAAAAAACTTGTTCGACACAGTTGTTGATGCAGCGCAAAATTCTGCAGCTAATGATCCCCGGTTTCCTCCTGTTCAGGAAGAGGAACTTTCACAAATTGATATTGAGGTATCTATTTTATCTCCACCTATGAGTTTTGATGGATATGACAGCATTATCATTGGTAAGCATGGATTACTTCTTGATGAAGAAGAATGCAGAGCAGTGCTTCTTCCACAGGTAGCGGTTGAGCATAAATTTTCTGTTTCAGAGTTTCTTTCAGCTTTGTGTGAAAAAGCCGGAATAGAACCAAATGCCTGGATGCACAATGATCTGGATATAAAAATTTTTACTGCCGAAATTATTTCAGAAGCAGGGAATAGAATAAAAACATATGAAAAAGCTTAGAAAAGCGGCTGTCGCAGGACTTTTCTATCCGGCTGAACAAATAAAATTAAGTGAAGAAATAAAACTTCTTCTCTCGGTTTCACAAGCGGAAAGGAACTTCCCAAATGTAATAGGAATTATCTCACCACACGCCGGATATATTTACTCGGGCCGAACAGCTGCATACGGTTTTAATTTATTAAAGAATAAAAATTATAATAATGTTATAATTCTATCTCCTAGTCACAGGGAGTATTTCCCGGGCATTTGTGTTTACGACGGAGACGGTTATGAAACACCTCTCGGAATAGTTGAAATAAATAAAGAAATTACTCACAAAATAGTTGATGGGAGCAAAGCAATTTTTCTGGGTGAAAACGGACACGGACAGGAACACGCTGTTGAAGTACAAGTACCTTTTTTGCAAACTATTTTTAAAGAGTTTAAAATAGTTCCTATAGTAATGGGTGATCAGTCAAAAATGTTTGTTGATGAACTGGCAGAAAAGCTTTCCAAGATCATCGATGAAAAGACAATTATAATAGCAAGCTCGGATATGTCACATTATTACTCCAAACAGAAGGCGGATGAACTTGATTCAATTGTTGAAAAGGCCGTTAATAATTTTGAATACGATAAACTTCAGGAATATTTAGAAAGGAGAACTTGCGAAGCCTGTGGTGGTGGACCGATAGTAGCTATGATGAAAACTGCTTCTTTGGTAAACAGGAACAAGTCTTTAGTTTTGAACAGGAGTGATTCCGGTGATGTAACAGGTGATTTTAATGAAGTTGTAGGTTATCTTTCTGCTGTTATTTACGGAGAGTAATTGTTTTCATTAAAATCTGAAATAGCTGTAATTGGTGCGGGCAGAGTTTCGTATTCACTTGTTAATGCATTAAGAAGATCAGGTTTCAACGTTTCTTTAATAATCAGCCAGCGTCTTTCTTCAGCAAAAAATCTTGCTAATAAATTAAAAATCAAAAACTATTCCCACGATATTAATTCACTATTACCAAATCATAAAATATTTTTCCTTTCAGTCCCTGACAATCAGATTTCAATAGTTGCAAAAAAAATATCAAAGTTAAACCTGGATTTTAAGAATTCTATTTTTATTCATCTTTCAGGGGCTGAGGATATTTCAAGCTTGAGTATTTTAAAAAAGAGAGGTGCTTACATTGCATCTTTTCACATTATGCAAACTTTTCCTGAAAAAAGGATTTATAACTTGGAAGGATCATACGCGGCTATAGAAACAAATAGTAAAAAAGCAGAAGTTTTTCTTTTTAAATTAGCTAAAAAACTGAGTCTATATCCTTTTAAAATTAGTTCTCAAAATAAAATTTATTATCATATTGCTGGTGTTTATTCTTCAAATTTTTTGGTAGCGAATCAATATTATACTGAGAAATTATTCGGTAAAGCAAATCCCCGGATGGATTACAAAAAAGTATTTTCTCCGATTGCTCAGATGACATTAAAAAATATTGAAGAGAAAAGTATTTTGAATGCTATCTCAGGCCCCGTGGAAAGAGGTGATTTGAAAACTGTTAAGAAGCATTTGAAGGCGCTGAGAAATGACAAAACTCTTAGATCGAATTATATCAGTCAGTCGCTTACTCTTCTTGATTTATTAAAAAAACGCGACAAAAAATTATCAGCCTCTCACAAAGAATTAAAGAATTATCTGAATAAACTGATAGAAATTTTATGATCCGGAACCGCGTGTATCATTCCGGGTTTCGCGAGTGACAAATCTCTTATTTTTACTATATTAACAACTTAAAATTATATCATTTACGGAGGAAGGCCTTATCGAAAAGAAGAAAAAGAACGGAAATGATCTTTTAGAAAAAATAGTATCGTTATCTAAAAGACGTGGATTTATTTTCCAATCGAGTGAAATTTATGGCGGATTGAATGGTTGTTGGGATTACGGTCCGCTCGGCGTTGAGCTCCTGAAAAATATAAAAGAAGAGTGGTGGAAGTTTATGACATACCGTGAAGATATTGAAGGACTCGATGCTTCAATACTGATGCATCCGAAAGTGTGGGAGGCTTCAGGTCACGTTGAAAATTTCACCGATCCGATGATTGACTGCAAACAATGTAAAGCAAGATTCAGACTCGACGTTCTTGGCGATCAGATAAATGAGAAGAAAAAGAAAAAAGCAATTGAAACACTTAAAGAAAACAATAAAGATAATTCAGGATTAATTTCTAAAATAGATTCAATACTCTCAGGCAGTGATGAAGCTGAAAACTTTGAAAAATTATTGACCGATGATGAAATTGGAAAACTTCTGCTAGCTGAATTAAATTGTCCACAATGTGGAAATAAAGGAACATTCACTTCTGCTCGCAAATTCAACCTGATGTTTAAGACATTTGTCGGGCCTGTAGAAGATTCAGGTTCTGTTGTATACTTACGTCCTGAAACAGCCCAGGGAATTTTCGTGAATTTTCTGAATGTACAAGGTTCTTCAAGACAAAAACTTCCGTTTGGCATTGCGCAAATAGGAAAGGCTTTCAGAAATGAAATAAACACAAAAAATTTCCTTTTCAGAACGAGAGAGTTCGAACAAATGGAAATGCAGTTTTTTGTTAATCCGGCAAATGACAAAAAATGGTTTGACTACTGGAAATCCGAGAGGCTGAACTGGTACAAATCTTTTGGGATGAGCGCTGAAAAGCTTCGTTACCACGATCATCCGGAAGATAAGCTTGCGCATTATGCAAAAGAAGCTACTGATATTGAATATGAATTCCCGTTTGGCTGGGGAGAAGTTGAAGGAATACACAACAGAACAAATTATGACCTGAGTAAACACGAAGAGTATTCCGGTAAATCGATGAAATATTTTGATGAAGAGTCAAAAGAAAAATTCATCCCTTACATTATTGAAACTTCTGCGGGTGCCAGCCGTTCATTTATGGCATTTCTTGTCGATGCATATTACGAGGAAGAGGTTAATAATGAACAGAGGTCGGTTTTAAGATTTCATCCCAGGCTTGCGCCGATTAAAGCAGCAATCTTTCCCCTTGTTAACAAAGATGGAATGCCGGAAATTGCACGTGAAATTGGAAAAGATCTCCGTAGGAATTTCAAGGTTTTTTATGACGATAAAGGTGCAGTTGGAAGAAGGTACAGGAGACAGGACGAAGCAGGAACTCCTTATTGTATCACGGTTGATACTCAAACACTCGAGGATAAAACGGTGACTGTACGTGAACGCGATTCAATGGAGCAGGTGAGAGTTTCGATTAATAAATTGTCGGAACACCTGTTATTAAAAATTAATAGCTGATAAGTTGACTTGAAACTAAAACACTAAAAGCTCAATTTCATAGTGGAATTGAGCTTTCTCTTTATATGAAAAAATTTTTGCAAATAATTTTAACTGCATTTTTTGTCATTTCAGCCTTCACGTTTCACGTAAATGCCCAGGATGCAAAATTTGATTCTACTGTTTCTGCAGGAATTAAACAAATATATAACATCAAGTTTACAGAAGCTGAAGCCACATTTAAAAAACTTACAAATGATTATCCAAACAAACCCACGGGGAAATTTTTCCTGGCAATGATTGACTGGTGGAAAATTCTCCTCGATCCGGATAATGAGTCATACGATGATATCTTTTTAAAAAAGCTTGATGATGTTATAAACCAGTGCGACCGGCTGCTTGATAAAAATTCCGATAATGTAGACGCGCTTTTTTTTAAAGGCGGAGCAATAGGATTCAGAGGCAGGCTAAGCGCATTTAGGGAAAGCTGGCTTAAAGCTGCAGATGACGGCAGAGACGCCTTACCTATAGTTCAGCGTGCAGGTAGACTGGATCCCCAAAATGTTGATGTGCAGTTTGGCTACGGTATATATAATTATTACGCTTCCGTTTTGCCTGACAAATACCCGATGCTAAAACCAATTATGTTGTTTCTTCCTAAGAGCGATAAGAAAAAAGGATTGGTGCAACTGGATTATGTAGCACGCGATGGTAAATATGCAAAATATGAGGCGCAGTATTTTTTAATGAATATTTATTATTCTTATGAGAGCCAACCTTTTCAGGCTGAAAAGTATGCGCACTTGCTCACTTCACAATTTCCTGACAACCCGAATTTTGAAAGATGGCTCGGAAGAATTTATGCAAAAGAAGGAAGATGGGATTTAGCTTCTACCACATTTGCAAACGTACTTCTAAAAAATAGCAAGGGTTTAACCGGATATACTTTCCCGGCAGTTAAAAGAGAGGCTCTCTATTATGTCGGATTTGAGTATAAACAGGAAAGTAAACTCGATTCCGCAAAAATTTGTTTTCGGCAATGCTCGGATATTTCATATAAAATTGATAAGGATGGCGAATCAGGATTCCAGGTAAATTCAACTCTGTATATTGGAAATATTTATGATGCCCAGGATAACCGTGCTAAGGCAATAGAGCTTTATAAAAAAGTTCTGGACATGAAAGACTTTGGCAATGCACAAAACCTAGCCAAACAATATTTGAAGAAGGCTTATAAATGATAAAATAGTTTTTTTAAAACACATCAGTCATTTTGATCCCGATTTATCGGGAGAAAAATCTTTTCCCCTCGGCTTACGAGAAATGACAAATACTTCTCAATCAGCCTAATCGATATCTAAAAATTAGTAGAAATGCTTATCCTGTGAAGAGAGCCCACCTGACCTAATGAAGAGAAGCCGTAATCAAAGTGATAGTTCGAAACCAGAACTCCCAGGCCTACATTAAATCCAGCCAGACCGGCAAAAGAGCCGACAGTAAGTTCTGATCTTTTTTCGTTATTGTAGCCCAATCTTAAAGTCATAACCTTGCTCATTGCAATTTCAGCACCTACGCTGAACGCTTTGAATCTTTTACTGAACTGATCCTGTTTTTCGTTCAGTTTTCTGAAATCAAGATATAATTTTATTGGAATGTGCTCCATCTTTTTCGAAACACCGACTGCAACATCTATAGGGAGCTTCTCTTTTGTAGAATAGTAGGAGGTCATCTGCGTTCCCGCGTTTAGAATTGAAAAACCTACATCAATTCCTTCGGTCGGTATTGTATAGTGAAGTCCTAGATCGGTTGCTATTGCGGAGGCGGATCTTCCATCTATGCTTGAGTAAATAACTTTTGCATTTACTCCGTAGTAAAAATTTTCTGATAAAGTATTGGCATAACCCAAAAGAAAAGCAATTTCACCTGCTTTAAATTCACCTGTTACTTTACCGGTTTCATCGGCTTCTTTGAAAGTTCCGTAATTGATATATTGAATAGCACCTCCGAATCTGCCGAGACTGCCGACTTCCTGTGAATAAGCAACGCTGGCAAGGTTTATATCAACTAAATATTTTACGAATGAAAATGAAACCGGATTGCCTGTAAGTAAACCCAGTCCGGCCGGGTTATAGAATATAACATCTATATCGTCGTTATTTGCAATAAAGCTTCCACCGAGTGCCCCTGCCCTCGCACTCATATCAATTCTTAAAAAATCAAATGTTTCCTGCGAATAGCTGCTTGAATAGCCTGCTAAAAGTAATAAAATAATGAAGGAAGCGATTCTTTTCATAAAATTCCAAAAAATTCTTCATCTTATTTAAGGATATTATGAAAT
>CAZQQD010000072.1:0-15398 GCA_964595355.1 uncultured Ignavibacteriaceae bacterium | reverse complement strand
AGCTACAAACGGAGTTACTGCAAACGTCAATAACCCTAAAAAAATAGCCAGCAGAGAATTCTTTTCCCTTTCTCCTTTGTGATCAAAATTTTTCGAAACAGAAAAATTATTAGTCATTTTTTAATAAAGCCAGAATAGATCCTGAAGATATAACTATGTTTCAAAATTGTATCACATTTCTTCATAAACCGGTTGTTGATTTGTAGATGCAACACAATCTATTTTCCAGCTCTTTTCGTATTTTTTGTAAATTGTTACCCAGGAGAAAACTGTAGTTTCTTTTACGCGTTTATTATTATCATCTTTATAAGATATCACAACCTTTTTATTAACTATTTCATAAGCTATTGTTCCGTCATTAGAAAACCTGATAATCGGCGGAGTAAAATCATCCCATTTTAAAAATTCCACGCTATCAAAATAGTTTTTGAACCTTTTGAGACTCTCTTCGGCTGTTGGAGTAGTTATTTTACCTTTATCTACAGAAATAAAATTTTCAGAAAATTGTGATACAAAAGCTTTTGACATTTTTTCTAAATGATATTTTCGCTGCTGATTATGCAATTTCATTATCTCCTGCCGGGCTGAAACTTCATCAAATTTATCTGGCTTATTACACGCTAAGAACGCCAGTGATAACGCAATTAGAATTAAAAATTTTATCATTTATTTTCTCTATTTATTAAAAAGTGACTAATTTTATTTTGAAGTAAAATAATCCCACGTAGCTTTACTAATATCAGCTATTATTTTTTCCATATTTTCATATCCTAAAATTGAATCGGAAACGAACACTGCTATTGCGTAATGGTTACCATTAGGTAATGTTACTATTCCAATATCGTTTACTGCTGCTGTTATACCTTTATTATTTGTCCCGGATAAACCGGTTTTGTGAGCGACAATTGTTCCCTCTGGGAGCTTTCCTTTGATCCTGGCGCGACCGATAGTTGTTTCCGTCATCAATTCCCATAAAAAATTAAAACTTTTTTTTGAAAGAATTTCTCCATTATAGAATTTTGCCAATAGATTAACTGCGGCAAATGGAGTTGTCCAGTTTGTATACTGAACATTCCATTCTTTATGCATCTCTTCTTCTGTAGCTTTTATTGAGATATCTTTTATACCAAGCTTGTGAATATAATCTTCTACTTTTTGTGTCCCTCCTAAAATTCTGAATAAAATATCGCACGCGTTATTATCGCTTTTAGAAACAGAATAAAATAAAATATCGCTTAAGGGAAGTTCGACATTTCCATCCGGGTATTTATCTGCAAGAGGACTATATGTATTCTTATGCAGATCACTCTTTTTAATTTTTATCATCTGATTCAGAGATAATTTCCCCTTATCAACCTGCCTTAAAACAGCCAGAGCTAAATGAAACTTATAAACGCTCTGCATCGGAAAATGATGTTTATCATTGATAGTTAATGTATCGCCATTTTCAAGATCATAAATTGCAACACCTGTAACAGAAAACTTAGGTTTTATAATTTGTTCAATTTTGTGTCTTAGCGAATCTTCCTGGGGAAGAATTGTTATGTTTAAAAGACAAAGCATACAAATTGTAATATTTGTTTTAAGTCTCATAAGAAATTATTAGATCAATAAAAATAATTATCAAAATTGCAGAGAATTTATATAAGATTCTACAGAAATGTGGTTAGATAAATTCTGAATAGAAAATTGATTTTTATTATCTAACCTATTTGAGAAATAATTTTACGTTTGGGTCAATAGAATATTTAATGCTATTTTTTCCCCTTTTTCCTGTAATAATATCTTTTTGCTTTTTCAATGCTGCCGCACGTTTGCATACTGCACCAGGTTCTACTATTGTTTTTGCTTTTATCCAGGAACAGCCATCCGCAAGCTTTACATTCTTTTAGCCTGTTTTGTGGGAGTGTAGTAATTATATCAAATACATCTTTAAAAATAATTTTCAAAGGTTCACAAAGATTCAAGCTGTTGGTAATCCAACCGAGCTCCAGTTCGCCATTATTATAATTAAACGATAGAGATGATAAAGAATCAGATAGTGCTTTATTAATATTTTTAACAACAGAATTTTCCGGTTCTTTGTTGTGAATAACAGGAGAGAAAAAGTTGTAAAGTAATTCGCGTTGCTTTTTTATTTTGAGTAATGCTTTTTCAGCAGCTTTATTGTCTGAAGCTGCTATCTTTTTAAGACTTTTTAGCTTTTCAATAGGAAGCAGTTTTACTTTTTCCATCCATTCTATAAGATCATCGTAACTATTGAGATAATCGTAGCTATCTTCTTCGACTCTTGAATGAACCGTGTTCACAAAATTGAAACAAATGCATTCCCCATCAAGAGTCATTGTTTCTATACTTCTGATTTTGTTCATTTTTTAATCTTTAATGATCACCCGAACAAAAATAATAATTTCACCATCAAAAAACAGTTTGACAGTAAGAATATTTTTCTTATATTTCTTACCAGCAAAACTAATTATACTAGTAAATTTAATGCGTGATTATTTAGAAGTATTTTTCAAATTTCATCTTAATTAAGTCATTTTATAATAAGGAGTTAATACTATGGGAAAGGAAATCAAATTAATCATTAGGAAATATAACAAAGTCTATAAAGGCAGTCCCTGGTATGGTGACTCTTTAAAGAGTATATTAAACAAAGTTGATCCTGGTAAAGTGTTTGTTAAACCTTCTGGTAGAAAGACTAACAGTATTGCCGAAATAACTGCACATATTATTGGATGGCGGGAATTTTTACTTAGTAGGATATCTGAAAAGCACGAATTTAAACTGACTCAGAAGGATACTTTTAACTGGAAGAGAATAGATAAAAATGAAAAAACTGCCTGGAAAAGTCTGCTTAAAAAACTAGAAGAAAATCAGGATGAAATTTTAAAGGTGCTTAACAACTCTGAGGATGAATTACTTCTTATGAAGGTACCACAAAGAAAATTCAGAGTAAAATATTTATTGGAAGGCGTCATTCAACACGATATTTATCATATCGGGCAGATCGCAGCGCTTAATAAAACGCTACAAAAGGAATATTAAAATAGTTCCATTTGTTTTCCTGAAGGTTGTTTAAAATGTGCGGCAGTAAGATCGAAGTCGCGTTCGTTTAAATGGTATTTACGGCAATTAATGTAAAATAATTCCCTGATTGTATTTGCCTGTTCACCCAAGCCTTTAAACCTTTTTCCAAAGTCGGCAACATTCAATTTTCCCCCACGCATTTCTCTTATCTTATTTAATATTTTTTCTTTTCGATCCGGAAATTCTCTTCCCAGCCAATTTATAAACAGGTCTTTAATGGAGTAGGGAAGTCTTAATAAAATATAAGCTGCAGAGATTGCACCTCTTTGGGCTGTCTGTTTTAGTATTTCAGGAATTTCTTCATCATTTAATCCGGGGATTATTGGCGCAAGATTTACATTGACAGGTACCCCGGCTTCAGAAAGTTTTTCAATTGCATATAATCTTCTTTCGGGAGTTGCAGTTCTGGGTTCCATTTTTGAAGCAAGTTCTTTATTGAGTGTGGTGATTGAAAGAGTTGTCAAAACTAAATCCAGTTTTGCCATTTCACTTAGAATATCAATGTCTCTTAGGATAAGAGAATTTTTTGTAATAACTGCAACAGGATTTCTGAATTCAAGGCATACTTTTAGTGCTGCACGCGTAATTTTAAGTTTTCTTTCTATAGGCTGGTAAGGATCGGTATCGCCTGAAATTATAATTAATTTTGGCTCATAGCTCTTCTTTCTGAAAGTTTTTCTAAGCAATTCAGGACCTTGCTCTTTAACCATAATCTTCGTTTCAAAATCTGTCCCTGATGAAAAGCCTAAATATTCGTGAGTAGGTCTGGCGTAGCAGTAAACACATCCATGCTCACAGCCCCGGTACGGATTGAATGAATAATCAAATGGAATATCCGGACTATTATTTTTTGCTATTGCTGATTTTGAATGGTCTTTGTAAAAAACTGTTTCTATTTTTCTTTCGGAACCTGGTTCATAATCTCTTTCATCATACAGATCTTCAGTTTCTTCAATATGAAGTTTTTCAAACCTGTTAGGTGGATTTATATCTGTTCCTCTACCACGGAGTTTTGTTTTGTTCATAGTTTAGGTAAAATAGATAAATATAGTGAAATAATGGAGAGTAAAAATTATGTTTTTTCTACATTTTTAATATGGACAAGCTGTTTTCCTAAATAAATAGATAAGATAAGAAGAGGAAGAGCAGTTATTACTCCGGGCTCATATCTCATTTGTGAAAGTGTCCAAAGAGGATGCCCGATACCGTTGATCATCTCAATAATTATCCAGAACCAGATAAATCCAGCGGCAGAAGCTTGTCCCTTTCGAACAGGGAAGAACCAGCACCAGATTCCGAAGATAAAAAGGCCAATATTAATTATTAAAAAACCAGTTTCACGACTGTTTGAAATTAGTCCAGTTAGAAACCTTGCAGGAGGGAAGACATCCCATAGTTTTCCGATATATTCCTCAACAGAATGGAACCCTTGGAATAAAACAAGGAAGAAAAAAATAATTTTAATCTTTTTAGACATAAAGACTCAGTATACACTCAGTACTATAAATATAAGTATCAAATTCTATTGTTACTACATTCTTTTTCTGATGTATAGCCTATCTAAATTATCTCAGATATGATCTTTTGTTAGTAATTAACTTTGCCTCTATAAATTTTAATCTTTCACTTGCCCAACCGATGTCTTTTGGCCAGTCTATCCACTTATCCTGCCCAACATATGTACTTATTTTACTACCATGTCCCCAAATCATATCATGTCCCCCCCATATTATCCTTTCCTTTAGACCGCCATCAGGCTCTACGAAATCTATTCTTTTGAGTTGTCCTCTGTAATCAAAAAAATAATACTTCGCAAATAAATACTTTTCACCTTTACTATTGTATCTGTAGAAATTTCCAATTAACCCGTCCCACACTAACTCTTTAGTCGGTTTTCCAGTCCATGCATTACGCCAAATTCCTTTTTGCACTTGCTTTGTGTTTGGGTTTCTCTGTACTTCAAAAGCAATAATGTCTTTACCATCACCTTCTTTCCCAAGATATGTTCTTTTTCCTGCTTTGGTTATTTTTAAACTTATCTTACTTAAATCAAGTCTAAATGCTTCAATCTCTTTCATTTCTCTATTTATATCCTGAGTAAATCTTTTTTCCAGTATAGCAAATTCTTTTTCTGTAAAACTTGAATCGTTAGCTTCATGGTCTTCGTGCAATTTCTGCAAATTAGTCTTATATTCCTGCAATAGTTTCGTTTCTTTCATCACTATTGTTTCACGGTAAACCATCATCTCTGTTTTCAATGCTTTTGCCGAATCGTATGCTTTTTTATTACTTTCATTTGGCTTCCAGCCCAGACTATCCAATGTTTCTGATGCTTTAATTCTTGCGTTATTTTCTCCGTCGATAAGAGTGAAGACAAGAGGTTCTATAGCTAAATTACCCAACCTAAGACAAGCTTTCCAATCTCTTTTAGAAACCAGATAATACACTTTTTCTTGATCTGTTGTTGGTTTCCAGTTTAAACTATCTAATGCTTTTGCTGCCTCTTCTCTACCAAATGAGGAACTGTCCGTTAACACAAAAACTAGAGCCTCAACAGATTTTTCATCCTTTATTTTGCCAAGAGCCCATATAGAAGGCTTTTTAAGTCTGTTGTCTTTCAAAGCACTTATTAGAGGATCAATAGCACGAACATCTTTAAGCCTTCCCAAAGCATAAACTGCTCGCTGTCTAATATTTATTTTCAGATTTTTATCTTTCAACACATCAACTATTTTTTCAATCTCTTTGTCTTCCTCATATTCTTTTATATTTATCTGTGCAAAAATCTGGTTAAATGAACAGACTATAATTGTAAAGAAGAGGAAAATCACATGTATTTTTTTTATAGAGTTGAATAAGTTCTTCATTGCCTTCCCTCTTTGATTATAAAAAGTTTTAATAAATAAGTCTGTGGTTTTGTAAAACGGTTTTTATGTTGAATATTAACTATCGACTACGTCCTTTGTCATGAATTAATTAGAAATTATATGTTCCTACTATAAGACTATGTGATATTCTCTTAAATAACTTTTGATATATCGTTATTTCTCTGTCTTTAATGGCTAATCCATATTTTTATAAGCACTGCTAAGCATAATTTATTTCAAGGCTCTAGTACTTTTGGTTTGGCAAATTTTATCAGGGCATTTCCTCAAGATCTATATCGAATGTCACAGTTCCGGACGATGGTACAGTAGCGTTTGGATTGCTTGGAGGATTATTCATTGTACCGCCATAGATTCCGTAATAGTCTCCACTTTGCGGACCGCTCGAAGTATTGCCTACAACAAAGACTACAGCATAAATGTAATAGGTACCAGCTGCAATATCATTAAGAGTATATGTTCCCGAAGTGTTTGCGTCGCAAGTGCCAGTTGCTGCATATTTATAACCGTTATCTCCGTTCATATCGTTATCAATTATGACATAAACAGTTTTGCCCGGGGCGGCGGCAGGTATAGTTAGCGTTCCTTTTACAGTAGCTGATCCTGTGCCTCCATCTACTGGATTATCATCTTTACTGCAGCCCTGATACAGAAATGATAGAAATAGTGTAAAGGTTATAAGAAAAAATAAATAGAATAACTTTTTCATTTTGTCCTCCGGATGCTTAATGTTAAACGGTGTGTTGCTTGAACGGCACATATTAGAAGATGCTCCCATTCAGTAATCGGTTAATTCTGTACTAAATAATTTTAATTATATATAATAGTGGGCAAATTCATTGAAAATTGCTATATTAATTTCGTAATAACCTTGAAATAGGAGGTTATAGGCTATGGAAAGCGGGGAAATTTTAGGTCACTATTCAGAGCTGTTGTGCTTAAAAAAATATTCAAAACATACCAGGGAATCTTACCTACACCAGCTTCATCTTTTTCTGGATTATTTTGGACCCACAAATGTATCCAATCTAACTTCAAATGATTTATTAAAATACATCAACTACCTTAAGATAGAAAAGAAATTTTCATATTCATGTCTTAAGCAAGCTCTTGCGGCGATACATTTCCTTTATCAAAATGTGTTTAAGAAAGAAATTGATGTCCATCTTTTGACTAAAATAAAAAAGCCTGCCAGTTTACCTGTTACCCTTTCCATTCAGGAAGTGAACCAAGTTATCGGGTCAACAAATAATTTAAAGCATAAAACAATTATTTCAACAATTTATTCATGCGGACTTAGAGTTTCGGAAGCGATTAATCTTAAAATTCATAATATAGATACGTTTAGTATGAGGGTAAAAATAGTGAGTGCTAAAGATAAAAATTATAGATATGTTATGCTTTCAGACAAGTTGTTGCTTTTACTTAAGGAATATTTCGAAAGATATAACCCTAAAAGATATGTATTTGAAGGCAGGGACGGTGGTAAATATTCAGATAGAAGTATTCAGGAATTATTTGCTAAAGCTGTAAAATCTGCAAGGATATCGAAAGAAGTAACTGTTGGGACATTGCGTCACAGCTTTGCTGCCCATCTACTTAATAATGGCACAGACATTCATTTGATTCAGGAACTTCTGGGCCATAAGCAATTGTCAACAACTTTAATGTACACTTACATTCATCCTCTTTCAGCTCAAAAAATAAAAAGCCCTTTCGATTTGATAATGTGATGTATTAAGGCCTCGTAGGAATTTTCGTCTCACTTACTTACAAAATTTGACTGAAGTAATTTTAATTCATCAATAAATTCTTTTTTGTCATCTATATTAAAAACGAATTTATCTGATGATTTTTTTATTCCATAAAAGCTCTTAAATGCTATTGGCATTGTCAAGGTAATTTTGATATTCGGATCGCTTACAAGTGCACAGTTTAAAATATCTTTATTCTTATGTTTGTCAAAATTTCTGATAGATTCAACTGATTGTATTATTTCGCGTTTGATAATTGCATTCCATCTTATACCGATTCTGAAAAACAGCTTATTATTATGAAATACAATCGGTCTTTTAATAATTGAGGCAAGATCAGAAATAAAAAAGATAATCCCGTAAGCACTTAGAATTGTAATTACAACTGCTAATCCGGGGCTCCAGTTCCTGATCAATAAATGCATCCCTGTGGTTTCTATCAGTATAACAAAAAAGATTATAGCCCATATAGCAGCATAACCGGAATTTTTGTGAGATGTAAAAAACTTCTGCCCATCTTTTATTTCTTTTTTAACTAGCCAGAAAAAAAGTCCATAGCGGATTGTATTAATCTCACCTATTACTATTGACCATATCTTAAAATTGCCCATAACTTTTTCCATTGCAATAGTTAGATTGTAAACAAAGTCTGGCTGTTTTTGTGAATGGAACTTATATTCTTTTATAATTTTTCTCAGTTTAATTATAGTATAAAGTGTAGTCGCTAACTCTGTAAAAATTAAAAGGTATTTTATTTCATCTAAATATTTATTATCCTGAGCAGGGAGTAAAATTGTTGCTATTAATGTGCAGAAGAAAAATACAATTAAAACTGTGATTGAAGAGATGTTTAATTTTCTCGGGATTAAAAAATAATATAAAAGAGGGATGACTATTGTTAAATCGATAGTAATTGCTAATGAAATTAAATTCTCATGTAAAATAAATTTAGGTGAATGAACCACAAAATATTCAGTTCCTATGATGAGGATAGTTAATCCGATGAAGGAATAAATCCACGTTCTGTTTGAGATAGTATTTGTCATTTTGTTATGTCTCTATTTTAAATTCATATATATCAAGAAATCGCCCGCTTACTTTACTCTGACGCTGACCTATAACTCTGCCACCCATTTTATCATAAAATCCCTTGGCATTTGGTTCGGCTACCAGGGTTGTTTTTTTATAATTTTTTGATTTTAGGCATTTAAAAATATGGTTAAAAATTGACCTTCCAAAACCTTTGTTTATTTTTTCCGGAATGAGCCATAAATGATCTATTTCTGCTTCCTTTTCATTAGTAAATTTAATTCCAAAAAATCCGATAAATTTATCTTCTATATAAACTTTTACTACTTTATTTTTTGAAATGTACTCTGCACTTATTTCCAGGTCTGACCTCCATAAATTAATTAATTTGTCATCATATCCCCAATATTTTTTTGAAAGGAGAGCAGTATCAGTCAACAATTTACTATCAGTAGGTTTAGCATCAATATATTTTAGTTCAATGTTCAACTGGGGTTCCATCGATAATTTTTTAATTGGAAAAAATAATTAAAATTAAGTTAGAAATTTATAGCAATTTATTTCCGGCCGATTTATAAATGTCATACCACTCCTGTCTGGTAAGAGCAATCTGTGAAGCTTTGCAAATATCCTGAAGTCGTTTATAATTTGTTGTACCTATGATCGGCTGAATTTTAGCTGGATGTCTCAATAACCAACCAATAACAATCGCTGTGTTGGGTACGCCTTTTGTTTTAGCTAACTCATTTATTTTTTTGTTTAGCTCCGGGAAATTTTCATTATCCAGAAATACCCCTTCAAAAAAGCCATACTGGAATGGCGACCATGCCTGAATTGTGATATCTTTTAAGCGGCAATATTCCAGAATATTTCCATCGTGATCTATTGAACTATCGAATTTAGTATTTACATTTAATCCCGAATCTATCATTGCGGTGTTTGTAATGCTTAACTGCAATTGATTAATGATTATTTTTTGTTTTAAATATTTACTCAATAATTCAGTCTGCATCGAATTGAAATTGCTTACGCCAAAATATTTAACTTTGCCATTGTTTTGTAAATTATCAAACGCTTCAGCAACTTCTTCCGGTTCCATTAGTGTATCAGGGCGATGAAGAAGTAAAACATCTACGTAGTCCGTTTTTAATCTCTTTAAACTTCCGTCAACCGAGTTTAGAATGTGATCTTTTGAAAAATCATAATATCCGTCTCTGATACCACACTTTGTCTGTATGAAAACTTTTTCTCTTATAGTAGAATTCATTCCAAGAGCATTTGCGAAAACTTCTTCTGCTCTGCCATTTCCATAAATATCTGCATGTTCAAAAAAGTCGATTCCTTCATCAAGTGCTGTTTTGATCAGCCTTTCAGCATCCGTGTTCGGTAATTGAGCAATGCGCATGCAACCAAGAGAGATTTCTGAAACTTCGATAGAGCCGTTATCCATATTAATTTTATTCATTTTATGTTTTCTGTTTTAGAATAATTGTCTAAAGTTAAAGCCAATTATTTCGAGAAAAAACTCCTCCAAATTGTTTATTTGCTTAGAATCTTATTTGCTTTAATTTCTACAATTTGTTCAATTCTAATTAGTTATTTAGCTTTAATCATTCAAATCAATTGGTTATTATTGTTAAATAATTTTAATAATTTATTTGGGGGAATGCAAAGTTTAATAAAGCGGGTCTAATAATATGAACTTTAAAAACAACATACTCGAGGTAGTCGGCAATACCCCCTTGATAAAAATTAACAAAATTAACAAAGGACTTAAGCCGCAGATATTTGCTAAGCTTGAATCATCGAATCCGGGCGGAAGCGTAAAAGATAGAATAGGGCTCTCGATGCTTGAAGCTGCTGAAAAAAGCAGAGATATAAAACCAGGCGGAACTATAATTGAAGCTACAAGCGGTAATACAGGAATCGGACTCGCGCTGGCTGCCGTAGTAAAAGGGTACAAATCAATTTTTGTGGTGACTGATAAAGTCAGCTCAGAAAAAATAAATTATCTGAAGGCTCTGGGTGGGGATGTAATTGTTGTTTCGAACGCAGTTGGTCACGATCACCCCGATTATTACATAACAGTTGCAAAAAAGATTCAGAAAGAGACTCCTAATTCTATATTTATGTACCAGTATTCTAACCCGGCAAATCCTGAAATTCATTATAAGACTACGGGCCCGGAAATATGGAGAGATACAGAAGGAAAAATTACTCACTTTGTTTCCGGAATTGGAACAGGTGGGACAATTAGCGGAACAGGGAAATTCTTAAAAGAGAAAAGTGAAAATATACAGGTAATAGGCGCTGATCCTTACGGATCTATCTTTCAGCATTACAAACAAACAGGCGAAACAATTGAAGGTGAACCATATCTCGTTGAAGGGATTGGTCAGGATTGTTTACCTAACAATGTTAACTTTAAATATATTGACAGGATAATCAACGTAACAGATAAGGACTCTTTTAATTATGCAAGAAAACTCTCTAAAGAAGAAGGAATTTTTTGCGGAGGAAGTACTGGAACAAATGTATGGGCAACTCTTGAACTTGCAAAAGAACTAGATGAATCTGCGATAGTAGTTTTTATTGTTGCCGATACCGGTGAAAGATACCTTACTAAAATGCATAGTGAAGAATGGTTAAGAGATAAGAGAATGCTTACGCGGGAATTCAGAACTCTCCACGATATTTCTATTGCAAAACGTAACGGCAAGCCAAAGGATTTGGTTTCGGTTACTTCAAAGGATAAGGTCAAAATTGCTGTTGAACTTTTGAATTTCCGAGGTTTTTCACAGTTACCTGTTATTGACGGAGGTGAATCGGTAGGGAGCGTTAGAGAAGCAAAACTTATGACAAGCCTTGTGGAAAATCCGACACTTCTTGAGCAACCGATCTCGAAGATTATGGGTCCGGAACTTCCGACGCTTGATGAAAGGACAGACCTTGATACCGTAAAAAAGTATTTGAGCGATTCTCCTGCTGTGCTTGTTACTGAATACGGGAGGATAAAAGATATAATAACAAGATACGATTTGATAGAAAATTCTGAGTTAACTTAAACAGCTTAATCTTAATCTTATTAAAACACACGGTATGGTTATAGATTAAGATTATAATTAAGAGCAAATAACTATTTAACTAAACAATTTAAAGGAATCTATGGGCTTTTCAACTGATGCTATTCACGCAGGTCAGCATCCTGATGAAACAACGGGTGCTGTAATTACTCCAATTTATCAAACATCAACTTACGCTCAACAGGAATTGGGAAAGAATAAAGGCTACGAATACGGAAGGACACACAACCTTACCCGTTCTTCTATGGAAGCTAATATTGCTACTCTTGAAAAAGGGAAATTTGGAATTGCCTTTTCATCAGGGATTGCTTCGGCACACGCTCTGTTAAGTCTTGTTAAAGCTGGCGATCACTTAATTTGTTCAAGTAATGTTTATGGCGGTACATATAGGCTATTTGAATTAATAATGAAAGATTACGGACTGGATTTTTCGTGGATTAATACAAGTGACCTTTCAAATATTGAGAAGGCTATCAAACCAAATACAAAAATGATTTACGTTGAAACACCTACGAATCCAATGCTTAGTCTCACAGACCTTAAAGGTGTTGCTGACATTGCCAAGAAAAATAATTTTATCTCTGTTTGTGATAATACTTTTATGAGCTCTTATTTTCAGAATCCGCTAACGTTTGGAATTGACATTGTACTTCATAGCACAACTAAATATATGAATGGACACAGTGATGTTATTGGCGGGATACTAGTTACAAGCAATGATAAATATCATGAGCGACTGAGATATATTCAAAATGCGGCCGGGGGAGTCCCATCTCCGTTCGATTGCTGGCTGGTGATGCGTTCTACCAAAACATTAGCTGTGAGAATGGAAAGACACGAAAAAAATGCAACACAGTTTGCAAAATTTTTAAGTGACTCTAAAATTGCAAAGAAGATTTACTATCCCGGACTTCCATCACACCAGCAGCATGAACTTGCAAAAAAACAGATGCGTGGATTTGGGGGAATGATCTCAGTTGATTTTGGTGATATAGAAACCGCGAAGAAGATCTTAAAAAATGTTAAGATATTTACTCTTGGTGAAAGTTTAGGCGGAGTTGAAAGTTTAATTTCTCATCCTGCAACTATGACACACGGCTCGGTTCCTAAAGAGGAAAGAGAAAAACTCGGAATTACTGACGGACTTGTTCGCTTTTCTGTCGGGATAGAGGATATTGAAGATTTGATCGCTGATGTTAAAAATGCTTTAAGTTAGTATATAAAGATTTCTTTATTTTGCTAGATTAATTTGGGAGTAATTGCTATTTAGAATGAAGAAGATTTTATTTCTCCTCATAATTTTTACAGTTTTTTTTAATGATTGTTTTGCCTCGTCTTTACCCGTTGAAAGTGATTCAACGGAAATTTATCTGCTGGATTCCTACATAGCACCTGAGAAACCGACCATTTTCAATGTTTCTTTTATTACCAGCAAACCCGCCAAAGCAAAGTTATATATTGACAATAAGTATGAGTTTACAATAACAGATACTTTAGCTGACAATCATAAAGCTAAAATTGATTTAGCCGGGTATGATTTCTCAAAAAAAACTGTTCCTTTTTATATTATTGCTGAAGATTCAGCGGGTGAGAAATCTAAAAGTGATATTTTCGATCTTGATTTTCCAAAAAAGATAAAGATGCAGAAAGAATCAAACTTCCTTTTGTTCGGAGTATTCTTTGGCATGCAATTATTAGTTCCGACGCCTGCTTATGTTCACACAAACAGTGCAAATTATTTTGAATTAACCAAAGAGATTCCCCTGATTTCATTCAGGTCTTCTAATATTAATTATCCCTCCGGTTATTTGGCAATTGAATTTTCTCACATTTATAATGCAGATGCCAGTAATTTCTTCAGAATCGGTTATAAACATTTTATTGTAACACCAGTACTGAAATATATTTCCCCTGGAGTTGATATCTTTACAAATTTTGATGGTTATAACGGGTACAGTCTGGAAGTATCAGTTGGCATGTTCGATCTTTTGAAAACATTTACTGTTTATTCTCGCTACAGGTTTAACTCCCAGCCGTCCAATTCTTACAGGAATTTCCACGAAATTTCGATAGGCGTATTCTCAAATTATTTTTCATTTCACTTTTAATAGCTAGGGGGAGCTTTGCGTGAACAGTTAAGTGATGGCAAAATTATAATTAAGAAAATACTTCCGGAGCATATTCCTGGATTATTTCAGGCGGTTTTTGAATCAAGAGAGATTTTAAAAATCTGGCTTCCCTGGTGTCATTCAAATTATAAAATGGAGGAGACAAAAGAGTGGATCAACTTTCAGCAAACTGCTTGGAATGATAGATTTGAATTTTCCTTCGGAATATTTGAAGTTAATTCAAATCGTTTTGTTGGTGGCTGTGGAATAAACCAGATTAATTGGATGCATAAAATTGGTAACCTTGGTTACTGGATAAGAACTAATACTATTGGGAAAGGATACGCAAGTGCCGCTGCTAAACTTTGTGCTGAGTTTGGATTTTTGGATTTAAAATTGAACAGAATTGAAATTGTAGCTGCAAAAGACAACGTTGCCAGTCAAAGGACAGCCGAAAAAGCAGGTGCCAGGAAAGAGTGTCTTGCAAGAAAGAGATTGATTGTCGGTGATAAAGTACACGATGCATTTGTTTATTCATTAATTAAAGGAGATATTATAAAGAATTAAGACTAAGTTTATTATTAAGAACAAGAGAAATAAAAGATGGCTGACATTTTAACTGTATCTGAATTAACAAAAGAGATCAAACAAACTCTTGAAGAAAGATTTGACCAGATTTCTGTTGAAGGGGAGATATCGAATTTTAAAGCTCACGTTTCCGGCCATTGGTATTTTAGCTTGAAAGATACGAACGCTTCTATTTCCTGTGCAATGTGGAAAGGATTTAACAACTATGTTTTTTTTACACCACAGGATGGAATGAAAGTAATAGTGAACGGAAAGATTACTGTTTATCCACCGAGGGGAAATTATCAAATAGATGTACGTTCGATGAAACCCGTAGGAGAGGGTGAGCTACAGGCCGCATTTGAAGCTTTGAAAAAAAAATTATCGGAAGAAGGATTATTTGATGAAGAGTTCAAAAAACCTATTTCAACATTTCCTCAAAAGATCGGTATTGTTACAGCAATAGACGGTGCCGCTTTTAAAGATATGATAAGCGTTGCTAAAAGAAGATTTCCTTTGGTCGAACTGGTTATCGCTGCCACGAAAGTTCAGGGTTCAGGCGCTGCAGAAATGATAGCGAAAAGCATAAGATTATTGAATAAACAAGATGACATTGACTTGATAATTATCGGGCGTGGGGGGGGCTCGATTGAAGATCTCTGGGCTTTTAATGAAGAAATTGTTGCCAGAGCTATGTTTAGTTCAAAAATTCCGATAATTTCAGGAGTCGGACACGAAATAGATTTTACAATAGCTGATTTTGTAGCCGATCTACGGGCGCCAACTCCTTCAGCTGCAATGGAACTTGCGACTCCCGATATAAGTGAGTTTTTTGCCTTTATTACTGAATTTTCCTATAATACTACACAAAATCTTGTT
>CAZQQD010000071.1:0-15432 GCA_964595355.1 uncultured Ignavibacteriaceae bacterium | reverse complement strand
AGAAACTCCATTTCAGTATCCTGCATCAGTTTCTTGTTACTTGCTTCGCTTAAAACTTTTGTGATCCTTTTGTTTTTGGGCAAACCCCTGTAAGCGCGCAAAAGCTGAATACCTGCTTCTCTTATACTCCCTTTATCTCCAGTCTGCAATAATGACTCAGCTTCCTGCACGAATTTAGTAACTAACGCTGTTTGAAGCCTATACAGTCTTTCAACTTTTGGTTTCATTTCATCAAATTTCTGATCATCTACATCAACTGGGCCCGAAATGATCAAAGGGGTTCTCGCTTCATCAATTAAAACTGAATCGACTTCATCAACTATTACATAATTAAATTTTCTTTGCACCTGTTGCTCTTTATTCGCAGCCATATTATCGCGCAGGTAATCAAATCCAAACTCATTATTAGTTCCGTAAGTGATATCCAGGTTATACATCTCTTTACGTTGGGCTGGATCCATAGTATTCAAAATACAGCCGACTGTAAGACCATGAAACTTATAGATTTCCCCCATCCATTCACTGTCACGTAAAGCCAGATAATCATTAACAGTAACAAGATGTACACCTCTGCCGGTAAGAGCATTAAGATAAACGGGAAGGGTTGCAACGAGGGTTTTTCCTTCACCTGTGGCCATCTCAGCAATTTTACCTTGGTGAAGAACTACGCCACCCATAAGCTGTACATCGTATGGAACCATGTTCCAGGTTTGCTTACTTCCAGCAATTGTCCAGCTTTTACCAACTAACCTCTCACAGGTAGATTTAACGACTGCAAATGCTTCAGGTAATATTTCGTCAAGTACGTCTTCGTACTGTTCATTTAATTCCTCTTCAAGTTCATCTAATTCATCGTAGAGTGAATGTCTGTCAATATCTTCGTCATCGGATTGAAGCTGTAGCCTTATTTCAGCAATTTTGTTCCTTAGCTCTTCAGTATGGTCTTGAATTTTCTCTTTAAATTCAGCACTTTTAGCTTTTAGCTGGTCGTCTGAAAGATCCTTTATTTTTTCATATTCAGCATTTATTTGCTCGACAATAGGCCATAGTAGTTTTATATCTTTAGTGCTCTTATCACCAAAAACTTTTTTGATCAAGTTTTTCATTATTAAGCGTATCTCCGTTGGAAAAATGAATATGAAAGTTAAGTATTGAGGGTCTGAAATGCAATTTGGTTAATATTGCCCTAAGTCCTTTTTTATAAAATAATTAGAGTACAATATTATCACTCTTATTTCATGTAAATCATCTTTTTAGTCTGCTTAAATCTATCTGTTTGCAACTCGTAAATATACAATCCCGAAGGATATTTTGAGGCATTAAATTGAATAGAGTACGTACCCGCCTCTTCTACACCTTGGACTAAAGTTGTAATTTTTACACCGAGCACATTATAAATGTTCAATTCTACATATGATCTTTCAGGTAGACTAAATTCAATTGTTGTAGTAGGGTTAAATGGATTTGGGTAGTTTTGTTTTAATAAATTATTATTAAAAAAATAAGATGAATCCCCATTAGCAGCTTGAATTACTGTTAAATCAGGCTTCGAGTAAACCCCCTTCTCAGAATCTTTAGCAATTAAATTTTGAGTAGCAATAATCACAAAAACATATAAAATCAAAAAGTAAAATTTTCCTGTCATTCACTATCCTCCTGTTTTTATTTTACTATCAAAACAGAGGAGAGTTCCCAAAAAACCCTTTGAAATTTTTTCCGTTTCAAAGGGTCTTTTAGTTTATCATATCTGATTACTCTTTAATTTACTTTTTCATCTTTTTTTACAGGAGGAACAAAACCAAAATGCTGGTTCGGAGAATTATCAATATTTACGATCCCGAACCTTGCTTCATACTTTTTAATATTATCTTCGAGAGCCTTTAAAAGCATTTTCGCATGTTGGGGAGTTGTGATTATTCTTGCGTGAACTTTTGCCTTTGGAACTCCTGGTACTATCCGCGTAAAATCGATAATAAACTCTGCAGGTGAATGTGTGATAATAGCCAGGTTAGAATAGATCCCCTCTGCTTCTTTCTCACCCAATTCTATATTAATCTGTTGCCCCTGCTGTTGATTATTGTTACTCATTACACTACTCTAAAATTCAATAATTATTTTCTTAATTGATCAGATTTATCAAAAGCTTCTTTGGCTTCTGTTTGTTTGCCCATAATTGTGTACGCTCTTCCTAATGTTTCCCACATATCAGCTTGGCTTGCATCTAACTGAACTGCTTTTTTAAGATAAGGAATTGACATTTCGATTTTTTCTTTATAAGCCTCGTTTTTATTTCCCATTTCATCTGCTTTTTTATTCATATCATTGCCCCATTTCAAATAAGCGACGCCAAGATTGTATTGAGCATTTATATAGCTAGGATCAATTTCTATAGCTTTTTTAAACTGATCAACAGCCGCCTGATAATCACCAGAACCTAAAAGAAGAACACCATAGTTATAATGATAAAATTTATTTTGCGGATCCATCTCAACACCAGATTTAAATGCATCCATTGCAACTTCAATCTTATCTGCACCTATATATGAATTCGAAAGAAGAAGTAGTATATCGGAATCACTTGGGTAGCTCTTTCTTCCCTTTTCAAGAACTTTAATTGCTTTATTATAATATTCCATATAACTCAAACTATCCTGAACATTGTGAGCTATACCGTACTGGTTTTTCAATTTCTGTGCTTTTTCATAGTAAATTTGACCAAGAAATTTATAGCCATCTCGGGAATTTTCTAAATCAATGATTTTTTGGAGAGGACTTATAGCATCATCATATCTTCCAGCATTCATATATACAAATGCAACGTTCTTATATGTGCTTGCAGAATCAGGTTCAATCATAATTGCTTTATTAAAGGCATCTATTGAATTGTTGTACAAAATTTTTATACTGTCAGCATTACTATGGCTACTAGCCTTCTGAAAATCAGCAACACCTTTGTTAAATTCATTTGCATACTGGTATTTCTTATAGTTATCAATATCTTTTTCATATAGTTTGCTGATAGAAAGTGATTTGTTAAAAGAGACCAGCATACTATCGATTTGTCCCCTATCACCATAAAGTTGCCCCAATAAATACCATCCCTCATCGCTGGCAGGATTAGTACTTATTTCTTTTTGTAAAGCTTCATAAGCCTTATCATATTGTTTCTGCTGGAGGTATAACCTTGCTCCAGTCAGGCTCGAAGACGAACAGGAAAACCCAGTGAACATAAGTCCAACTAATATAATTCCTGCAATTAATAATTTTGATTTTTGCATTATTACTCCAATGATTTGCTTATTAAATGAA
Source organism: uncultured Ignavibacteriaceae bacterium (assembly GCA_964595355.1). Taxonomy (GTDB): domain Bacteria; phylum Bacteroidota; class Ignavibacteria; order Ignavibacteriales; family Ignavibacteriaceae; genus JAKAGZ01. The sequence goes on along the minus strand of CAZQQD010000071.1, from coordinate 12,123 downwards.
ATGAAAATTAGTGTTTTAAGTTCCTATAGTCAAGAATTTCGGCGCAATTTAATACTTCCAAATGCTCATTTTGGCAATAATTTATTGAGTAAGTAATTGATTTCATAGTTTTTGAAAATAAAACAAGTGAAGCTTATCGATGTCATTTAAATTGATTTTACAAATTAAAAAGAATATTTTGAAGTGTAAAAAATGAGGTTGCGTTGACTACTGAGGACATAATAAAAGCTGTTCCTAAGGTCTTATTACATGACCACTTAGACGGAGGCTTGCGACCACAGACAATAATTGAAATCGCACAAGATTTAAAGTATAATAAATTACCCACAAAAGATCCCGATGAGCTAGGTGCATGGTTCCATCGCGGAGCCAATAAAGGCAACCTTGTCGAATATTTACAGGGATTTGAACATACCTGTGCTGTAATGCAAACTAAGGAAAGTCTGGAACGTATTGCTTACGAAATGATGGAAGATATGAAAAAAGACGGGGTTTGCTATGTTGAGACAAGATTCGCCCCGGTTTTTCACACATCAAAGGGACTTTATCACGAAGATATTGTAGCTGCCGTCTTAAATGGACTCGAAAGGGGGAAAAAAAATTTCGGTGTAGGCTATGGTCTGATCCTTTGTGGAATGCGGAACATGAAAAATACACTTGAGATTGCCGAGCTTGCATTAAATTTCAGAAACAAAGGCGTGGTAGGATTTGATCTTGCCGGTGAAGAAGGTGGTTATCCTCCCAAAAAACATATTGATGCCTTTCAGTTTATTCAAAGAGCAAACTTCAATATTACAATTCATGCCGGCGAAGCTTTCGGTAAGGAATCAATCTGGCAGGCCATTCAGTGGTGTGGAGCCCACAGGATCGGCCATGCAACTCACCTTCGCGAAGATTTTATTTTTGATGAAAAAGGAAAAATTGCGGGCTTTGGCAATCTTGCACAGTATGTATTGGATAAAAGAATTCCCCTAGAAATATGTTTGCTGAGTAACGTTCACACCGGTGCAATCGACAAGATTGAGAACCACCCATTTGGAATTTTATTTAAAGAAAAATTTAGGGTAACGATAAATACAGATGACAGATTGATGAGTGATACGACTATGACAAAAGAATTCATTACAGCCATAGACAACTTTAATTTGAATCTTGAAGACATTGAGAAAATCACTATCAATTCTATGAAATCCGCATTTATTCCCTACAAAAAAAGATTAGAATTTATTTATAAAATCATCAAACCCGGATTCCAAACAATGCGGGAAAAACTCCTTTCACTGAAATCAATGAGAAATAATGAAGAAACTATTCACAAACTATAATTTTGAATTTACAAGCAACGATAAAAAATTACTTACCACTTTCTGCAAACAAACCTTAAAACAGGTTGAAGGGGATAACAGATTCTTTACTGAGGCAAAGGTATTCAATTCTCTTTTAACAAAACTTTCAGGTTCCGAAGACGTAATAAAACTCACAAAAGAAGAACGGACAAAACTGAATCATCAACTTGAGCAAAACGTTAAATATTTAAATGAACAGATAAAAAAGAGCTGGTTCATCAAAAAATGGATGTATCGTTCGATGGCAAACCAGTATGAAAGTATTTTAGAAAATCATTTCAGGAATTAAAAAATGATAGCCGAGGAAGAAAAAACTAAAATAAAAGCACCAACAGGAAATACACTTAGCTGCAAAGGATGGATACAGGAAGCAGCAATGAGAATGCTAATGAATAATCTTGATGCAGAGGTTGGCGAAAATCCTTCCGAACTAATCGTTTACGGCGGAAGCGGAAAGGCTGCCAGGAATTGGGAGTGCTATGAAGCAATTGTTAGCACATTAAAAAATCTTGAAAACGATGAAACAATGCTTGTACAATCAGGTAAGACCGTTGGTATTTTCAAAACCCACATTAACGCACCGAGAGTAATAATTTCAAATGCAATGCTTGTTCCAGATTGGGCAAATTGGGATGAATTCAGGAGGCTTGAAAAACTCGGCCTTACAATGTACGGGCAAATGACAGCCGGAAGCTGGATATATATTGGTACGCAGGGAATACTCCAAGGTACCTACGAAACTTTCGCCGCCTGTGCCGAAAAATACTTCAGTGGTTCACTTAAAGGAAAATTTATTTTAACAGCAGGACTCGGAGGAATGGGCGGCGCTCAGCCTCTTGCTGCAACTATGAATGAAGCAGCTTTTCTTGGTATTGAAGTAGATAAAGAGAGAATCCAAAAAAGAATTGACACAGGTTATACAGATGTATTAACCGATAATATAGATGAAGCTTTAAAGTTAGTACTTGATGCAAAAAAAGAAGCGAAAGCTTTATCGGTCGGGTTAGTTGGAAACGCAGGAGAAGTATTACCCGAAATATTAAAAAGAAATATTATCCCTGATGTTATTACAGATCAGACTTCGGCTCACGATACCTTAAACGGTTATGTCCCGATGGGAATGAGTTTTGAGGAAGCAGTGAAACTCAGAAAAACAGATCCTGATAAGTACATTTCCCTTTCCAAAAAAACAATTGTTGAGCATGTTAAGGCAATGCTCGAATTTCAGAAACGCGGTGCAAAAGCATTTGACTATGGAAATAATATCCGTGGCGAAGCAAAAGATAATGGTGTGAGCAACGCATTCGACATTCCAGGATTTGTGCCGGAATTTATTCGCCCACTTTTCTGTGATGGGAAAGGTCCGTTCAGATGGGCTGCTCTTTCAGGAAAACCCGAAGACATTTACGAAACAGACAAAGCAATCAAAGAAACTTTTCCTGAAAATAAAGCTCTTTGCAAATGGATTGATATGGCACAGAAAAAAGTTCACTTCCAGGGATTGCCTTCGCGTATTTGCTGGCTTGGATACGGTGAAAGAGCTAAAATGGGAAAAATATTTAATGACCTCGTAGCATCAGGAAAAGTAGCCGCGCCAATAGTCATTGGAAGAGACCATCTGGATTGTGGTTCGGTTGCTTCTCCCAACCGGGAAACTGAGGGAATGAAAGACGGAAGTGATGCAATTGCGGACTGGCCGATCCTTAATATTCTTATGAATACGATAGGCGGCGCAAGCTGGGTTTCATTTCATCACGGTGGCGGAGTTGGAATCGGAAAGTCACTCCATGCAGGGATGGTAATTGTTGCAGATGGTACAAAAGAAGCAGAAGAAAGATTGCAGAGAGTTCTCACTTACGACCCAGGAATGGGTATTATGCGCCACAGCGATGCAGGATATGAAAGAGCCATTGAGAATGCTAAAAAACTTAATGTAAAAATACCAATGTTAAAAGAATAAGATAATAGGAGGAATCTCTCAGACTTTCCCTGCAAAAAGAGGGAGAAATTATGTTTAATATTATTTTTATAATTTTCGGCGCAATTCTAATAATATCAGTTTTCATTTATTTTCTAAAAGAAAAACCTACCTGCATAAAATGCGGTAGTAAAAATGCAGTGAGAACTGGGAAAACACGTTACAAAGAAAGTCCCAATTTAGCCATTGCTGCCTCTCCCGAATCTTTTAATGAAGTTGAATATAAATGTCTGAATTGTGAGAATATTTTCTGGGAAAGGAAGAAAACAATTAGAGTTACTTGATAAACACAAACCATCTTTCCCGATAGTCTTCGCCGAATCTAAATCTATTAGTTTGGCATTCTCCCGCCTTAATTTTTGTTACGAATGTTTGTAATTTAGTAATACAAAAAATTGAATTTGTTGAAAAATCAGAAAAAATAAATGAGGATTAGAAAATGAAAGTAAAAGTTTTAGTAGCTGATAAATTTCCTGATCAGCACATAAAAAAAATGCAGGAACTGGACCTTGAAGTTACTTATTCACCAAAACTGAGTGAAAATGATCTCCCGAATGAAATAAAGGGCAACGACATTCTTGTTGTCAGATCAACAAAAGTAAATGAACAAACAATTGAAAATGCAAAAAGCCTGGATTTGATTATCCGTGCTGGTGCAGGAGTTAACAATATCAACATTCCTGCTGCAAACAAAAAAGGAATTTATGTCGCAAATTGCCCGGGTATGAATTCAGTAGCCGTTGCAGAACTCGCAATGGGACTGATGATCTCACTAGATAGAAGAATTCCTGATAATGTGATCGATTTCAAAAATGGCAAATGGAACAAAGCTGAATATTCAAAGGCACAAGGATTAAAGGGAAAAACATTGGGAATAATCGGATATGGAAATATTGGTAAAGAAGTGGCAAAAAGAGCAATTGCTTTTGATATGAGAGTTTACGCAAAAGATATCTCCAGAATAGAGGGAGAAATGGTAAAGGATTTTTCAGAAATGGATCAACTGCTTTCTATGTGTGATATAGTAACGATTCACTTGCCAGCCACTCCGGAAACGAAAGGATTATTCAATAAAGAAATGTTCAGCTATATGAAAAACGATGCCCTGCTTATAAATACATCAAGACCAGACGTTATAGATGAAGACGCTTTACTGGAAGCAATAAAAGAAAAAAACATTAGAGCTGCAGTTGACGTCTTTAAGGACGAACCCGAAGGAAAAACCGGCGAAGTAAAATCAAAGTTACAGTCTAATCCGAATGTTTATGCCACACATCACATCGGTGCTTCAACAGAACAAGCACAAAATGCAGTTGCCGATGAAACAATAAGAATAATCAAAGATTTCACAACAAGCGGCTTAATCGCTCATTGGGTTAACAGGGCTAAAATTACCGACGCAAACTATCAACTAGTGGTTAAGCATTTTGACAAACCCGGAGTCCTTGCCGGCATTCTTGATGTAATCAGAGAAGGAAATATTAATATTGAAGAAATTGAGAACATAATTTTTGAAGGAGGTATTGCTGCCTGCTGCACTATGAAATTAATGGGTCCTGCCAGTACAGAAATGCTGAAAAAAATGAACGATAATCCGAATGTTTTGAGTATTTCCCACGTTGCAATATAAGTCAAAATTTGAGGCTGGTCCCTTAATACCGGCCTCCTTTATACAAACTTAATTTCAATAATTTCAGATATTATCTCATGATAAAAAGCCAGTCTCAATAATTGATCTATTCCATCCATATCCTGCTCATCAAGGTTGCAAATAAATGAGGAAATATTCGCCTTAATTTTCTCTTTCGTTTTTACAGGTAACTGATTACCGTAATTTTCATCTTCAGCCTGATTATAAATATCCGGTTGAATATTTCCTATAGAACAATGAAAATCTTCCAGCGCTGTTCGATTGTTTGAAGCCAATACAAAGTTAACATAGGGAAGCGAAAGTACTTCTATTATTTCCTCTGCGAAGCTTATACCAGCTAAAAATTTATCTTCGTCAAAATTAGCATCACCTACACAAAGTATATTTTTTTCACCTAAATTATGATCACCTGTTAAAAGATTCACCTGCACATCAACACCATATAATTCTTTTAATATAAGCTTAGCACCTATCGCTTCATTTGAAGAAACGTCTCCAACAATACTCAATTCTTTTATACTTTTTCCGTGAGTATGAAAATACAGGTATGAATTACATAAGGATTCTTCGAATGAAACCCCGAAAGACTTAGAGACAAAAAGCTCTTTATGCTTTATTAAATCCATTGTCGGAATTAATCCAATAGAATCCGGGCTCTTAAGAACTTCACTTGTTATCAACGAAGAAGGCAAAAAAATGATTTGAGATGCCATCCTTTCATTGAATGAATTTTTAATCAGCTCAGCAAAAATATTTTGAGGAAAAAATATCTTCATGCTAAAGTATTGATACAATTATTACAGTAAATAATTACTTTGTAAAGCTAACTAAAATGTGCAATTAAATAAAATTAGTTGGATTAAAAGCAGATATAAAAAAAGTGCTTTACCAGCTGTTTGCCTATTGTTATTTATTTAATTAACATATAGTTTACAAACGATTAGCCAGCTGATAAAGCACCTCAAATAAGCCGGGAAAATTTATTTGGTATAAATTATTTTATCGATGGTGTTTTCTGAAAGGAAGTATTTGTCAGATAGTTTCACAAAGACTTCCCAATTTTTTAAGCCCTGCTCTCTTAGCTCACGATAATCGCTTCGAATTTGGGAATTCCTGCTGATTATTCTACTGCTATGTTTTGGTTGATGCTGAATTTTGTTTTGTAAATTTTCCATGAGGCTACTCCTGTACTAGTTAAGGGATTGACTTCTTACTAGCAGTATTTTAATTCATTACGCAGAATTCCGGTATCCTACAAATTGGGTGAATTTTAAGATTTGGATTGATAAACGGTAAATAATACTGATGAAATTCTAAATCAACCTTTCTTTTGTCGCTTTTTCTATTGCTTGTGCCTTAGAATTTACTTCAAGTTTCATGTAAATATTTTTTATGTGGGATCTAACAGTTTCTTTATCAATAAACAATTCATCAGCTATCATTGTATAGCTTTTACCCTTTGCTAATAATTGCAACACTTCTGTTTCACGAGGTGATAGGGGAGATTTAATATTTCTTTGAAATGACTGCACCACCATTCTGGCGATATTTGTACTCATTGGCCCGCCGCCATTATACGCCTCCTCAATTGAATCCATTAATTTTTCAGGAGAAATATTTTTAGTTAGATACCCGCAAGCACCGGCACAAAGAGCCTGAAAAACCTTAGTATCATCATTATGAATCGTAACAGTAATTACATCGATATCCTGTTTTATTTTTTTAATCTTAGCAATTCCTTCAATTCCTGATATTCCGGGAAGCTCTATATCCATAAGTATTACATCCGGATCGTCCTTCAACAAATTTTTTATCGCCTCTTCGCAATTATCATAATCTGCTACACATTCAAACTTTTCCGACGAACTAAGTAGTGATACAAAACTATTGCGGATAAGACCGTCATCTTCAATAATCAACACCTTGATTGGATATTTATCAGGCATAATCTCTAATCGTCAAATAATATAAGATGTATAATATAGATTTGAAATGAAAATGTAAAATAAGTCTACAAGAGCGGCTGGCTGTTATTTGGCACTTACCTTTCCTTTGAATGATATCCGCGTTCCCTTTCCAGGCGCGGTATTTATCTGCAGTTGTCCGTGTATCTTTTCTGCTCTCCGGATCATATTTTTAAGTCCGTTTCCCCCCTTATCTTCCTCAATTTTAAATCCGGTTCCGTCATCTTCCAAAGTAATTTCTATTTGATCCCCGACGATTTTTGACTCAAGTGAGACTGTTCTACTTCCTGAATGTTTTAATGAATTATTCATCCCCTCCTTAAATATTAAAGAAAGGTGTCTCTTCATATCTGTAGACAAAGATGTCTTCTCAAGCTCCGTTGTAATGCCTTTAACCAAGAAGTCTACATTTGTATCAGTAAAAATTTCATCACCAAAATCTTTAAGTCTTACAAGCAATTCATAAAGTGAATCGTTTTGCGGATCAATTGCCCAGATAAAATCTTTTGTCCCATCATAAAGTTGTACAGAGTTTTCAGAAATCTTCTTTAGCAAAGGAAGAATATCATTATAACTATTCCCTAATTTTCTTTTAACTATTTCTGTAAGAAGGGAAATTCTGGTTAATCTATGTCCTAATTCATCGTGGAAGTCTATTGCCGTTTGCTTACGCACTCTCTCACTTTCTTCTGCTCTAATCTTTTCGATTTCAAGAGCACGCTTAATTTTATGTTGAACCCAAATTAAGTGCACCAGATATATAGTTATAAACCCGATGATAATTACTAAGGATGTAAACCACCAGGTTCTCCAGAAAGGTGGAAGTATTACAATTTCTATTGAAGCAGGCTTTTCATTCCATATACCATCACTATTACTACCAAGCACCTGGAATGTATAGCTCCCTGGTGAAAGATCTGTATAGCTGGCTACATTATTATTCCCTGAATAAATCCAATCATCATCAATCCCTATAAGCTTATATTTATATACATTCTTTTCAGGATTGGTATAATCTAAAGAAGCAAAGCTTAACTGAAGGAAATTCTCATTAAATGATAGCTGTAACTTATCGTTTGATGGGTTAAGCAGATGAAGATCACCAATATCTTTTCCCGCCTTAACTTTTGTTATATAAACAGGAGAAACATAATTATTTAAATTTATTTTATCGGGATCAAATTTAGTAAAGCCACCGTTACCGCCGAAATAGAACATACTGTTTCTCCCAATAAAAGCCGACTGAGGATAAAAAATATTAGTCAGTAACCCATCGTTAACGTCAAAATTCTTAAAAGTATTATTTTCCGGATCGAACCTGGCAATTCCTTTATTAGTACTAACCCATAGATTGCCGTTATCATCTTCAAGTACACTCATAATCACACTATTGGGTAGACCATTTTCTTCAAAATAACTCTCGAAAGTCTTGTTTTTCTTATCCATTTTATTCAGACCATTACTGGTTCCTATCCAGAAATTATTCTTAGAATCTTCAAAGAGATAATAAACATAATTATTGCTCAAGCTTTCGGGATCTGATAAATTATGAGAGAAGCTTTGAAATTTGCCGGTAGCTTTATCTAATTTCAACAATCCACCTAACGTGCCAAGCCAGATATTTTTATTTTTGTCTTCATAAATAACCTGAACTATATTTTTCATATAATTTGTCAGATCAGTCATTGGATTTACGAAATGCTTATACGAAAAATTTTTAAGATCAAAGGAGTATACTCCCCTTTCATTGACCCCGGCCCAAAGTTTTCTATCTGAGGAAATCAGGAGATAAGTTATATTTCCATTAACCATTTCCGTAATTTTGCTCATTTCTTTTGGCAGGCTCTTCTGTGATTCAGTAGTCAAATTAAAAAGTAAAATACCCCGAGTGGTTCCAATCAATAAGTTATCATCATCCTTCTTAATTACCGACGAAATATAAAACTTTGTATCTCTTTTCTTCCCTAACAAAACAAGTGGAAACCTTTTGAAAGAATTTGTTCGGGGATCATACCTTGTTAGAATACTGCTGTAGCCCGAAATCCAGATATAACCTTTATCATCCTGAGCAAAAAAAGTGACGATTGGGGTACCCAGACTATTTTTATTATTTGGATCATAAGTATAGTTTATAAAATCTTTGGAAGTATTGATTAATTTGCTCACACCTGCTCTATACGCATCTATCCAAAGAACTCCTGATTTATCCATCATCAGTGCTGTTATAGTATTGCCTGCCAATGAATTGGAGGAGCCAAACTGATGATGAAAAACCTCAACGCTTTCGGTGTTTTCGTTATTTACCCTAACAAGTCCGTCACCCGTTCCTACCCAAACATCATTTGAATTGCCCTTACAGATCGATGAAATGTAATAGTGATTTAAGAGATTTTTTTTGTTAGAACTAAATAAAGAAAATTTGTTTGTAAGCTTATTAAATACAAAAAGACCTGAAGCGGTACCTATCCATAATTTATTTTCATTTTCCCCAAAAATGTAATGAATTTTATTCGCCTCTTTGCTTTTGTCCGGTTTTATTGAATTCTTGAATACTTCAAATGAATCAGAACCCGGTAAATACTTCGCTAATCCGGCAAGAGTCCCAATCCACATAATCCCCTGTTTATCTTTATATATTTCTGTAACTGTATTTGAGGGCAAACTATTATTTGCACCACCGTTATTCCAGTAATGAATAAATTTTTTGGTTTTTACATCGTATTTATCAATTCCTCCTCTCTGTGTGCCTATCCAGATATCTCCTGAATCATCTTCATTAATTGCCCAGACAATATTATCACATAATCCCTTATCAGATGATTTTTCATAAAGGAATCTTGTAAATTTCTCTGTGTTTGGATTAAATTTATTTAGTCCTCCTCCCCATGTGCCAACCCAGATATTTCCCCTGCTATCTTCAAAAAGTGTTATAATATCATCAAATGATATTGACGTAGAATCCATGGGATTATTTCTATAGGTAGTATAGTTTTTGCCATCATATTTAACCAGTCCGTACATAGTGCCAAACCAAATATATCCTCTACTATCCTGAAGCATAGCCCAAGTCAAATTTAAGGATACACCATTCTGAAGTGACAGTGTTTCAAAACGAACTGATTTATTTTGCGGAAAAGCTTTGAAATTCAGCAAAAAATTGCAAAAAAGCAGAATATAAACACTTCTCAAAAAGATTTTTTTTCTACTATAATTAAACACTATAACCCTACTATTACTGCGAACGAAAATAGCAAAAATAATATCTGTAGAAAACAGATTTTTTATAAAAGCCGTAAAACTATTCCAGAGTTTTGTAGAAATAATGCTTACAAATAAAAAGGCGTGTGTTACACGCCTTTTTTATAAGAAAATAAGTCCTCTCATTAGGCTTCTTTGCCACGAATACGAGCTGCTTTACCTGATAGATTTCTAAGATAATATAATTTAGCCCTTCTTACATTACCTTCTTTCAATACTTCAATTTTAGCAATTTTAGGTGAATTGATGGGAAATATTCTTTCAACCCCAACACCACTTGAAATTTTTCTAACGGTAAAAGTTTTATTAGAACCTTCTCCACGAATGCTCAGCACATCTCCCTCAAATGTTTGAAGTCTTTCTTTATCTCCTTCAACTACTCTAACCTGTACACGTACACGATCGCCGGCATTAAACTTGGGAAAATCAGTACGTACCTGATCAGGTAATATTTTATTTATGTCTACCATTTTTCTCTCCACTAATTATTAAAATTTCTCCAGCGTTCTGTCAATAATTTTGACTGTTCTTCTTTCCACTTTTTAATTTCTTTTTCATTCCCAGATAAAAGAACTTCCGGAACTTTCAAGCCTCTAAATTCAGCAGGCCTAGTGTAACAAGGAGCTTCTATTCTATTACCATCTTGAAATGAATCATTAAGAGCAGATTCACTATCATTAAGTACACCGGGAATTAATCTTACAACTGCATCAATGATTATCAACGCTGGTAATTCACCTCCAGTAAGGACAAAATTTCCAATCGAAATTTCATCTGTAGCGAATTTTTCTCTTACTCTATTATCAATCTCTTTATAATGCCCGGCTATAACTAAAAGATTTTTAGCAAGAGACAATTTATTAGCAAATCTTTGATCAAAAATTTTACCTTTAGGAGAAGTAAAAATGATGTTATCATAATTTACTTCACTCATCAATTTTTCTATACATGCAAAGAACGGTTCTGGCTTAAGCACCATTCCAGGTCCGCCACCAAACGGTTTGTCGTCAATCTGCTTATGTTTATCATTTGCATAATCACGTAGATTATGCAGATGAATTAAGACTTTCTTTTTATCCTGTGCTCTTTTAATAATGCTGGAATTGAGCGGACTTAAAAGGAGATCCGGAACCGCAGAAATAATATCAATTCTCATCATCTTCATAAATTTCATCTCCCGGCTTTATGACCAGAATTTTTTTCTCCCGATCAAAGCTTTCTATGTAATCTTTAACAGCCGGAATCAGTATTTCCTCACCCAGCACATCTTCAATTATATATACATCATTAGCGGGGTACCTAAGAACATCATTTAACTTGCCAAACTCTTTACCGTTTCTGTAAACTTTACAACCCAAAAGATCATGTATAAAATAGGACCCTTCAGGAAGTTTGATCACTATTTCTTCATCAACAAAAACATCTTTATCAACGAGTATCTGAGCGTCTTTGTCACTATCAAAATTTCCAAATTTTAGAGTTATGTTTTTTTTTTGCTCTAAAACTTTCTCAACAAAAAATTCTTTCTTGTAGCCCCAAAAATCAATGTAAACTTTATCAAGCTTGTAAAATCTATCAGGAAAATCAGAATGAGAAATAATTTTTACAAATCCATCTTTACCATAAAGAGAAACGATTTTTGCAATTAGATAAAAGTTACTCACTGTAAAAGTAATTCAATTCCTTAATCCAGAATTTCAAGTATAGCTCTTTTTCCCTCTTTGGCAGCAATAGCTGTTAAAAGTGTTCTCATAGCCTGAGCTGTTTTGCCTTGTTTTCCTATTACCTTGCCAACATCATCGGACTGAACTTTTAGAGCAAGCACAATTTTGTTGTCTTCAGGGGTTTTCTCCTCTACAACAACACTATCAGGAGTATCCACCAGGTGTTTTGCGATAAATTCAATGAATTCTTTCATAGAAAGAA
>CAZQQD010000070.1:13437-16294 GCA_964595355.1 uncultured Ignavibacteriaceae bacterium | reverse complement strand
CTTGTACTTAGCAAAGCAAGAGCAGATTTCCTGAAGATCTGGGATAAAGTTGTTAAAGCTTACGAAACCGGTGAAATACTTCAGGGAAAAATAATTAAAAGAATCAAAGGCGGAATGGTTGTTGATCTTATGGGAATGGAAGCATTCCTTCCCGGATCACAAATCGATATAAGACCAATCAGAGATTTTGATGCATTTGTCGGTCAAACAATGGATTTCAAAGTTGTTAAAGTTAACATTCCGACTGAAAATGTTGTTGTCTCTCACAAAGTGCTCGTTGAAGAAGAAATATCAGGACAAAGAGAATCAATCCTCAATAGTCTCGAAAAAGGCCAGATACTCGAAGGAACAGCAAAAGCAATTACTGACTTTGGTGTTTTTGTTGACCTCGGTGGAGTTGATGGATTGGTACATATTACTGATTTAAGCTGGGGTAGAATAAATCATCCTAACGAAGTCGTGAAACTTGACCAGGTAATTAAAGTGGTTGTTACAGACTTCGATGAAGAGAAGAAAAGAATTTCACTTAGCTTAAAGAAACTTCTCCCCCATCCGTGGGAAAACATTGATGAGAAATATAAAATCGGCGACAAAGTTTCTGGACGTGTTGTCTCTTTAACTGACTACGGCGCATTCATAGAAATTGAAAAAGGAATCGAAGGTCTGATCCATAATTCTGAAATGAGCTGGACGCAGCATATTAAACATCCTTCACAGGTTGTGGCAATGGGGCAGGTTGTTGAAGCCGTAATATTAAGTCTGGATAAAGAAGAAAAGAAAATTTCTCTCGGTATAAAACAACTTGAGCCAGATCCCTGGGAAAGTTTGATGCAGAAATATCCCGTTGGATCAAAACACACGGGAATTGCACGAAATCTTACAAACTTCGGAGTCTTTGTAGAACTTGAACCCGGTGTTGACGGTTTGGTTCACATTTCAGATTTATCATGGACTAAGAAAATCAGACACCCCGGCGAAGTTGTTAAAAAAGGTGAAAAACTCGATGTAATTGTTTTAGGCGTAGAAGTAGAACAAAGAAAAATTTCTCTTGGACATAAACAGGTGCAGGAAAATCCGTGGGATAATTTTGAAAAAATCTACGCTGTTGGAGCAACTACAGAGGGTAAGGTTGTTAGAATAATTGAAAAGGGATTAATTGCTGAATTGCCTGAAAAGGTCGACGGCTTTGTTCCCGTAACTCAATTAGCTACAAATAAAATAAAAAACCTGGCAAATCACTTTCCTGTTGATGATGTTCTGAGCCTAAAAGTGATTGAATTCGATAAAGAAAATAAAAAGATTGTACTCAGCTCGATAGCTGCATTAAAGGAAAAATCCGAAGACGAAATAAAAACTTATCTCGAAAAACATAAGCTTGACAGAGTTTCGGTTCAGGAAATACAAAATGCTGAAACAGGAACAATCGATGCATCGGAATTCCCGATTTTCGAAGTCTCTGAAGAAAATACGCAGGATACAACTGAAAATTCAAATAATTAATTTTGTAATTAATTATATTAAGAGCGGGAAACTTTCCCGCTCTTTAAGTTTTAAACATCTCAATTATGCCGCAGAAAGTTGCACTACATACTTTAGGCTGTAAACTAAACTTTTCCGAAACATCGACTATTGGAAATGAATTTCTAAATAAAGGATTCGACATAGTAGATTTTAAGGAAAATGCAGATGTCTATGTTTTTAATACCTGCACAGTAACAGAAAACGCTGAAAAGGAATGCCGACAACTTGTAAGAAGGGCATTAAGACAAAACCCCGATGCATTCGTTATCGTTACAGGATGCTATGCACAACTTCGTCCCAAAGAAATATCACAGATTGAAGGAGTAGATGTTATACTTGGCAGCAAAGAAAAATTTAATCTGTTTTCAACAATTAAGAATTTTGAAAAGAGAGAACTTTCCTGCATTTATGTCTCTCCAACTGAAGAATTAAATCATTTTGGCTACGCTCATTCGACTGAAGCAGATAACAGAACAAGAGCTTATTTTAAAATACAGGATGGTTGCGATTATAAATGTTCATTCTGTACGATACCACTCGCACGGGGAAAAAGTCGAAGCCTTAATCCTGAATTAGTTTTAAGTGAATTTAAGGAATTAATAAATTCAGGCTATAAAGAAATAATATTAACAGGTGTAAACGTTGGAGATTATGGAGAATCCTATGACACTGACCTTTTTAGACTTTTATTAAAATTGGTCGATGTTCCCGGAAAATTCAGAGTCAGAATCAGTTCCATCGAACCTAATTTATTAAGTGATGATATAATTGACCTGGTTGCAGAAAACGAAAAGATGTGTAATCACTTTCATATTCCACTTCAAAGTGGAAGTCCGAAAATTTTGAAAGCGATGCAAAGAAGATATAAAGTCGAATATTATGCTGAGCTTATTCATAAGGCAAAAAGTAAAATCAGAGACCTCGGAATAGGTGTTGATGTAATTGTGGGTTTTCCCGGTGAAACAGAAGATGATTTTCTTCAAACATATAATTTTTTAAAAGAACTACCGGTCTCATACCTGCATGTTTTTACGTATTCAGAGAGACCAGATACAAAAGCAATTGCTTTGGATGGAGCAGTTGATGTGTTTGAGAGAAGAAAAAGAAACAATATGTTAAGAATTTTAAGCGAGAAGAAAAAAAATCAGTTTTACAAATCAATGACCGGGAAAAATCTTGAAGTACTTTTTGAGTCGGAAAATATGGCTGGATTTATTAAAGGATTTTCATCAAATTATGTAAGGGTTTCTAACAAATTTGATGAATCGATCAGCAATACTTTTGCAAACGTAAAAATCACAAACGTAATAGATAATAATTGTACGGGGATAATTGA
>CAZQQD010000070.1:0-13337 GCA_964595355.1 uncultured Ignavibacteriaceae bacterium | reverse complement strand
TATGGGGAACCTATATTGGATTTTATTCCTACGGCAACATTAGAAAAAGTGATTATAAATCTTATGCAGCTTCAAACGGAGGGGTAAATAACAGCGGAAAGGATGATGCATATTACACTACAATTGGTAATTATCTGAATATTCAACAGTATAATGATCAGAAAGCACTGGAAAGAAACTTCAGTGAGATATATAATGTAAACCAATATTATTGGGATTGGAAAACCAATAAGCAGCGAAGCACTTACAGAGATATGTGGGTTTCTAGTGAATCGGCATATAACAATTTAAGATTTGTTGCTGGTGCTCTTATTCTTAACAGAATCATCAGCATCATTAATGTTGTAAGATTAGTCAATGCATACAATAATAGACAAAGCTCTGAAATGGGATGGAATGTATCTGTAGGAGTTAATAATTACCCTACTTTGCCAACAAGTCTATCCTTTAATTTTCAAACCAATTTTTAGCTTTTTATTGTATTTTTCCCAATTTAAGACAGCCCATGCAAAAGGAACAAAGAAATTATCGAGAAAAGCTTATAGATTATTATTAGTTACTATATTAAAAAAACACTTGCAAAACTGGTAAAAATATCTTAATTAGATATACATAAAATTGATATTATTCCATCCTGAAATTCCGTCCTTAGAATTTCATAGCAGGGCAATTCAAATTAAATAATAGCAATTCGCTTAATTTGCTTTCAACTATTTCTTAAAACTAATTTCACAGAAAAAGGATGATGCTTTATAAATTCTGTTCGTCCTTATGTATTTAATAAATAGTTATAACAAAATTTAGGTGAACTATGGAACTATCTAATTTGGCATTTTTAGAGTCTTATACTCTTAGCGAAAAAGAAGGAATAATGGGTGCAGTGCTTGTTACTGACAGAGACACAAAGCCGGTTGAATTTAGGGTAACAGCGCCTATTACGCCGACTAATTTTCAAAGAACGTTGTACGGAAAAGTGCTAATGGAACATATACTCGTTGAATTAATTTCAGCACCTTTATTAAATGCCGTTAGTCTTGACCTTGACCTTATTATTGTACGTAATCCCCTTTTCCTTTCTACAAATGACAGGCAGGGAGTGCGGGTTGTAAGGCTGTTCGATAAAAACGAAACTCCTTCAAGAGAAAGTGCTGCTAAAGAAGAACTGTTTTCTAATAACGGAAGTAATTCAAAAGTTTACGCAGAAATTTCCAAAAATTATGAAGGAGAATTACCTGAAATAAAATCAAGCCTGAAAGATATCGTCGAGAGCAGGAATCTGCTTGAACCTTTCGAAAGGCTTAAAATCGCGTGCGAACAGGTTCATCAGCAAAAGATGGGCGATTAATGTCTGTTGCTAAAAGGATCAGAGCTAGATTAGCATCTTCGATCTCAAAAATTGAAGAGACAGAAACTTTTTTGTGGGGAAAAGTATTACATGCTTGCGAACCTGACTACAGGGAAATTGAAGAATTTTCTCCTGCATCATTAGTTGAAAATAACCTTCCATTGGTAATCGAAGTCAATGGGAAAATTTCAACTTTCGAATTCTATTTTAAAAAAGCAAAGACTTTAACTTTATCTCACCGCAGGCTTATCTTAAAATCGAAAACTAATCCTGTGTTTTTTGGGTTTGGCAACATATCAGTTTCAAATTTTAAAGTATCTTTTGATAAAGAATTAAAACTGTCATTTGCTGCAAAGATAATAGTTGAAGGGACACCCTTTTATCTTAAAACTAAAGAGCAAAGGAAAAAACGGGCCTCAGATAAATTAACATCAAAAATTATCAAAACCGGAATTGTAAGAAAAAATATCAATTATATTATTGAAGCACCAGAAATAATTGATTGTCTTTCAACGCTAAAGCCGAAAATATATAATATGGAATTACTCTCACGACTTGAGCATAACTCGTCATCTAATTCCATTTCAAACAAGAAAATTGATTTGCTTGATAATCCACGTTTGATAAAAAGAATTGATCAAAATGAATTAAAATTCGGAGAAGAATTATTTTATTCTCCATTTGAATTTGACCCACAGATCAAAACTGGCGAATTAAGCCTTTACAGCGACGTATTTCCCTGGAATACAAAACAAGTTAAAATAAAAATTCCACAATTTGACTATTCTGTAAAAACAAAACTCTCGTTTTTTTACGAAAGTGACTCATCATCACCTGTCAATAAAGAAGAAAGCAGTAAAAGAGTTTCGGCAGAAGTTATAAACAAAATCATTCAACCGAAGACTGACCTTTCGCCTGATGAAGAAAAAAAATTATTTGAAAAACTCTATCAATATCAAATTAAGGGAATCAAATTACTGACTTCAAACACAAAGGTTTTATTGAGCAATGAGCCCGGACTAGGAAAAACAATACAAGCAATATTTGCGATCAAATATTTGATAAAGAAAAGAGAGATGAAATCTGCATTAGTTGTCGTAGATGAAAATTCAACAGGCTCTGTCACTATTGCAGAAAACACTGGTAGTTATTCCGGATGGATTGATCAGTTGAAAAGATTTGCTCCTGAATTGAGTAATATTTGCACAGACTTAGAATCAGTTGATCTTAAAACTGAACTTGCCAAGACTTCCCAGGTACAGGTAATCACTTATAAATTACTCTCTAATGCTGTAAAGCAAAAGATTTTACAAAAAGAAATTTTAAAAAAATTTGATTGTGTTGTTTTTGATGATGCCGAGAATCTTAAAATATATCAGAATGAATGCGCTCAGATAATTAATTTTGTAAAGCCAAAATTTAACTGGATAATTACCCGGCTAACAAAAGAACAATATTCGGAAAATATATTACCCCAGTTAAAACACGATGTTTTTTTAAGCCATAATTTCAATGAAGTAAGGCAGCAAATGCCTGAGATAATGGAATCTAATTATTGGATAGACCTTGAAAAAGATCACCGGAGTGAATTTGATCAGACATTATTTCACGCAAGAAACAGTCTGCAGGAAATTCTGGAAACAGGAAATCCGTTCCGCTTTCAATCTCAACTTTTCTTTTACGTACACCAATTAAAACAGGTATGTAATTTTTCATCCGATAATATGGATAGTAATAAAACAAAGCTCTTATTATCACACGTTAACTCACTGAAAAGTTTTAACAAAAGGGTTATAGTATTTTCTCAATACGACAAAGCAGGTATTCAAAAATTAGCCAGACTTCTTGAAAAAGAAAAAATAAGCTATAAAAAATATTCTCAGGGAATGACACCTGGTGAATTGTCAAAAGCAATTTCAGAATTCGAACAGGACGCTTCAATCAGTGTCTTTCTCGCAGATTCGCAAGTAATGAAAGCAAAGTCCCATAAAGTTTACGCTCCATACGTTATACATTTCGATCAGTGGTGGGCCCCTGTTGCAAGATGGGATCTTGAAAACAAAATAAACAATAGTTCCAACAGACCAATAACCGTTTTAAATTATTTCACCAAAAAAACGCTAGATGAAAAAATTCAGAGTGAACTATCCAGCAAAAAAATGTTAGATAGAAAAAGTTCGGGCAAAGTAGGAGCTAATGCTTATTCTAAAATAATAAGTGAAGATGAATGGATTAGTATTTTCGAACTTGAAAAAATAACTGAAAAGCCTGAAGAGAAAAAAGAAGAAGGGAATGATGCTGAAGACATATAGACTTTATTTACTTTAATTATTAAAATTTAATAGTTATGAATTATTTTTGCCAATTCATCCATTCCTTCGGTAAGAGAAGCTGGCCCTGGCTGCAATATCAATGTTGAATCAATTTCAAATACATTATCGTTTCTTACTGCATTTATTTCTTGCCAGCCCTTTCTTTCTTTGACCATATTTTTCTTAAACTTTTTCCCACACCAGGAACCTATTATTATATCAGGATTTCGTTGAACAACATCTTCCGGTTTTACAATTCTATCTTTTCCACTTTTCTTTTCCCTAAACTCCGGAAATATATCCACTCCTCCTGCTATCTCAATTAACTCACTAACCCAACATATTCCTGAAATCAATGGCTCATACCATTCTTCAAAATAAACCTTTGGGTGATATTTTAACCCTGATGAACTTTTTCTAATTTTTTCGATTCTTGTTTCATACATGGCAACTAATTTTTCCGACTCTTTTTGTTCATCAATTATGCTTCCGATCACTAGGATATTCTGCAATATCTCGGAAATTGATCTCTGGTTGAAAACCATAACCTGGAATCCCATTTTTGTTAAATCTTTAACTATTTCTGCCTGAATATCAGAAAAAGCAAAAATGTAATCGGGATTTAGCTTTTTGATCGCGTCATAATTTGCATCAGTATAAGTTGAAACTTTCGGCTTTTCTTTTCTTGCCATAGGAGGACGCATTGTAAAGCCAGATATTCCGACAACTCTTTCACCAGCACCGAGTAAATACAGTAACTCCGTTGTTTCCTCGGTTAAACAAATTATTCTTTCCGGATATTTCGTCTTCATAATTCTGATTATCTTCCACTAAAGAATTGATCTCTCTTTGTAACTTTAAGGTCAGATAATTGAGGAGCTTTTACTTTTATTTCGAGCATATAACCTGAGTAGAGGCCTGAAGGATTCCAGGTAAAATTCATTATCCACGCATGCAGGTCTCTTGAAATTCTTAATTGCGGCGCAACAAATTGGTGCATCATAAAGTCATAACTGCCCGTAACAGAAACCTTCCAGTTTTTTGTTAAATTGAAATTTAAATTTGCACTTATGTTTGATGATTTAAAAGGATTTGCAGGATTAAACTTTGATAAGGAATAATTATAATTTAAAGAAATATCCCACGGAATTGAAAAATCAGCTTCAGCATTATTATAAATACCTCTTGATAAAGCATTGCTCTCCTGCACAAGTTCAAATTCACCTTTTTGAATTGAGCTGTCTGTCTCTACAGTTTCATCTGGAGAAGTTGATCTATTACCCGATAAATGAGTAGAAAGCGAAAAACTAAAGCTTGTCATTCTCGCCAGTCCTTTTCCTTCGTCTATCAAAAACTTGTTTATTGAATGCCCGGCAGCCTGGTCAAAATCATAAAGTGTAAAACTTGACGATCCGGATATATTTAGTAAATCACCCACTTGTGTTCTATAATTGAGATTTAAATTAGAAAACCTAAGACTGTCAGCTGCAAAATTATAACTTAGGCCTGCATTTAAATTCAACAGTTGAATTTTCTTTTCTTGGGAAGTAGTGTCGGTCGGATCAACTTCTGTTTTCATTTCAAATACGTTACCAAGGGAAAAGGAAATACTTTGTTGTTCCCCTGTTGGTGCTCCCCCATAAACCGATCCTGCAAATTTATCATACTTAACTTCATTACCTTTTGAATCAACATACGTTCCCCAATATCCCCAGCCCGGTCTCGAAAAATCAGGTTGAAATCTATACGAAATACTGGGCAAAAGTGTATGGCGAATTGAAGCGACTCCTAAAATATGCGGATTAAAAATACCATACAATTTAGTTGAAGCAGAAACACCTACATTAAATGTCCTTACAAAATTCAATCCTTTTACGTCTCTTGTTTCGAGTGAGTCATTTCCAATTGAATCCAGCCCATGATCAATTATTTCGATACTTTTATCGTACCATTTTTCCTGGTAGTTAAAATTCGGAGAAATGCTGATGTGTCCCAATTTTGGCGAAAGTCCTCCGTTAATAGTATGTAATACTCCTGCTTTAGAAGTCACGTTGCCCCCGACTTTATCTATTCTATTTTGAAAGTTTCCGGAATAATTGTAGCCAAATAATTCATACCATTTTTGATCACCGCTGCTTATATCACTTTTAAAAGGATAACTCTGAGCTTTACTAAATGAAATACTGGGAAGAGTTTGATTTACGTTCCCGTTTTCTAAATTTTGTGTTCTACTATAACTTAAGGATATACTGTTTCCCGACTCCCAGCTTTTGAATAATGTTGCATTGGAGATTATAGTATTTTGCAAAACCTGGCTAAGATCTATGCTGGTTCTCCGTAAATAATTGCTTGAAAGAAATTGAATATTTGCATCCAATCTAAGAGTTGGTGTAAAATTCTGATGATGTGTCCAGCTTAAGCTCCAGTCAGTACTTTCGGAAGCATCGGGATCAGTAGATTCATGCAATTTAAACTTTTTATAGCCTCCTTGAATACTTCCGCTGAAATCATATCTCTTTACATAGCGGAACCTGCTCGAAAGTGCAAAACTTCCTCTTGTATAATAATCAGTAGTAAGGTTCAAATCCATATAATCATTAATTGCCCAGAAATAACCAATGTGTGATAAATAATTTCCATAGCGCGTATCATAACCAATCACAGGTGCAATTATCCCGGATCGCCTGCCGGATTGTAAAGGGAAAACCCCAAAAGGTAATGGAATTGGAAAAGGAACGCCTCCAAAATAAAGCCAGATCCAGCGTGCAACTATTTCTTTTTTCTGTATTACTTTCATCCTCGGCGAATAAAAATAAAAGTGCGGGGGATCATGATCACAGGTAGTATAAATCCCATCTTCTATAAAATAAGTTGATGCATCAACTTTTTTAATTTTTTCGCCAGTATAATATGTACCTTCTGATGAAGTGCCTGCTTCAGAAATAATTCCCTGTGTAGTTTTAAAATTATATTTTATTGTATTTCCTGTATAAACTTCAGCACCCTCTTTCAGTACAGGCGACCCTTTTTGTTTAGTTTGTGAAGTATCTGTGCTATCTCCAGTTGCTTCTATTGTACTTGTATTAAAATCTACAAATATCTTTTCACTTTTAAGATCGGTTGTCTGATATTTAATTTGCCCATTTCCGTAAAGATTCATTTTCCTTTTGTCGACAAAGAAAATAAGTGAGTCTTTTGAACTAGCGTAAATAATTGTATCCAGCCCGGTTGGATTATCTTTTAAAGAATCAGAAACTGAGGTAAGAGTATCTGTAATAGCACTGGTGGTGTCAGATTTATTGACAGAGCTATCCGTTAACTCCTGCGAAAGGGCATAATTATTTATGAAAACAAGAATCAGGACACAGAGAAAAGATTTCATAAAGGAAAGATAATGATATCCAAAAGATTTCGGTAATGTATTTTTAAGTAACCAGATTATATATAAGGAACTTAGGCGAGTTTTTTTCTTCAATTAAATAAAAAATTTAGTCTGTTAATTGACGTTAACTATCTAATTTTATAAAACACAAGCGCAGATGAACCTTGTATTCCTGCATCGTTTTTTAACTCTGCAGGCAAAACTTTTATTCTTTTCCTTAAAGGTATAAGAGCCCTTTCCGCAGATTTTTTTTGTGCAGCATCAAAAAGTGGCTTACCGAAACCAGCAACTCCTCCCCCGACAATAAACGTACTGATATCAAGTATATTTGCAAGTGAGGCAAAAGCACAGCCCAGATAATCTCCAACCTGTATAATAATTGATTTCGCATATTCATCTCCGGCTTCAGCCGCTTCATCAATTACTCTAGGACTTAGCTTTTCAATATCATGATTTATAAGATCCCAGATTTTTGAATCAGTCTTATTTTTTATTTCCTTCTGAATTCTTTTTACAAGATAATGATTGCCCACGTAGGCTTCTATACATCCAAAAGAACCGCAGTTACATTTGGGACCATTATAATCAATAACTGTATGTCCAATTTCACCGGCAGCTCCGAAATCTCCATGATAAATTTTCCTATTCATAATTATACCACCGCCGACTCCTGTACCGAGAGTAACCATAATAAATGAATCCAGCTTTTTCCCGGCACCGAAATGCATCTCACCAATTGCAGCAACATTAGCGTCATTATCGAGAAACACTTCATAGCCAAATGTTTTTTTAATTAAACTACCAAGAGAAACTTTATCCCATTTGGGAAGATTGGGAGGATTTTCTACAATACCCTTTTTCTGATCTACAGTTCCTGCACAGCCAATACCTATACCGACAATTTTATTATCATTATTTGAGAGTAATTCATTAATTCCCTTCTTTATTTGTGCAACAACAACATCAGGCCCACCTTCACCTTTCGTCTCGACCAGAGCTTTTTTAACTATTTCTCCTTTCTCGGATATTATTCCCAGTTTGATATTGGTTCCCCCGATATCAACTCCAATGGCAAATTTATTTTTACTCATAGTCATTTTGAATACTCAAAGTTTACTATTTTTATTTCATCCGGATATTTTATATTTCCCAATTGCGTATTTACTGTCGGTTGCACATATAAAGTAATTTTTGATGGCGAGGTTCCCTGCCCGGTAAGATTCAAAGCTAAATTAATTATTCCATTGTAACCCTTGTCTTTAAAGAATTGCACAAGATCAACGCTAACCTGTAAAGGAATTTTAGCAACTTCACCTGTACCCGGAACGCTAACTTCTGAACCTATATCCCCTGTTATAGTCTGTTTATTATCTATAAAAAGCTTCCAGGGAAACGACACTATAGTTGCATTAGTCCTGGGATAGCCCCCTGTTCCATCATTGGGATTTTTTGCATCTACATTTATTGTAAGAGTTAGCGGAAGTGAATTTCTGATAAAAGCAGCACTTAACTTTAATGTCTCTAATGAAGAAAAATCGCTTATACTTTTTTTCCCCTCGAGTGAAACACCAGCTAACTTAAGATTTTTTGTCGAATCAATTTTAAATTTTAACTTTGAAAGATTAGCGATTGTCTGATAAACGCTGCATTCAAGTCCTGTTATAATTATTAAAAATAATAAAGATGTCAGGATTGTTTTTTTCATTTAGATCCCTGCTATCGTTTTTGACTCATCAATCTTTTTAAGAATTATATCAGCAACTTTTAAAGCTTTCAGACCATCTTCTCCGGAAACAACCGGCCTTTTGTTATTCAAAACAGAATTAATAAAAAGCTCGAGTTCATACCTTAATGCATTTACTTCCTTTATTTCCGGCTGCTCGTATACTACTCTTTTCCTTCTTTCTCCGACACCAATTTCCCCGAATGAAATAGAAGAAGAACTGGCTTTTTCATCAAGTGGAATTAACCTGTAGACTTCAGAAACTCCTGTGATGAAATCTAAAGCTATATAATTATCTTTCTGAAATATTCTCATTTTTCTCATTTTTTTCTGAGATATTCTGCTTGCAGTTACATTTGCTACTGCACCGTTATTAAATTGTATCCTTGCATTCGCTATATCAATCGTATCCGAAACAACTGCTACCCCACTTGCCTCAATACTTTTAATTTCGTCTTTTACAAGGCTTAGTATGATATCGATATCATGTATCATCAGGTCAAGTACTACGGCTACATCCGTTCCCCTTGGATTGAATTGCGAAAGTCTGTCAGTTTGAATAAACATCGGCTTCACAATAAATTTTTCTAATGAGATAAGCGCCGGGTTAAATCTTTCAATATGTCCTACTTGTAGTTTAAGCTTCTTGTCTTCGGCAATTTTAATGATTTCTTCCGCTTCTTCAATTGTTGCTGTTATCGGTTTCTCAATAAAAACATGAATATCCTTTTCGAAACTTTTTTTTGCTAATTCATAGTGAGCACTTGTCGTTGCTGCTATTGAAACTGCATCAACCGAGCTAAGTAATTCATCAATATTTGAAAAAGCTTTAACCCTGAATTCCTGTGATGTTATTTTTGCCTGTTCTTCACTTATATCATAAATACCAATAAAATTACAATTTGATATCTGACTCAACATTTTCGTGTGCAGTTTACCAAGATGTCCCGTACCAATTACACCAACATTCAATTTATTCATATTATTCATAGTTTATTTACTAATAATTTTTGAGTGAGCAATTATTCTGTCATACCCACCGTTTGCAGGTTCATTGTAATAAACAAAGATATTATATTCATTACTTGTTTCCCAACTATTTCCTTCCAGAATATACCAATCGGGATTAGTTATGGTTCCGTTTTGATAGTCTGCCAGCACATACTGGTAATCATATATCCCGCGTTTAAGCTCAATTGTTTTTGAAAAAATCCCGTTGCTGTAATTCATTCTATAATCTGGTAAAATATCCCAGTTATTGAAAGCACCCACCAGGAAAATATCTCCGTAAGCTTTATCAGGCCGACGGATAGAAAAGTTGACATTCAGATATGTTGCATTTGGATCTTTAAAATTGTCAATTACCGAGCCGCCATTATGATCCTTACGTCCCTGTTTAAAAAACCTGGAATACTCTAAGCCATCAAACTGGGCATTAACATTGACAGAGTTAAATTTATTTATGTCCCTTATATCAACCTGGCGATACTCATTACCGGGACGAATATCTTTTGCTATAAATGTAAACTTCCTGTCAGCATCCCAGTAGAACTGTCTCGTATCAGAATTATAATTTCTGTTTATGACTATTGGATAATCGATTTTATGGTTTTCAATTATTGTAACATTGTTAACATAACCGGGATATAATGTTTCCTTTAAATAAAAATTCGTGGTGATATTAAAAATCTTACCCAGTTCATTTGGAAAATAATTGCCACTTTCAAGGGTTTCAGCTTTTAATGTATCGTGTATCTCAATCGCATCCTGAACCACATAGAACTTACCATAAGCATAAACAATGGAAGTATCCTGCGCATTAGTAATAAAAAACATCCAGTTCCCTGAAAACGGAAAATTCACATAATTATTTTTATCAGGAAAAGTTCCTTTGAAATGATAATCGGCTTCCTGAACTGTGGTTGGTAATTTTTCAAAATTCAGGTTTCTGGATATATTTTTCCCAAAATTCAAGAGAAAAAGATTATCATATACTCTCCAGTTCATATCACAAAACCGGAAAACTATTGACATATCGGGAATATGTACTGACTTAATATCAAAATCTATTGTGAGGAAACTGCTATTGCTGCCAGTTTCAATTAATGGGAATCCTGCCTGATTGTTTCCAGGATAATATTTTAAACTTTTAATCTGAACATCCTGTGAATAAATGTTATTCAGAAATAAGAAAACTATAAAAGGGATAGTAAAGTGTTTTTTCAACAAAAAGTCCTGTAATTCAAAAAATAGTAGCTAAATTATTTTCATTTCAACATTTTCATCAGAAACTGCTTAAAAACATCAAAATCACTGCATAAATAATAATTTTTTAGAAACTGAGAGGCAAATGTCTTCTCTCCAATAACCATATAATTAATAAATCCGGATGCAATTGCTCCTTTAATTTTACGCGTTGACTCACAGGACTTTCCGTTTTGCAAATAATATTCTTCAATCAGATCAATGATATTATCGTTTTCGGAAATATAAGGATCATATACAGATACATTTGCCAGGTATAAAGCTCCATCTTCAAATTTCCAAAAGTTCAACGGCAGATAAGATAGTGAATCGATAGTATTCAATGAATCGAAAGCGGCATTACCTGTTACTAGTAGAATTGTATTTTGTTCTTTTGAATAAACCTGATATGGCTCCGTTGAGCCTGAATTAATGGAATCAGCAATATAAATGCTATCGAGTGTATTAAAAACAAATAGTGTATAATTCTTCCTTTTATTTATAATATTATTATCAATAACTACAATTTCATTTACGTAGTCGCTATCCAGATCTACAGCAAAAAATTGTGGGTTAAAAAACTGTCTTTGATATATAAGTGTACTGTCTTTTGCAAAAGCCTTCAACGTAGAATTCTCAGCTCTTAAATAATAATTCCCGTAATCATAAACTTCATTTTGTGCATAAGTCAGGCAAGCAGAAAAGAAAAGGAATAGTATAAAAAGCTTTTTCATAATCCTGAAATCGGAAAATTTGTACGTTTAAATATATTGCTTTTAAATTATAAAAGGCGGGTACCAAAAACCCTTCTGGGGTTGCACCAGCAACCCCGAAGGTTATTTTTTTATAGATTTTTTATTTCGTTTGTTAATTTAGTCATTGCTTCTTTGGCATCACCAAAATACATAAGTGCATTCGGATAGAAGAACAATTCATTATCAATTCCTGCATATCCCACATTAAGAGATCGTTTATTTATTACAACTGTTTTTGCATAATCCACATTTAGTATAGGCATTCCATAAATTGGACTGTTTTGATCGTGGCGGGCTGCAGGGTTTACAACATCATTTGCACCTATAACAATTACAAGATCAGTGTTTGAGAAATCATCATTGATATCTTCCATAGCAAAAAGCTTATCGTAAGGGACCTGCGCTTCAGCCAGTAAAACGTTCATATGACCCGGCATTCTTCCCGCGACAGGATGAATTGCAAAACGAACATTCACCCCTTTCTTTTCAAGAACATTCATCAGATCACGAACTGCATGCTGTGCCTGTGCAACAGCCATCCCGTAACCAGGAACAATAATCACGCTATTTACAGCATCGAGAAGCATTGCAAGCTCTTCAGAATCAATTGATTTTACATCACCTTTTGGGGAAGTAGTACCGGTAGCCGGTCCGCTTGAACCAGCAGAAGCCCATCCGCCCAATAACACGTTCATCAATGACCTGTTCATACCCCGACACATTATAAGAGTAAGGATAATTCCCGATGCACCGACAAGTGCTCCGGCAATTATCAGTTCATTATTTCCAAGGACAAATCCTGTTGTTGCTCCTGCTATACCTGAATAAGAATTCAGCAATGAAATTGCCACGGGCATATCAGCACCGCCTATCGGAAGGACAAGCAGCACACCAAGCACAAGTGAAACTAAAGTGATTATTAAAATCAGTGAAATTGAACCTGGGTTAATCACAACGTATGCTCCACCACCAAGAACAGCTAGCAATAGAATAAGATTTAAAGGATGCTGTAATGGATATTTAACAACTTTACCGGTAACAAGTCCCTGAAGTTTTCCAAACGCAATCATTGAACCGGTAAATGTAACTCCACCTATCAGCAAACTAAGAATTATTGCTATCCCCTGGTCAGTGGGCAGATTAAAAATTAATCCTTTGTCCACCGGATAATTTGGATTTAGTTTATAATATTCTGCAAGTGCGACGAGTGTGGAAGCTCCTCCTCCAAAGCCGTTCAGCATTCCAACCATTTGGGGCATCCCGGTCATCGGAACTTTAATTGCGAGTATAGTTCCAACCAGTGAACCGATTATAACTCCTACAATAATCCATTCAAACGTAAGCACGTGTTGATCAAACAACGTAATAACAATTGCCATCAACATGCCTATAGAAGCATATAGATTTCCTTTACGCGCAGTCTTGGGTGAGCTAAGGTTTTTAATACCAAATATGAAAAAGATGGAGGATATCAGATAAGTTATATCAATTACTACTTTCATTTTTTATCCTCACTTTTTCTTTTTGAACATTTTTAACATTCTGTCGGTAACAAGAAATCCGCCGACAACATTTA
>CAZQQD010000069.1:0-16485 GCA_964595355.1 uncultured Ignavibacteriaceae bacterium | reverse complement strand
TGGGAAGAAGTTCATAGTTTAACTGTGTGTAGCTATACAATCCCACCAGGGTGAGGACTGAAAAGATCACAACTATCAATGTTGGTCTTTTTATGGATAGCTCTGTAATTGTCATTTTAAATTCCTTTAAGTTTCAATTTTCTTTTTATCAATTCTTAATCTTTAACAGTAAAATCAATTAATGACTGTAACCCTGCTATTATCTTCAAGGTTATTTTGTCCATTTACAACTATAGTTTGTCCTACTTTCAGTCCACTGAGGACTTCGAGATAATTATCATAGGTATTACCAATAGTAAGATTTACCAGCTTTGCTTTACTACTGTCGACAACAAAAACCTTCGGATCTTTTACACTGCCAATTAAGGCTTCTCTCGGAATAAGCAAGGATTCTCCCTTTGTTGAAGAAACGAAATTAACTTTCCCAAACATTCCTGCTTTGAGAGGATGCTGCTTTGAATTTAAAATATCCACCTCAACAGGATAAGTATGGGCTTCATCACCTTTATCGCTTATAGTTGCTATTTTACCTGTGAATACAACGCCGGGATAAATTTCTGTAGTTACTTCAACTTTATCACCTACTTTCATTCTGAAAACGTCACTTTCCGAAACATTAACATTAACTTTTAGTTTTGATATATCCACTACATTGGCAACCGGACTATTCATTTTTACATAGTCACCTATATCAACTAATCTTGATGTCACTACTCCGGAAATAGGCGTAGTTACCTTGGTATCTTCATATTGGCGTTTGGCAGTTATGTATTGGGCCTCAGCAGACTGATAAGCCAGCTTTGCAGCTTCAAGTTGTGAGTCGGTAACAGAATTTCCTTTATACAAAGCCTGAAACCTTTCATAATCTTTTTTTGATTTCTCATAGTTTACCTGCGCTGCTTTCATTGCTGCGAGTTTTAATTCACCATCAATTTCAATCAGCACGGATCCGGCGGTTTTATAATCCCCAACCTGTGCATTGACCTTCACAACTCTACCCTGCGCTTCAGCAACAATCTGTACATCATTGTTGGCTTCGATTGTTCCAACAAGCTGGAGATCTCTGCTTATTTGTTTTTTCTCAACTTTCGCTATGGTAACCGGATAAGAATCGAATTTTAGGTTTGCAGTATCTGCTTTCATTTTAGCTTTGTTATAGAATAATATTGCTATTATAACGCCAAATACTATAACGGTAATAGAAATATATTTTGTCTTTTTCACTTTCATCCACCTCTTTAGCTTATTCGCCAATTGATTTTTTAAGTTGTGCCTGCGCCAATTCATAATCTACTATCGATTGAATATAATTTGTCCTTGCCTGTAATAATGCT
The DNA here is from genome assembly GCA_964595355.1 of uncultured Ignavibacteriaceae bacterium. Classification (GTDB taxonomy): domain Bacteria; phylum Bacteroidota; class Ignavibacteria; order Ignavibacteriales; family Ignavibacteriaceae; genus JAKAGZ01. The sequence continues at coordinate 15,151 of CAZQQD010000069.1, read as the reverse complement.
ACTTCCGCATCGAGTAAATCTGAATTAAGCGACAGACCGTTTTTAAATTTCTCATCAGTTATCCTGTAATTTTCTTCTGCCTGACTTACACTCTGTTTTGCAACAGTCATTTTTTCCTTTGCTTTCTGAACATTCAGGAAATTTTGCGTTACTTCAAGCGTAACCCTGTCTTTAATTATCTTATAAGTATCTTTTACCTGTTCAAACTGAGCTTCTGCCTGATCTGTTTTATCAACTGTAGCTCCCCAGTTCCATAAATTAAGTGACATCGAAACGCTCACATCCCATGTACCGACAAATTTATCCTGAGTAGGTAGTATCCTTGGATTAGGGCGGGAATAATTGTAATCACCAACAAGATAAATCTGGGGGAACCAATCTGATTTCGCAGCCGTTATTCCTTTCTCGCTGGCCTGCACTCTGTAGTCCATTGATTTCAACTCCGGCCTTTTTTCATATGCCTGATCTAATAATGAACCTATTTCATAATTACTTCCTACTTGCATATTCACTGAATCAGCAGTTTCAATTTGCGTCGAAAGTGAAATTCCCAGTACGTTATCCAGATTCAAATTTGCAAGTTTTACTGCATTTTTCGCGTCTATTAATCCGAGCTGTGCTTCTCCAAGCTGAACCTGAACTTTTAGTACATCATTTTTAGTAGCAAGCCCCTGCTCAAACAAATTTTTAACATCAGTTAAATGCGCTTTCACCTGTGCAACATTTTCTTCAGTCACTCCTCTGATCTGGTTAGCTTTAAATAATCCCCAGTAAGCATTCTTAATGTTGTATACCAGATCATTTTCATCAGCATTATATTGTTGTTCAACAGCAAGATAATTAAGCTTTGCAATTTCAGAATTACTTTCCAGCCTAAAACCTGTAAAGATCGGCTGATGAAGTGTCAGTTTCATGTTGTAATTATTAAATATTGCCGGTGAAATATTAAACTCACCGAATGGTGTATTAACTGTAAAAGGATCAACTTCACTTAGCCTTGTATATGAGGCACTAAATGAAAGGCTCGGCAAACGAAAAGTATTTACCTCACTCCATTTTGCATCGGCATATTGCAGATTCATTTTAGAACTGTGCAACACATTACTGTTTTCCAAACCGATTTTTATACTTTCATCTAAAGTCAGCTTTTTCTTTTCCTGCGGAAATGCTTTTACTGATATCATCAGCCCAATTATAATAACTGTAATAAATTTGAATATTTTATAACTCATTATACCTTTACTCCTTTTTCATTATTAACTCTAGTATGAGATGAGTGATATTTCTCTCTTCCCTCATCAGTAAGAATACCTTGAAAAATTACTTTTATTAGCATCTCAAAAACCTGATCGCCTGTGTATGGTAACTGTGAAAGTATTTCAGGGTTTATCAGTGATGAAACTGCATTTACATAAGTAAGAACAATTACCTGTTGATCTATATCTTTTCTGAAAGCTCCGGTCTCGACACCTTCATTTATTAATCCGGCAAATTTTGCCAAGGATTCTTTCTTTCTGTATTCATTAATGTCCTTCCAGATTTCAGGTTTATTTTTTTGAATATCTTCAGGCAACGGGCCCCTCAATTTTGAAGAGGTTTTGGCTATATAACTCATCAAAGTTTTAAGTTTCTGAATGAATTCTATCTGACTGTTATCGCAGATAATATCACAATTAGTTTTGATGTTCACTTTTATTTTCTCAATAACTTCTCTTAATAGGTTTTCCTTGCTTTCAAAAAACTTATAAAGAGTTTTCTTACTTATTCCCAGCCCCTCCGCAATTTCATCCATCCTCACTCTTGTATAGCCATATTGAAAAAATATTTCTTCCGCTTTCTTGAGAATTCGCTCTTTTATTTCAATATCTTCCACTTTTTTGATCCTCTTTTATATTTGGAAACTATTTTAGTTTATAAGGTTTCTTTTAAGGTTTTAAAAAACCGGCTTATATTGCCGATTTTCCACTGTTTTAGTTATGGAAACCTATATCGTTTTTATAGTTTCCAAAACTATAAAAATTTTACTCACTTGTCAAGTAAATTAGAGATTAATTATACTGGGGAAAATAAAATAGGGAAGAAAGGGTTGATTAAATGAAGAATGGAGTTATATATTTTCAGAAAGGTTAATCAACCGGCACTTAGGCTCTTTTCATATTGTACTTTAAATCTTTTAACGGATTCGTAGATTGCTTTTGCAATAGCTTCCTGACCTTTCTGGCTTTTTAGAATTGCAGCATCGTGATAGTTTGATAAATATCCTGTTTCAATAAGCACGCTTGGCATTGAAGCACCAACAAGAACGTAAAATCCTGCTTGCTTCACTCCTCTTGAATCAATATTTAATTCAGCGCTCATTTGCTTATTAAGAATATCGGAAAACTCCTCTGAATATTTCATATATGCAGATTGTGCCATGCTAACAAGAATAAAATTTTCATCGGTAAGTTTTTGATAGCGAGCAGGATTATCTTCATATTGAATTACGCTATTTTCTCTTTCAGCGATATCGATTGCCTCCTTGGTTCTTCCTGGTCGTAGCAAGTAGACTTCAAATCCTTCTATATCACTTGGCTTTCTAGGCATTGAATTACAATGAATTGAAATAAATAATTTTCCACCCGCTTCATTCGCAATTCTACCACGTTCATAGAGATCTACAGCAACATCTGTTTTTCTTGTATAAACCACTTTAACGTCTTTGATATTTTTTTCAATGAGTTTGCCCAGTTTTAAAGCAATCCCCAAAGTTATATCCTTCTCCTTTAACCCCCCAACACCAATCGTCCCGGGATCAATTCCACCGTGTCCGGCATCAATAACAATTACATCAAAATCCCACTTGGATTTATTTATTTCACTTACGTTCGTTTTATCAAACACATTATTATGCAGAGTAATAAGTATATCATTGGATTTGTCTGCATTAAGCACTTCGCTTGTTGTATAATCTTTTCCAAGAGTAAATTGAAACTCAGTATCCTTTCCCACATTCTTGGCCTTAATATTTTTTACTAATCCACCGGGCTCCTGTTCTGAAATCTTTGAAATATCAGCATTAACATCTCTGAATACAATAGTTAAGACATGATCCTTAAAATCACTTGTATAGCTCGGTATCGTTTTATCTGATTTTACACGTATGAGGGTACCGTTAGCTTTTTCATCAATATTAATTCCTGATATATTATATGAACCGGGAGTGTTGTCGTCCTCAGTATCTTCTGATTCTTCACTCTTCGTAGTAAGTATAAGATGATTATTACTATCCAATATCATGTTTTTACCAAGAGCAATTTGCATCGGTTTAATTGAATAAATCAACGGGACAAATATTTGTCCGTCAATCAGGTATGTAGAAGTTGGAAGCTGATAAACATTTGTTTTACTGTCTAAATCAGAAGTTAAAACAATAAACGGATTCTCAGCCGTAAATTTTAGATTATAATCTTTGAATTTTAATTCAATTTTCTGTGCATTCGAATTGTAATAAGAATTTAATGACAATGCTTTCGCAAATGAATTCAGGGAAATATAAATGGTATTATATCTCACATATGTAAGGATCTTATAACTGTTTGTGCCATCTATTAACTCGAGCGAGGATTTTTGAGCAAAGCCCTCAAGTGTAAGAAATAAAAAGAATAGAATTAAAAATTTGATTTTCATTTCAGTAAATTGTTTAACCTATGAATGGCAACATAAAGCCGCTTTTTGATTTATAATTTAAAAATTCTTCCTTAAAATTTTTATTTAAAAGTTTTTCTTCCAACAAAGCGCGCATAATTAAAATTGGTATTTCAATTACTGCCAATGGAATTACAAGATAACTTAATGTTGCAAAACCTGCTCCAAGATCCATTAAAATCTGTGATAAATATTGTGGGTGTCTGATGAATCTGAACGGACCTTTTGTAATTAATTTATGATGTCTGTAGATCAATACTTCCTGTGAATAACTATCTCCCAGAGTTTTAAATGCTGCAATCTGCATCCACGAAAATACCAGATAAAATATTAAGCCTACCAATCTTATATTTTGATATTCCGGTATGTACGAAAAAGTTCCAACCTGAAATATTGCCAATATGAAAAGAATGATAGCCAGCACAGAAATAGCTAATGGAATTTTCTGAAGAAACGATACAGGTTTCTCCTTTGCGACAGTCACAGTTGATTTTAGCCCCTTTTTTGCGCCAGTAACATTAGCCCCAAATGTTGCAATCAGGTTTAAGCCGGCTATTATATTAATTGGGTCCATATTCTCTTATTCTGTTTTCTTCCCATGTTTCTTCATAATTGATTTCCATTCTTCCATGGAAAGTTGCTCCGATTCATCAATCAACATAATAGGAATATCATCCTCTATTCTATATCTCCGTCTTGTATTTCTATCAGTCGAAACAAGTGTTTCGCCATCCAGTACAAGATCAGCTTTTGTCTCGGGACAACAAAGAATATCAAGTAAATCTTTACTTATCATAATTCACCTGTTTTTAAATCCTAATTTAAACTCATAATGGCTTATAGACAATCCTTTTTTAACTACTGCGTTTGAAGCATTTCAAAATATGATCATTTACCATACCGGTTGCCTGCATAAATGCGTAACAAATTGTTGAACCCACAAATTTAAATCCGCGAGATTTCAAATCCTTGCTCATAGCATCACTTTCCCTGGTTTTACCAGGAATTTGTTTTAAACTCTTAAATTTATTTACCTTAGGTTTCCCTCCTACAAACTGCCAGATGTATTTGTCAAAACTTCCGAATTCTTTCTGGACTTCCAAAAAACATTTCGCGTTAATTTTTGCTGCATTTATTTTTAAGCTGTTTCTGATAATTCCTTCACTTCTCATTAACTGATTAATTTTTCTTTTATCATATTTTACAATTTTCTTTGGATCAAAATTATCAAATGCCTTTTTAAAATTTTTTCTTTTCCTTAAAATAGTGATCCAGCTGAGTCCTGCCTGAAAGCCCTCAAGTATAAGCATTTCAAAAAGTTTCCTATCATTGTGACAGGGAACTCCCCACTCTTCATCGTGATATTTAATATAAAGCGGATCGTTCATAGACCATCCACAACGAACTATATTATTATTTTCTATTTATTTACTCCTTTAATTTGTTGAATAAACTTTTAATCCAACAAGACCTACAATAATCAAAAATATAAAAAACAACCGTATAAATTCTTTTGATTCACCGAAAAGTAAAATCCCAAGTATTGCTGTACCAACAGCGCCGATTCCGGTCCAGACAGCATAAGCCGTTCCTACAGGTAGCCACTTTAATGAAAGAGATAGCAAACCCATACTGATCAAAATACAAATAATAGTAAAAACGCTGGGCCAGAACTTTGTGAATCCCTCGGAATATTTCATCCCTATTGCCCAAGCTGTTTCAAATATTCCGGCTATGAACAGTATAAACCAGGCTTTCATTGAAAATACTTTTGTGATTAACTAAAATATGAAAAATTAAGGTTAGAAATTGGTGCACATAATATTATTGTAAATAATCTTTCAGATATTTTCCTGTCCACGAATTTGGATCTGAAACGATCTTTTCGGGTGTACCAACAGCAATAATTTCCCCGCCCTTTTCGCCAGCATCCGGACCAAGATCAATCACGTGGTCCGCACACTTAATTACATCCAGATTATGTTCGATAATAACCACAGAATTGTTTCTTTCGATCAGTAAATTGAAGCAGTTCAACAATTTTGAAATATCATCAAAATGTAGCCCCGTTGTTGGTTCATCAAAAATAAAAAGAGTGTGCTTTCTCTCTCTCTGCTTTGTAAGATTGGAGGCCAGTTTTATTCGCTGCGCTTCACCACCTGAAAGGGTATTTGAAGGCTGACCCAGTTTAATGTATCCAAGACCGACGTCAGCCAGTATTTTAATGAATTTTACAATTTTCTCTTCCTTTTCAAAAAACTTAACTGCTTCATCAACTGTCATTTCAAGTACATCGACTAAATTTTTTCCGTGATATGCAATTTCCCTGATCTCCTTTTTGAAGCGGGTACCACCACAATCCTCACAAGTGAGATAAAGATCTGCAAGAAACTGCATTTCAACTTTTATAAAACCATCTCCCTGGCAGGTTTCACATCTGCCCCCCGGAACATTAAATGAAAAAAATCCTGGTTTATAACCACGCGCTCTTGCCTGATGTGTAGATGCAAATAATTCCCTGATATGCTCAAACGCTTTAATGTAGCTTATAGGATTTGATCTTGGTGTCTTACCTATGGGTGATTGATCAACTATCTCTACTTCATCAATGTGTTCAGCGCCCTTAATTTCTACAAATGAACCTACTTCTGAAATGGGCATTCCTAACCTTTTAGCAAGTCCTAAGTAGAGCACATCATATATTAATGTACTTTTACCGGAACCACTCACACCGGTAATTACTACAAATTTGTTAAGAGGAATCTTAACGTCGATGTTTTTTAGATTATTTTCTTGTGCTCCTACTATCTCAATTTCCTTATCTTTTTTAGTATTTCTTTTTGGGGGTACAGGTATCTTTAATCTTCCAGACAAATATTTTCCTGTAAGAGAATCTTTATTTTTTAAGATATCGCCATAGTTTCCCATAGTAATGATTTGTCCACCATCATTACCGGCCTTAGGTCCCATATCCACAATTATATCTGCCTCTTTAATCATTTCAGGTTCGTGCTCAACAACCAGAACAGAGTTACCAATGTCACGGAGGTTCTTCAATATTTTTATAAGTCTCGCATTGTCCCTTGGATGAAGTCCTATACTTGGTTCATCGAGAACATATAATGTTCCAACAAGTGAGGAACCAAGAGATGTCGCAAGATTAATTCTTTGAGTTTCACCACCAGAAAGCGTGCTGCTTAATCGGTCAAGTGTTAAATAGCCAATACCCACATTATTTAGAAATGTCAAACGTTTTATAATTTCTTTAAGGACTCTTTCACCAACTTGCATATCAAACTCAGATAATTCTAAGTTTGCAAAAAACTTCAATGATTGTTCAATAGGAAGTTTTACAACATCGTAAATTGATCTACCATTAATCTTGACCTGTAACGCTTCTCTTCTAAGTCTTGTGCCTTTACAAGCGCCACAAAGGGTATATCCTCTGTACCTGCTCAACAAAACTCTAACGTGCATCTTGTAAGTTTTGCTTTCGAGCTTTTCGAAGAAACGGTCAATGCCAATATAATCCGCAAATCCTTTCCTGATCAGGTTAACCTGCTCAACTGCTAAATCTTTATAAGGAGTATTCAATGGTATATTAAAGCTTTTGGCATTCTGTACAAGATCACGCAGATGAGTGCTATATTTAGCAGAACGGAAGGGTGCAATTGCACCTTCTGAAATGCTTAATTCAGAATTCGGAATAACCAGGTTCATATCGATACCTATGGTTTTACTAAACCCCTGACAAACAGGGCAGGCACCGAACGGATTATTGAAAGAAAAGAAACGCGGTTCAGGCTCTTCGTATCTTATTCCGCAACATTCATAAAATTTATTAAATTCTTTTTCTTCACCAGTGTCCGCATTAATTAATACAAGCCGGTTTTCACCTTCTTTAAAAGTTACTTCAACAGAGTCAGATAATTTTTCCCTTATCTTACCTTTTTGAACTTTAAATCTTTCTACTAAAACACGGACACCTTTCTTCTTTTTAGGAAGCTTTGTTTCTTCATTAAGATCACAAACACTTCCGTTAAAATATAACCTGAAGAAACCCCTCTTTTTGATCAGGTCTATTTCTTCTTTTACCCTTCTTCCTTCGTGATCATGCAAGGGAAATGTCAGATAAAACTTTGTACCATCTTCCTGTTTTTCCAGCCAATCTGAGACAGTTGCTGTTGTATCTTTTTTTACTTCCTTACCGCATTCGAAACAAATTGTTTTTCCAATTCGTGCAAACAGCAAACGAAGGTAATCATAAATTTCCGTGCTGGTACCTACAGTTGAGCGCGAGTTTTTTGATCCGCTTTTTTGTTCGATTGCCACTGCAGGACTAATTCCCTGAATGTAATCGACATCGGGTTTATTCATTCTTTCCAAAAACTGACGCGCGTAGGCTGAAAGACTTTCAACATACCTTCTTTGACCTTCTGCATAAATAGTATCGAACACAAGTGACGATTTACCACTGCCGCTAACTCCGGTGAAAACGACTAATTTATTTCTCGGAATTTCGAACGTGAGATTTTTTAAATTATGCTCTCTCGCACCACGGATTACTATCTTTTTCTCTTTTTTGCCGTTGTTATTCATTTAAAATGCAAAATCGATCAATCTAAAATTAGTCAAGATTTAAAGTTACAAAAAAATAGGAAACAAATGCGATTTTATGGAAAGGCGGGTACTGCAAAAATGATTTCTTAGCAATTGGCTTAATTCCTTATAAGGAAAGAGATTAGGCGAGAGGAAAATTATTCTTTGTTTTTTTCTTCGAGCTTTTTCAACTCATCAATTCTTTCATTTATCAATTTCATTTTTTCCTCAAGTTCTTTAAGGCTTTTATTAATTTCATCTTCATACTCAGCTTTATCCCAGTAGCCTCGATCTTCGAAGTAACCTTTAAAGAGCCAGTTATGTTTTAGAGCTTCCATATTTTCAGCCATTCTGGAAGCCGCTAATCTTGCTGCCTCGGATGTAGTATTAATATTTTTCATTGTAACGGCAAAAATAGAATCATATTTTGATCCGTTTACAAGCACCTGCCCAAGTATACCTTTTCCTTCCTGCACTCCCTCCATTATTGTATCAAGCTTGCTTACAGTAGAATTAACATTATTTACAACTTTCTCTACCCCAATTCCTAATTCGTTAAAAAGATCGGTTACTTTCTGCAGTTCCTTTGTAATTCCTTTAAGACTTGTATTCGCCTGAAGCGTAAGATCGGCAGCATTATTATACAGCCTGGTGTCATTTAGAAGCTTTCCCAGAGAGCCTTCGCCCTTATTAACCTTTTCGGTTATCTCTGCTAAACTTTTTGTCATTTCTTTTGTGTATTCCACCACACCCTGTGTTTCATTCATCAGGGCGCCGAAGCCGGGTAGTTCCTTTGTCTGAATATAACCGCCATCACTTACAATCTCCGCAGTACTACTGCCAGCTTCAAGCACAACAACTTTATTACCTACAAGTCCTTCTGTTTCTATTGTCGCTTTTGAATCTGTCCTGATAAATCTCCTGATATCTTCTGACAAGTTCATAGTTACTTCAACCCGTCCCGTGGTATCGGGAACAATTTTAATAGAAGTGACACTGCCGATGTCAATACCATTTAGTCTCACGAGCGCACCGTTTCTAAGTCCCTGCACATTTGAAAAGTTAGCTTTCAGCTTAAATGAACCTCCGAAGATTGCACCTCTCTTACCTATCATAAAAATTCCAATAACAAAAAGCAGAAAGCCAAGGAATATAAAAATTCCGAGCCTTACAGGTGCTGCATTATTAGCCATTATTTACTCCCTTTTTATCTGCGAAAAATTCCCTGTCGAAAAAATCATTCAGGAATTCATCTTTTGTCGAAGTTAGTTTACTTAATTCACCTTCGTATCTTATTTTGCCATCTTTCAAAACTACAGCATGATCGGCAATAATATGTGCACAGATTAAATCGTGCGTTACAACAATTGCTGTTACATTTAAATCCTTCTGAAGATCAACTATCAACCGGCTGATCTCTTTGGTTGTAATCGGATCAAGTCCGGTCGTTGGTTCATCATAAAGTATTAGCTGTGGCTCCGTTATGATTGATCTTGCAAGCCCGATTCGTTTTTTCATCCCCCCTGATAATTCTGCCGGCATTTTATCAATTGCATCAAGTAAATCAACTTTTTCCAGCACTGTATTTATTTTTTGTTCTCTTTCTTTTACTGAAAAATCAAAATTTCTTATAAGGGGGAACTCGAGGTTTTCTCTGACAGTCATAGAATCATAAAGGGCCGAACTCTGGAAAACGAAACCAATATGTTTCCTGATAATATTTAATTCCTTTGCAGACATCTTCAAAATATTTTCACCATCAATATTAACCTCACCGGTATCAGGAATTAACAATCCAACAATGCATTTTAACAGAACGCTCTTTCCTGTTCCGCTTCTTCCGAAAACGACGAAGTTTTCCCCTTCCTTTATGCTCAATGAAATATCATCAAGCACGACATGTTCACCAAAAGCTTTGGAAAGATTTTTGATTTCTACCCTCATTTTAAATCGGCCAGAAAGTTACTGTTATTTTTACGAGGACCATATCAACTATTAAAATCAAAAGCGATGCAATAACAACCGAACTTGTCGAAGCTCTGCCAACTCCAACAGTGCCATTTTCCGCATTATAACCTTTGTATGAGCCAACAATACCAACAATAAATCCAAACACGAATGTCTTTGCAATACCGGGAAGCACATCGTAGAACATAAGTGAAGGCAAAAGAGAACTAACATACAACTGGAAATTCATATTTAAAATAAGTGATACTGCTACATATCCGCCTAAAATTGCAATAAAGTCTACATAAACGGTAAGCAGGGGCAATATAAATGTACAGGCAAGAACTCTTGTGACAACGAGAAATTTAAATGGATTAATAGCAGAAACTTCCATTGCATCGATCTGTTCCGTAACTCTCATTGAACCAAGTTCTGCACCGATTCCCGAGCTTACACGTCCTGCAAAAATCAGCGCTGTAATTACGGGCCCGAGTTCTCTCGTTACTGATAGTGCAACCATACTTGGCAAAAACGATTCTGCGCCAAACCTTGCCATTACAGGCTGACTTTGCATCGCAAGTACAAAACCAATAATAAAACCTGTTACACTTACAATTGGAAGAGTCTTTACACCAAGCTCATCCATGTGCTTTTTTATTTCACCAAATTCATACGGTGGAAATAAAAAGTTTTTTAAAAATGTTATGGCAAAAGACCAGAGTCCCCCAAGCGTAATAAAAAAATCGGTCAGCCTTAGCTCGAGCAATGTGTAATGTTTACTTTCAAATATTTTCGATTTTAAGCTTGACAATTTTTCCCAATGTAGATTACTGAAAAATAATGTCTATCGTTTAATGTGAAAATACCGATAATACCTGATAGAAAAAATGCAGTATAAAATTAACAAATCATTGGAGACATTAATTGCTTTATTAGCTTAGTTCCCATTGAGTTATTAAAGAGTCAAACATAGAACTTTGGAAATTTCTTATATTTTGATTTTAGACAACTTTGCCTATCACAGATATATTCTGATTTTTCAATAAAAAGCATTAACATAATGTTTTATTTCAGGTTTTATTTTCCCTCTGAATAAAACTGTAACCACATCGAAACGGCAGTCGACTTCTCGGATTTCTTTATCATATATGTAAGCATTCGCTACTTTTTTAAGTTGTGCCATTTTATTTTTAGTTATTGCCAAAATCGGGTCTCCGAATTCCAGATTCTTTCTTGATTTTACTTCCACAAAAACCATTTGTTTTGTATCGGGGTCCTCTGCAATTATATCCAGTTCCCCGGTTCTTCCAAACCTGTAGTTTCTTTCAATTATCTTAAAATTTTTTGAGCGAAGCAATTTTTCGGCAAGGTCTTCGCCCTCTTTCCCAAATTCTTTGGAAGTTTTGGTCATTACTAATCCCCAGCTATTTCGTATTCCCTTTTGAATTCACTTAATGCAAATTTTGGTAAAATATTTTTTAAAAACGTTTTCCTGTGCAGTGGAGTTGGCCCATATAATTTTACAGCATTGATATGCTCTCTCGTAGGATATCCTTTATTTTTTCTCCATAAATATTCTGGAAATTTCGGATCTAGCCGTTTCATTATCCTGTCTCTTGCAACTTTTGCAATAATAGATGCTGCTGCAATCGCAAAGGATTTTCCATCCCCCTTTACAATCGGAATAACAGGTTTTATAGATTCAAATTTCTTATTGCCGTCAGCAAGAATTAAATCAGGAACAGTGCTTAATCTTGAAATACAGGTAAACATTGCAAGCAACGAAGCTTGAAGAATATTAATTTCATCTATCTTTGAATGAGAAATAGCTGCAACTGAATATGCTATGGATTTTTCCATTATCTGAGGTAGAAGTTCTTCTCTTTCTTTTTCCGAAAGCTGTTTGGAGTCATTAACCCCTTCGATAAATGTATCGGGAGAAAATATAACTGAAGCAGCTACAACCGGGCCTGCAAGTGGGCCCCTGCCCGCTTCGTCTACACCCGCAATCAATTTTATTTTACGTGTTAAAAAAGAGTTATCGAAGTCTTTTGTTTGTCTCATAAATTTTCAGATGCCCAGATAAATAGCGATCATCCCGAAAAGCATATTTAATTTTAAAAGAAAACTTAATTTTTGCAAGTTTTTTGCCGAGTCATCGCCAAGCAATGATTTTAGTATATAAATCAACACAGGATTTACAGTTAGCATTACAATTATAAAATATTCTATTTTATAAATATTAAAAAGGAATGGATAAAAAGTTGCAAGTATAAGAACAAACGTAATCAAATAAATTATTCTTTTAGTTTTAGCAAAACCAAATTTATTTGGGAAAGTAAGCACTCCTTTTTCTGAATCTCCTTTTACGTCTTCCATATCTTTAACGATCTCGCGAATAAGATTAATAAGAAAAGCAAAAACTGCAGGAATAATAGATCCTGTGATATTGCCAGCTATTTGTCCACCGTAAATTAAAGCAGATGCAGTAAGCAATGCTACGACAAAATTGCCAATCAGAATTCTTTTTTTAAGATCAGCACTGTATAAGAACAATAGAATATTTACAACTAAAACAAATACTAATGAGATTATTCCATTGGTTATGGAAAATGCTATTGATATTAATAACACTACAATATAGATACTTTTTGCATATGCAATTGATAGCTGGTTTGATGGCAAAACCCGATCAGGTTTATTTATTTTGTCGACTTCAGTATCATAAATGTCATTAACTACGTTACCGGCAGCACAAGCAAAGGCAAGAGAGATTGCTCCAAAAAATATATTTAGTTGCAAAGAATTAACGCCCGTTGAGATAACAGCACCAACAATCACTGCGAAGAAAGTAATTATTACATTTTCCGGGCGTAAGATTTTTATTATAGCTAATGCTTTATTCATTTGCTTAAATCAAATATGTCTGGAGCAAGGTTTTTCTTCTACAATAAATATTAACACAGTATCAGAGGAATCTATTCTTCATTCTTATAAAAAGGTTTAATATATTGGACTTCCAGATTTTTTAATGGATACAAAATAATAAAATTTCGTTAAGTTCACCTGAATTGTAAATTGTTAGTCGGAAATTATGATAAAAAATGAATATGACGTAATAGTTGTCGGAGCCGGACCAGCAGGATCAATGGCCGCAAAATTTGCTGCGGAACAAGGTGTTTCAGTCCTGATGCTGGAAAAAGATCGTGATGTGGGGTATCCTGTAAGATGTGCTGAGGCAATAAATAAACCCGGCTGCGATAAGTTCATTAAACCTGATAAAAAATGGATAACCGCCGAGGTTAGAAAATTTTCTTTCACCGCGCCTAACGGCAGTGAGATAAGTGTCGATGCAGGTCACGTGATGGGTTATGTACTTGAAAGAAGAATATTTGATTACGAACTAGCGAAACTCGCTTCAAACGCCGGAGCCCAGGTTGTTACACGTGCTTATGTAAACGGATTAATTATGGAAGGCAGTAAAATCTGTGGCGTTAAATTTGAATACCGTGGTGAACAGCGTGAAGCCCGTGCTAAAGTTGTGATTGGAGCGGACGGAACTGAATCAAGAGTCGGAAGATGGGCTGGTCTTCAAACCCATACCGACTTCAGAGATATGGAAGCCTGTTTACAGGTTACCGCAACAAATGTAAATATTAATACAGACACTCTTTATTTTCATTTTGGAAAAGAAGTTTCACCAAACGGATATTTCTGGGTTTTTCCCAAAGGACCAAACATTGCAAATATAGGTCTGGGTATAAGCGGACTGGAATGTAAAAAAAAATCTACGCTTTCCTATTTAACTTCTAATCTGGAAAGATTATTCCCCAATGCTTCAATTCTAACGCAGGTCGCCGGCGGAGTTCCCTGTTGCACTACGCTTGAAAAAATTTCAGGTGAAGGAATAATGCTAGTTGGCGATGCTGCAAGACAGGTTAATCCTCTGAGTGGGGGCGGAATTGAAAGTGGTATGGTTGGGGGAAGTATTGCAGGTAGGATTGCGGGAGAAGCAATTAAAAAAGGTGATCTAAAATTACTTTACAACTATGACAAGGAATGGCATAAAGAAAGAGGAAAAAATCACGAAATTTACGACCGCCTAAAAAATGGAATTTATAATTTTTCAGACGATGATTTTAATAATCTCATTACAAAATTCAAGAAGGTTGGGCCGGAAAAAAGAACAATGAGAAAATTATTTATGATTGCCCTTGCTCACAAACCTTCATTGCTGGTTGATGTAGCAAAAGTCTTTTTATAATTAGCCTCTTAATTTATCAAGCAGCTGGTTAAGCTGATTGATCTCTTTTTCATTAAGGTTTGAAAGAAATTTGTCCGCCTCTTCAGTCACAGGATCTAATTCTTTAAGCAAGTCCAATCCCTTTTTTGTAATTATAACATCAACGTGCCTTCTGTCAGCCGGACAAATATTCCTTTCAATCAAACCCTTAATTCTAAGCTTTTCAACTATTCTTGAACAATCGGACATCCTGTCAAGCATCCTCTCACGGATAAGTTTTATATTTGCCGGTTTCGGATGCTGACCTCGGAGGATCCGGAGAATATTGAATTGTTGCGAAGTTATCCCTTTGGGCTTCAATATCTTTTCTTGTAAAGAGCGAAGCCAGCTATAAGTGAATATCAAATTTAAAGTGGCTTTTTGATACGCGTTTCTAAATTTTTCCTGAGATATTTCGTCTTCAAGTTTCATTCTATTCAAAATAACTTAATTCATCGGGACTTCGATAATAACAAAATCAGTATTTTCTACAGCAGGGATTTCAAACTGATCCTGCTCCCAGATGCCAATTGCATCCCGAGTAGATAATTCTTCACCGGATAAATTAATCTTTCCATTTATAACTAACAAATAAGAACCGTTTCCGGGCTTAAAATTTTTATAAGTAATTTTCTT
>CAZQQD010000068.1:2759-16627 GCA_964595355.1 uncultured Ignavibacteriaceae bacterium | reverse complement strand
TAACTATGAATTCGAAAAGATTAATAGGCGCATTTGCACTTATCGTTGTTGGTATTGTGTTTGGTGCATTGCTTGTTTCAGGTTTTGGACTGGTAAGACCAGGAATGGCGGATATAAATTTAGGAACGAGTAAACCGCCGGTAAGTTTAGATGCTGATGCAACTTCATTTAGTAAAGCTTTTATTGAAGTTGCACAAAAAGTCACACCACAGATTGTTAAAATCGAAGTTGTTTCTGAGTTAAAAGATAACCCTCACCAGAATTTGTTCTTCTTCCCGTTTAAAGATTTTCCCCAGATGCCTAAAGAAGAGCAGGGAACAGGAAGTGGAATTATAATTTCTCCCGATGGATATATTCTTACAAATAATCACGTAGTAGAAAATGCAGAAAAAGTTAAAGTTACTATGTATGACAAGACAACTTATGATGCAAAAGTAATTGGTACTGATCCTTTAACCGATCTGGCAGTAATAAAAATTAATGCAAATAATTTACCAGCCGCTTATTTGGGCGATTCTGATGCACTTAAAGTCGGACAATGGGTAATGGCCATTGGAAATCCTTTATCACTTACCTCAACTGTAACAGCAGGAATAGTCAGTGCTAAAGGAAGAGCTCAATTAGGATTAATTAAAGACCGGTACGGAGTCGAAAATTTTATCCAGACAGATGCTGCAATAAATCCGGGTAATAGTGGTGGTGCTCTTGTTGATCTTTCAGGAGCTGTAGTGGGTATTAATTCAGCAATTGCTACACAGGGAACAGGGACTTACATTGGTTATGGTTTTGCAATTCCGATTAATATGGCTAAAGCTGTTGCAAAAGATCTTATAGCTCACGGCAAAATTACAAGAGGATATATTGGAATTGAAATCAGTGGGGTAGATGATGCACTTGCTAAATCTATTGGTATGGATAAACCAAGGGGCATAATGGTTCAGAGTTTAATAGATGGTGGAGCTGCTAAATCTGCCGGGATTAAAGAAGGAGATGTAATTCTAAAAGTTGATGGTAAAACAGTAAATCAGCCAAGCGATCTACAGAGTTACATAGCTGGCAAGTCGGCCGGAACAGTTGTTGACCTTACTATATTCAGGGATGGAAAGGAAATCGACAGAAAGGTTACTTTGAAAGCCAGAGATGAAAATGCAAGCACTGAACCTGTTGTTGATAGAAAAAATAATTCAGAAAACAATAGTGAAAATGCTGAAACAACAGCAAATTTTGACAAGCTTGGATTGTCAATAAAGAATTTAACTTCAGCAGATAAAAAGACTTATAATGTAAACAACGGAGTTTTGATTACAGATGTTCAGCCTTATAGTGTAGCAGCTGATCAATATCTGGGCAAAGGCATTGTTATTGTTGAAGCTGATAGAAAACCAGTTGAAGACGTAAATGATTTTAAGGAGACGGTTAAAAATAAGAGAGGTTCTGCCGTCTTACTGAAAGTCAAAGACTCTCAGGGAAATACAAGGTTTGTTGGTCTTGAAATCCCTGATAAAGGATGACCTTCCTTCCATATATGATTATTTAAACGCCCGTTTATCGGGCGTTTTTTTTATATTTACCAAATCAAATAAATCCGGAAAATGAATGATAAGATTTCTCACGGCGGGTGAATCTCACGGCAAAGCATTAACCACTATAATTGAAGGTTTCCCTTCTAATCTTAAGATCGATAATAATTATATAAATTTTCATTTGAAAAGAAGACAATCCGGTTACGGCAGGGGTTTAAGAATGAAGATTGAATCTGATACAGCAGAAATTCTATCCGGCATCAGATTCAAAAAAACTATTGGCTCTCCGGTATCAATATTGATAAAAAACAAGGATTGGGAAAATTGGACAAATCAGATGTCACCGGACAAAGTTAATGCTAATAAAGTTGAAAAGGTCTCTATCCCTCGTCCCGGCCACGCTGATTTAGTAGGTATCTCAAAATTTAATTACAACGATATTAGAAATTCAATAGAAAGATCAAGTGCAAGAGAAACAGCAGCAAGGGTAGCAGCAGGTACAATTGCAAGAATATTCTTAAGTGAGTTTGGAATTTCAATAGGGAGTTACGTTGAGAGTATTGGCGGAATATTTAGCAAGGAAAATCTTACTGAAAAATTATTTGTCAATAAATTACCAAAAGATTTTACAGGATGGAGCCTTTCAGAAAAAGCTGACAAAAGTGAAGTAAGAGTTCTTGAAAAAAAACACGAGAGCAAAATTATAAACAAAATAAAACTTGCGAAGAAGAAAGGAGACACACTCGGAGGAACTTTTATTACGGTTGCTACCGGAATCCCGGTTGGCCTTGGTAGCTTTATGCATTACGATACTAAGCTGGATGCGGAAATTGCTCATTCTATTATGTCAATAAATGCTGTTAAGGCTGTCTCGATTGGAACCGGATTTGAATCAGCAGAAAAATTTGGCTCAGAATCACACGATGAAATAATCACTAAAAATGACCAACTAATACGTAAGACAAACAGAGCGGGGGGAATTGAAGGCGGGATATCAACAGGGATGCCTATAATTGTTCGTGCAGCAATGAAACCGATTGCTACATTGATGAGTCCGATTGAGACTGTTGATCTTAAAAATATGAAGAGTATACTAGCCCGGAGAGAAAGGAGTGATTTCGTGGCCGTTCCTTCCTGTGCCGTAATTTCAGAATCAATGCTTGCCTGGAGCATTGCAAAATATTTCCTTATAAAATTTGGCGGAGATTCTATTGAAGAGACAAAAGATAATTTTAATAACTACACTAAAAAATTAAATCAAAGAATAAGAAAAAACTTTAAGAAATAAGAAACAGAAATGTTGAAAATACAGAAGTTTACATTTAATCCTTTTGCAGAAAATACTTATATAGTATGGTGTGATGAAAAAAAGGAAACTGCAATTATAGATCCAGGATGTTTTGATAAAAAAGAAGAAGATGAACTGACAAACTTTATAAATAAAAATGATCTGGATGTAAAATATTTATTAAACACGCATTGCCATATCGATCACGTATTAGGGAATTCATTTATTAATAAAACGTATAATCCGGAATATTATGCCCCGGAAAAAGATATCGTTTTGTTGGAGCATTTTGATGAACAATGTAAGGCCGTTGGAATGGAGGCGGTTAAACCCTCATTGCCTGAAAAATTTATTACCGAGGATTTACTGATAAAAATAGGAGAAATCCCTGTAAGATTTCTATTTACTCCAGGCCACACCCGCGGTGAATACTGTTTTTATTTTGATAAGCAAGAAAAGTGTATTACCGGTGATGTGCTATTTAAGGGAAGCATTGGAAGAACTGATCTGTGGGGAGGTAATCTTGATACATTAATGGATTCGATAAGAACAAAACTGCTGCCTTTGGGTGATAATACGGTTATTTATCCCGGGCATGGTGAAGACAGTGATATAAGGACAGAACGTAAAAATAATCCTTTTCTGCAATCTGTCTGATAGTATTATTGCTTTATTTTTGTTTCATTGATATAAAGCTTCGCTTTCGATATATTTTGAGTAGATAAAATCTCAGAAAAAGATTCAAATTCATATCAAAACAGCATTATGGCATCATTATCCTCTTCAAAAAGATCTCCTTTAGTCTTTGTTTTGTTTTATTTCGTTCTCTGGATTATTCTTTTTGAATTCATATTGCCGGTTAACAATATTTTGCCTAAACCGTCAATTGTTTTTCAATCTTTTGGAGCCTTATGGGAAGATTATAATTTACCTTTTAATTTCCTGGATACAGTAGCCGCTATTTACCTATCAATTATTGTTGCGTATTTGCTGGTACATTTTCTAAGCCATTTTTTCGTCACGAATAGAAACTTTTTAACTGACTTTATCCATTCATTTAATTGGTTCTCTAAATTTCTACCCGGCATTCTCATTGGTTTCCTTTTAATCTATTGGTTCCCTGATTCAGTTGTAATCGAATTTATATTTGCATTTTCGACTTCTTTTTTATCCCTTATTATTTTTTTGCAAAAAAGAATTGAAAATTTGCCGGCTGAGTACACAGATGCTGCAAGATCGCTTGGCATTTCTGAAAAAAGAATCAGGAAAGAGATAGTCTGGAAATCAATACAGCCTAAAATTTTTAATCACATTTATGAATTGCATTTATACATCTGGTCATTGTTAATTGCTTTCGAATTTATAAAAGGAAATTACGGACTGGGAAATATTTTCAGGCTTGCGCTTCTGTATAAAGACTTATCAGCATTATTCTCTACATTTATTATTGTTGGTGTTACAATATTTTTAGGTAAAACTGTTATTTCTTATCTCAACAAAAAATTTGCCTTCTGGAGTTTATAATTGAGTAATCTTAAGTTAGAAAACATATCAAAATGTTATCCCAAAGCTGCGGGTGCAAAACGTAACGTGCTTGAAGATATTAATCTTTCAATTGACTCTTCTGAAAAAAGAGAGAATTTTGTTTCAATTCTAGCATCATTTGATAGCGGTAAAACAACCTTGTTGAAAATTATTTCAGCAATAGAGAAGCCAGATAGCGGCAAAGTTCTATTGCAGAACGAAGTTTATGATAATCCAACCGGAAAAATAGTTTTTATCCCTGAAATGCCCTCATCATTTCCCTGGCTGAATGCTGAACAAAATATAAATTTCATAGCTAAAAATGAGGCTGATAAAGTAAAGAAGCTTGTCAAAGCTGTTGGCCTTACTGGTTATGAAAATCATCATCCTCATAATGAAAGTTTGGGATTCAGATTCAGAATATCACTTGCCAGAGCTTTGGCAATTAATCCTTCTTTTATTTTGCTGGATGATCCTTTCAGAAGAATGGATACAGAAACAAAAGATGAGATATATGAGCTTTTAAGAAATATACTCGTAAATTTTGATGTAGCTTTTATCCTGGCAACTACAAATATTTCTGAAGCTATTTATCTTTCGAATAAAATTTATTTAATGAAGAAAAAACCTGGGGAAATAATTGAAGAAATTAAACTTGATACTGATACATTAAATGCAAAAGGCCTAAACAGACAGGAGAGATTTGTTTCACTAAGAAATGAGATTGAAAAATCTTTTTTGGAATCAGGTGAAGTATCTCAAACAGAAATACGTATTTAATTTTTAAATATATGAGAAGGCAAATCTATTATGCAGGACAAAATTGACGATCTGCTGAAGAAAAAAGAAAAGGCCAAATTAGGTGGCGGAACAGAAAGATTAAAATCACAGCACGAAAAAGGAAAACTTTCTGCACGTGAAAGGATTGAACTGCTTGTTGATGAGGGAAGTTTTGAAGAAATAGATATGTTTGTTAAACATCGTGCAACTGATTTTGGCCTCAACAAACAACATTATCCGGGCGATGGAGTTGTAACGGGATTTGCAAAAATAGACGGCAGGTCCGTTGCTATTTTTAGTCAGGATTTTACCGTCTTCGGTGGTTCGTTATCAGAAGCTCACGCTGAAAAAATTGTTAAGATTATGGAAACTGCCATGAAGGTTGGAATTCCAGTAATTGGATTAAATGATTCAGGCGGTGCGAGAATACAGGAGGGAGTTGTTAGTCTTGGAGGATATGCCGATATATTTTTATTGAATACTCTCGCATCGGGTGTTGTTCCGCAGATTTCAGCTATACTCGGACCCTGTGCAGGGGGTGCTGTATATTCGCCGGCGATTACAGATTTTATTTTCATGGTTAAAAATACCAGCCATATGTTCGTGACCGGGCCGAATGTTGTAAAAACTGTTACACACGAAGATGTAACATTTGAAGATCTTGGTGGTGCAGAGACACACGCTACAAAAAGCGGTGTTGCACATTTCATTTATGAAAATGAAGTTGAGATATTGCTTAATATCAGAAAATTGATGAGCTACCTGCCCTTAAATTTTATGGACAAACCTTTTGATATTGATTTTGATGAATCAAAACTAAAACCAATTAATGAATTGGACAAAATTATTCCAGACAATCCTAACAAACCCTACGATATGAAAGAGGTTATAAACCTGCTTGTTGATGAAAAAGAGTTTCTTGAAGTTCATTCAAATTATGCTCAGAATATAATTGTTGGTTTCGCGAGAATAGGAGGAATGTCGGTTGGCATTGTTGCAAATCAACCTTCGGTGCTTGCAGGTGTTCTCGATATTAATGCTTCGGTAAAAGGAGCAAGATTTGTCAGATTTTGTGATGCATTTAACATTCCATTACTGGTTTTTGAAGATGTTCCGGGATTTTTGCCGGGAACGGAACAGGAATGGGGAGGTATAATCAGGCACGGTTCAAAATTACTTTATGCATTTTGTGAGGCTACTGTGCCTAAAGTTACAGTGATTACAAGAAAGGCTTACGGCGGTGCTTACGACGTTATGAACTCAAAACATGTCAGAGGTGATTTTAATTTTGCTTGGCCCAGTGCTGAAATTGCTGTTATGGGTCCAAAAGGTGCAGTAGAAATCATCTTCAAAAAAGAAATTGCAAGTGCTAAAGATCAGAAGAAGGAAACAGAAAACAAGTTAGCAGAGTATATCGAAAAATTTGCGAATCCTTATATAGCTGCCGAAAGAGGCTATGTAGATGATGTGATTCTGCCAAGAGATACAAAAATTAAATTGATAAATTCGTTTAAGCTATTGAAAACAAAGGTTGATAAAAATCCCAGGAAAAAGCACGGAAATATTCCTTTATAGCATTTCTGTTCAGATATAACTTACGGTAAAATAAACGATTAACCCGATTAGCTAAAATAATAGTTGATAAAGGGAAAACTAAATCATATATTCGCAGCTAAATATAACTCTTATGGAGCTTGAATGATCAAAAGAGCGCTACCACTATTTATTATTTTTTTGTTTGCAATTGTGTTTTATTCATGTAGTTCAAACAAAGAAATGGTAAAGGAGGTCACTCCTAAAATACCAACACAAAAAGTTCAAAGGTCCGGAATCGTTTCTGAAATGTTAGAGCAAGCGCGACAATACTATGTTGATGCTCTCTCAAAGCAGGAACTGAATAATACCAATGAAACTGTATCGAACTATGAATCAGCATTAAAAATAATCAATTCATTAAGTTATTTTCCGGGTATTGAAGAAAATGAAGCCTACGTTGAATTAGAGAAATCAATTCTTGATGATTATAAAACATATGTTGATGGTCTTCAGGAGCTACCTGCTGATATTTCATTTGCCGCTCTTGAAGAGTGGATGGGGAAAACGGTTTCCGAAGTGGAGATAAACAAAAGCGGTAAAGACTTTACAACAAATAAAGATTACAAACCAGTTATAATTCCTGCTGAAATTCCACTTGAGGTGAATCCAATAGTTGACCAGTGGATAGATTATTTTACTGGTCGCGGGCGGAAGTATATGCGATTGTGGCTTGAACGATCAGGAAAATATTTTCCAATGATAACGAAAATTTTTGAACAGGAAGGTATTCCAAAACAACTCGCATATTTAAGTATGGTAGAAAGCGGATTGATTCCAACTGCCAGATCATGGGCCAGAGCCGTAGGAATGTGGCAGTTTGTAAAGGGAACAGGAAGACTGTATGGACTAGAATCGGATTTTTATTACGATGAGAGGAGAGACCCTGAAAAGGCAACTGTTGCTGCTGCAAAACATTTAAAGGATCTTTACGATGATCTGGGCGACTGGTATCTTGTGCTTGCTGCATATGATGCCGGTGAAGGAAGAATTACGAGAGCTTTAAGAAGATCGGGAAGTACAAATTTCTGGGATGCCAGAAGATATCTTCCCCGTGAGACCCGTAGCTATGTTCCCCAGTTTATTGCTGTATGTTTAATTGGAATGGATCTTGAGAAATATGGATTTAACAACATCGATTATCAGACACCGCAGCAATATGATGTATGCACTATTAATGGTGCAATTGATCTGAACTACCTTGCCCAATCAAGCGGAATAGATATTGACACATTAAGATCGTTAAACCCTGAACTTACGCAGATGTGTACTCCTCCAAATTATGATGGTGGATTCCCATTAAAAGTACCTCAAGGATACCTTGAAAAATTGACTGCCAGTTTGGTTAACGTTCCTGAAAGTGCTAGAAGAAATTATCTTATTCATACTGTAAGGAGTGGTGAAACTCTTTCAGGAATTGCAGCGAGGTACGGAATATCTTTGTATAAACTTGCATCCACGAATAACATTTCAGTTAGATCAAGATTATATATTGGGGTAAAGCTCAAAATACCTGGAATTGTTACAAGCTCAAACTATACTTACAATACAAATATTCAAACAGCAACAGACATTAATTCAGCTGATACAGACATTGCAATTGATCCTGATAGTGGCGGGTATGTTTCTCCTTATTTAGCCTTGAGTCAGGATTCAAATGATTCAACACAAGTTTCCGGCGATCAGGTTTCATTGAGTGATATTGAATCTGTTGAAAAAGATGAAAGCGACAATACAACTATAATTGCACCTGCCGGGAAATCAGAAGTCGTTTATCATGTAAAGAAAAAAGATAATTTGTTGGCTATAGCAAACCTGTTTGATGTCAGAGTGAGTGATATCAGGAACTGGAACAATATTCCTTATACCAAAGCAATAACTGTCGGACAGAAACTTTCAGTTTATGTCCCGGATGATAAAAAGAATTATTACTCAAGTCTGGATAATCTAACAGAACTGGAAAAAACCGTTACAAAAAATGTTCCGGCTAAAACGTCGGTCAGATGGGTTTATCATAAGATAAGACGTGGCGAAAATCTGAGTTATATAGCTATGAGATACAATGTAGATGTAGGTGATTTAATAGATTGGAATAACCTCTCGGATAGCAGAATTTATGTAGGTGAAAAATTGAAAATATTAACTGACAACCCGAGGAGTTATACAGGATCAAATGACGTTACTTCATCTAAAACTAATGTTTTCAGGTATAAGGTCAAAAGAGGCGATACTATAAGCGGGATCGCAGAAAAATTTGGAATTCCTGTTATTCAGATTATGAAATGGAACGGTCTTGCTACAACCAGGATAAATACCGGTGA
This sequence comes from uncultured Ignavibacteriaceae bacterium, assembly GCA_964595355.1. Taxonomy (GTDB): domain Bacteria; phylum Bacteroidota; class Ignavibacteria; order Ignavibacteriales; family Ignavibacteriaceae; genus JAKAGZ01. The sequence goes on along the minus strand of CAZQQD010000068.1, from coordinate 7,598 downwards.
AACTTTGAAGATATACGGTCGAGGTTCGTCTTCTCTTGGTGATAATACTTCCAAGACTACTGCAAATTTAAATTATTATGAAGTGAAAGAGGGAGATGCAATTAGTCAAATTGCAGAGCTTTATAACGTATCTGTATCAGATATAAGAAGATGGAATAGACTAAGAAGCAACAGAATTTATGCTGGAAGAACATTAAAGATTTATTCTGATGCTGATATAAATGATTTGCCGGAAACTGTATCTTCCAACAGATCAAATGTTGTCGGGATAAGATCTCACGTAGTGACTTCAGGTGAATCTCTTTATACTATTGCACAACAATACAATACAACAATCAGCAAAATAAAAAAATTGAATAACATACAGGACAACAAAATAATTATAGGGCAGGAATTAATCATTGAATGAGTGGAGTAATAATTTTAAGTTAGTATTGTATTCAAAGTTCTTAATAAGTTTGACGATTATTAAATATTGTAATTAGCCGTTAGGGGTGTTATCCCGAATCTTCGGGATATCTGAGATAATACCCTTTAACCTGATCTGGATAATTCCAGCGTAGGGAAACGGGGTAAAGACCTTAATAAGATTTTTAGCCGTTTCTCCGAATGAATATTTCGGATATTAAACGGCTTTTTTAGTTTCAGGAGGTGATAGTAAATGAAAATCTTAATTGGTCTTTTTTTGTTTTCAGCAATTCTTTTGCGCGCACAAAATGTTACAGTAGAGGGAAAGGTTGTTGATTGGAATACAGGGCAGCCGTTGCCCGGAGCAAATCTTGTGCTTAAAAAAAATAATTCCATAGGAACTACAACAAATAAAAACGGAATTTTCAGGTTCAGTAATTTACTGGTAAATGATATATTAATTATAAGTTACGTCGGGTATTCTGATTTTGAATACAGAGTTTCCACTACAGTTCAAAACAATATCACAATTAGATTAAAGCCAAAAGTAATTCCGGCACAGACAGTTCTTATAGAAGGAAGCGTCGGGAAAGAGGGAGTAACTCCACTGGCATTTAATAAAGTCCAACGAAAAGAGATCAAGGAAAATTATACATTGCAGGATATACCTCAATTCCTTGGATCACTACCTTCTACAACGTTTTATTCTGAAAACGGCAACGGGCTGGGATATAACTATTTAAGCATCAGGGGATTCGATCAGAGAAGAATCTCTGTTTCGATAAACGGAATTCCTCAAAATGATCCTGAAGATCATAATGTTTACTGGCTCGATTTTCCCGATTTACTGGCAAGTGCGGAATTAATCCAGGTTCAACGGGGAGCAGGCTCTGGAGTTATGGGCTATCCTGCAATCGGAGGTTCTATTAATATTATTACTTCTCCCTTTTCAAATGAACCAAAACAGGTTTATTCTGCTTCAATCGGGAGTTTTAATACAAGAAAATATTCTGCCTCTTTTTCAAGCGGACTGATCGACAATAAATATTCTGTTTATGTAAACCTTTCCAGAACATTAAGCAGCGGGTACCGGCAAAAAAGCTGGATAGATTTTACTTCATATCATATTTCAGCGGTCAGGTATGATAAAAATCTTACCACACAGGTAAATTTTTATGGAGGTCCTATCGCCGATGGTCTGGCATATACAGGTTTGCCGAAGTTCGCAGTAAAGAATAGAGACTTAAGAACTGCAAACTATTCATATTGGGAAGCAGGCAATAATAAATATACATATACGCTGGAAAGACGTCCAAGTGAAATAGAGAATTTTTCACAGCCTCATTTTGAAATATTAAATGAATATCGATTAAGTGATAAGGTAACAATTAATTCCGCTTTATTTCTTGTAATAGGTAACGGCTTTTTTGATTTTGACGGTTCATGGGCTGATACAACGTATTTGAGGTTAACACACGCTAATGGCTTCAATCCTAATGGAAATCCAAAAAATACATTGATCCGTGCACAGGTTGAAAATACTCAGTATGGGTGGATACCAAGAGTTAGCATAAAGCAAAATAAAGGTGAACTGATCCTAGGTGGTGAATTCAGGTTACATAAATCTACTCACTGGGGGAGCATAAGTTTTGCTGAAAATCTTCCTCCGGGAGTTACCAAAGATTACAGGTATTATTATTACAAGGGTGGAAAAGATATAATAAATGGTTTTGTCCATGAAACCTATGATATTAATGATAAATTTAATTTATTGGGAGAAGTGCAACTGGCGTATCATAAGTATAAGTTATATGATGAGAGATATATTGGCACTGACTTCCGGGTAAGCAATCTTTTTTTTAATCCGAGATTGGGAATAAATTATAAAATAAATCCTGAAGAGAATTTTTATTTATCGTTTGCAAGGGTTTCAAGGGAACCAAGATTATCAAATTATTATAATGCTGATGAAGCAACGGGCGGTGCAACTCCGCAGTTTGAATTGAATCCGGACAGCAGTTACAATTTTAACGAGCCGCTTGTTAAACCTGAAACTATGAACGATATTGAATTTGGCGCCTCTTTAAACACAAACAATATCAGCGCTACATTAAATTTATTTTATATGATCTTCGATAATGAAATTGTCAAAAACGGCAAGGTAGATATTTATGGTCAGCCGATCACAGGAAATGTTTCTCAAACTCTTCATCGTGGAATCGAGTTATCAATTAATTTAAAGTTGAATGAAGGGATTTCAATTTATGCTAATGCTACGTACAGCAAAAACGAAATAAAGGATGGCAAGTACTATTTGAACGCTGCTGATGTAATCAACCTTAGCGGCAACAGGATTAGCGGTTTCCCGGACTTTTTGGCAAACCTCGGAATATCATATAACAAGAATAATTTTTATTTCCGGCTGACAGGAAAATATGTCGGAAAATTCTACTCAGATAACTATGATGAAAACCTGCTTAAGTATCTGAATACTTATCCCGGATTTGTAAGTTATACAGATAATGTAAATGATGCTTATTTTAATGCTAATATGATTGCGAGTTATCAGTTTAAGCTGTTTAATTCATTAACGGATTCAAAAATTTATTTCCAGGTTAATAATATTTTTGACAAATTATATTCAGCAAATGCAATCGGCGGTGAATTTTTCCCTGCAGCTGACAGGAATTTCCTGGTTGGAATGGAAATAGGTTTATAATTTACATGTGATATAAAAATTGTAGGGCCGACTAAAAAAGTAATTTCTTATTTTAAAATCGGTGAAAATCCGTTTAATCTGTGTTCATCCGTGTTCTATTTTCCAATAAATTAGTACTTTTTAGACAGCCCTACAAGAATTCTATAGATTCAAAAATAATGAAAAACTGTATAATCATCGGTAACGGCAAATCTCCCCGCAAAGATATTATTGAGTATCTCAGAAGGGAAAATTATTCAAAGATAATCTGTGCAGATGGAGGTGCAAATTCAGCAAGAAAACTCGGTATAGTTCCTGATTTCATCATCGGGGATCTTGATTCTATCTCTGAAAGAACCCTGAAATTTTATAAAAGCAAATCAATAATTATTAAGATAAAAAGACAAAATGATACTGACATCGAGAAATGCCTGAAGTTTGCCATCAGAAAAAATATACAAAATGTAGTAATGACGGGAGTAACAGGTGATCGGCTTGACCACACAATTTGTAATCTTGGAATTGTTCTTAAATATTTTACTAAAATTAATATCAGGATAATTTCTGAAAGATCATTACTCACTGCGTATAAAGGCAATGTCGAAATAAAAACCTGTCCCGGTGAAATATTCTCACTTTATGGCATTAATGAAAAAACAAAAATAACTTCAAAAGGCTTGAAGTATTCCCTTAATCGAGTTTCCCTTCCTTTCGGTAAAAAAGAAAGTACAAGCAATGTTGCTTTATCCGATTTCGTAAGCTTAAAAATTACTGGAGGAATAATCTTTGTCATTAGAGATTTTAACACAGTAAAGAAACATGGTCTCTTTTAGTCTTTTAGATATTGTTGTTATAATAGTTTTTTTATCCGTCGTAGTTGCGATCGGGTTTTATTCAGGGAAGGGTACTAAAAGCGAAGCAGACGATTACCTGCTTTCAGGGAGAAAACTCGGTTTGCTATTATTTGTGCTTACTACAGTTTCTGCATGGTATGGGGGAATACTCGGTGTTGGTGAGTTTACATACCGATACGGAATAGAGAGCTGGTTCACACAGGGATTTCCATATTATCTCTTCGCATTTTTGTTTGCGTTATTTTTTGCCAAAAAAATTCGTGAAGCTTCACTCTTTACAATTCCGGATAAACTTTCTGACACATACGGAAAGAAAGCGGGATTAATCTCGGCGGTGCTCGTTTTTATTCTTGTATCTCCCGCACCTTATTTACTAATGACCGCCAGCCTGATATCGCTGATATTTAATATAAATATTATTTACAGTCTCGTAATCAGTCTCATACTTTCACTTTCCTATTTATTTAAAGGGGGCTTCAGGAGCAGTGTTTATACGGATTCATTCCAGTTCTTTATTATGTTCCTGGCATTTATTGTAATTTTGATTTTTTGCTACCTTACCCTCGGCGGGACAAATTTTCTTGTACACTCACTTCCGCCACAGCATCTTTCATTAACCGGCGGCGCAACTCCTACCTACCTGATAGTCTGGTTTTTGATTGCACTGTGGACATTTGCTGACCCTGGGTTTCATCAAAGAGCTTACGCGGCTAAAACAGGTGACATTGCAAAAAAGGGAATATTAATTTCAATCTGTTTTTGGGCTTTGTTCGATTTTCTCACTACATCAACCGGTTTATATTCGCGTGCATTGATTCCAAATATGGAACAGCCGGTTCTGGCTTTCCCGCTGCTGGCAGAAAAAATTCTTACTCCCGG
>CAZQQD010000068.1:0-2659 GCA_964595355.1 uncultured Ignavibacteriaceae bacterium | reverse complement strand
TTGTGTACTATTCCTATTTTGATTTCCTCAGGGGGGCTGACAGTTACTATTCTGAAGTCAGAGTGTAAATAAATAATCTGACGAACCGTATCTCTGGTTCAAATGTTCTCTTTATAATATCATTAGTTTCTTGAATGTATTATTAAGGGCAATGAGGGCAATTATAAATAATAACATTTCTCATAGAATAAAATCATTTTTTGTAAAGAGAGATTTTAAATTAACTAATCTTCTTTCCCATCCGATATTTTTAAGCCTGGTAATAACCATTGTACTGGTTTTTTATCTGCCTCCAATATTTAATAAATATAATGTCGATATAAGCAACGAAAGATGGAAAAAGGAAAGACAGCAATTTTATTATGGAGATTTTGATAACGATGGGATAAGTGAGCGAATTGAAACAGGGCAACTGAAACAGGATAATTGTTACCTGATGGTTGAGAAGGGTAGCAGGATAATCGATCAATGGAATTTTCCAGGTAAAATTATGTGGACGGACAAAGCCATCCTTTGCAATTATAAAAAAGGTGGTCCTAAGGTTATATATCTTTTTACGTTTAATGATAATAAAATTTACCTGAATTGCCTGAGCCCCTTAAATGAAAAATTTATTGCGAAAGGGAAATTTGTTGTTGATTACAGACCGAAAAATAAGGGGATCGATGGCAGTATCTGGCCGATCTGTTTCTATGATTCTAATAAGGACGGAATTAAAGAATTTTATTTCTCAATTACAGCGGGATACTCAGTTCAACCGAGAGGAGTATTCAAATTTGATCCGGCTGATTCTTCAATCATAAGATCCGGGAAATGCTTTGCTGCATTAAATCATTCGTTTGTATTAGATACTGTTAATAGTAGGTTGAATATGGTTTTTGTAAGCTCAGCAGTGGGAAACAGCAGCCCGGACGAACCTTATACCGATATGTATTCGTGGCTTGTAGGTTTTAATGAAAATATAAGATTTTTGTTCAATCCTGTTAAAATAGGCTACTATCCCGGGGGCTCTTACATAGCACGCTTAAATGTAAAAGGACAAAAATATTTTGCTGTATACAACGCTTACGGAGGAGCAAAAAATCATCCCTGTACATTTTATTTGTTCGATTCTGGTTTTAAGTTAGTTAAAAAAAAGGACTTCAAAATTACGCCTCAGCTGGCGCAGGCCGCTATGTATGCACCCGACAGGGTATGTGACCATTTTTATTTATTTAAACCGTACGGTGAGATTGACAAGATCGATTATAAACTTAATACAGTAGAAAAAATAGAGATCCCTATACTTAAGGGTAACAATTACTTTACTGCTGATATGAACGGGGATGGTAAAAAAGAAGTAATATTTATAGACAGGAAGCCCGGTAAACTGGTTATCACATCAGGTGACTTCAGCAGTTATGCATTAGCCGATTGTGAAGGATTAGGGCGAATCAATAATTACTCGGTAAAGCTGAACGGAAATGATCCTCCCGAGCTGGACTTGGTCTCAGACAAACGGGAATTCCAATTGACATACAAATTTAATTACCTCTATTATTTTAAATATGCTGTTTATGGTTTAATATTAATGCTTACCTATTTCTTTATACTCCTCCTGCAAAAAGCACAAAAGCACAGGGCCGAATTAAAATATGAGACTGAAAAAAAGATTATTGAGCTCCAGTTGAAATCTATCAAGAACCAGATAGATCCTCATTTTACTCTTAACATAATTAACTCTATAGGATCATTGTTTTACAGGAAAGATTTTGATAAAGCAGATTATATTTTCGGCAAGTACAGCAAAATGTTGCGGGCAACAGTCCTGAATTCCGATAAAATAATTACAACTTTGGCTGAAGAACTCGATTATACTAAAAACTTTATTGAGCTGGAGAAAATCAGGCAGAACGATAAATTCATATATGAGATTAACATTGACGAAAATGCAGACCTGAACCTCAAAGTCCCGAAGATGATAATTTACACCTTTGTTGAGAATGCAATAAAACACGGTATCAGGCATCTTAAAAAGGATGGCCTGCTAAAGATATTGATCAAAAGGCAAAAAGATTTTTATGAATTTATAATATCGGATAACGGTGTTGGCAGAAAGAAGGCAGAGAATATTGAAATTGAAACAACAGGTAAAGGGCTTGGGATACTGGACCGGATTCTTGAGCTGAACTATAAACTCAGCGGCCGGAAAATTACTTACCAGATTATTGATAAAATGGATAAAAAAGAGAGGCCGGATGGAACGGAAATTAATGTAAAAGTGTTTTTAGGATGAATGGTATGATATTAAAAGAAAAGACCATCTCCTGCGTAGTAATTGATGACGAAATTGAATCCTGCAACAGACTGCAGGATCTTCTTGAAAAGATCCCGGGCATAAAAGTCACCGGTTGTGAAACCAGCGGTGAAGGCGGTATAAAGACCGTGGTTAAGTTGATGCCTGATGTAGTCTTTCTTGATGTTGAAATGCCCGATTACAACGGATTCGACATAATAAAAAAGATCAGGGAAGAGAATGTTTTCCCGGAATTTATACTGGTGACGGGATATAGCCAGTATGCCATAAAAGCAATTAAAAATGAAGCATTTGATTATCTCCTTAAACCCGTTGATATAGACGAACTCCGGAATTCTGTTTGCAGGCTCAGGACTGCACAAA